>NZ_BAFQ01000010.1 GCF_000308375.1 Nocardia aobensis NBRC 100429 | reverse complement strand
GCCGTGCCGGGTGCCGACGCCGGACTGCTTCACGCCACCCGAGGGCGTCATCTTCGCCGAATAGGTCGCGACGAACCCGTCGTTGACGTTGACATTGCCCGCCTCGAGCCGGTCGGCGAGCTTCTCGGCCCGAGCGAAATCCGTACTCCAGATGCTGGCGTTGAGGCCGTAGGTGGTGGCATTGGCCTGCCGGACGGCCTCGTTCTCGTCGGTGTAGCGGTAGACGGTGACGACCGGGCCGAAGGTTTCGACGGTCGCGTGCTCCATCTCGGGGGTCACACCGGTCAACACGGTGGGCTCGTAGAACGCCGGGCCGATATCCGGGCGGGCCTTGCCGCCGGTCAGCACGGTCGCGCCCTTCGCGACGGCGTCGTCGACGTGGGCGGCAACCCGCCGCATGTGATCGACCGAGACCAGTGAACCGAATTCCGGATCGGCGGTGTACGACGCACCCGCCTTCGACCCCAATTCCTCTGCCGCGGCGACGAATCGGCGCACGAACTCGTCATGGACGCGGTCGTGCACGTAGATGCGCTCGATATGCATACACGCCTGACCGGAGTTGCCGTACACGGCGAAGATCGCGCCCGGGATGACCTCGTCGAGGTTGGCGTCCTCGAGCACGATCATCGGATTCTTGCCGCCGAGTTCGAGGCTGCAGCTGATCAGGTTGCGGCCCGCGCGCTCGCCGATGGTGCGGCCGGTGGCGGTGGAGCCGGTGAACATCACGAAATCGCTGTGGTCGATCAGGGTCGGGCCGACGTCGGGTCCGGTACCGCAGACGACCTGGATCAGATCGCGCGGCAGCCCCGCCTTGCGCAGCAGTTCGACGCCGTAGAGCGTGCACAGCGCGGTCTTGTTGTCCGGTTTGATCACCACGCCGTTGCCGGCGATGAGGGCCGGGATCGAATCGGAGATCGAGATCGCGAAGGGGAAGTTCCACGGCGCGATCACCGCGACGACGCCCTTGGGCCGATGCTGTTCGGTGGAGGTGGAGATGATGGGCATTGCGCCGCCGCGCCGGATCGGTTTGAGGATCCGCTCGGCGTGTTTGAGGTAGTGGCTGATCACCATCACCGGATCGCACGATTCCTCGATGGCCATCCGGCGGGTCTTGCCGCAGCCGATCTGAATCAGATCCGCGATGGTGTCGAGTTCGGAGAGAATCAGCTCATGGGCCTTCTCGAAGACCTGCAGCCGGCGCTTGACCGGCCAGTTCGCCCATTCCCGCTGCGCCGCCCGCGCCTTGTCGGCCGCCGCGGCGACGTCCTCGGGCGAGGACTGCGGCAGCTCACCGACGACCGCGCCGGTGTACACCTCGATCATGTCGTAGGGTTCGCGCTTCTCCCCCGCGGTGCCCGCGGTGATCAGCCCGGTGAGGCGGTCGATCAGCGTCTTCGTGATCCGCGGCGGCAGCGTGCTCGCGGCGCCGCTGTGCGACGTCGCCTCAGCGCCGCTGTGCGTGGTTGTCTCCATCAGCGATCTCCATAACTTGCCGCCCGTGACGGCGGTCACCATCATCCAAACTAGAACACGTTATTGTTCTGTACAACGTTGCGGGGTAACTTCGTCCGCAAAACGCGAGTAATACCATGAGGAAAGTGGGTCGGCGATGACGAGGGCAGCAACTGAAACAGGTAGCAACACGGAACCGCACGCGCTGCTGGAGCGACGCGGCGCGACCCTGATCGTCACCATGAACCGCCCGGCCGTCCGTAATGCGCTGTCGGCCGAGATGCTCGACCTGATGGTGCAGGCCTGGGACACCGTCGACAACGACCCGGAGATCCGCTCCTGCATCCTCACCGGCGCGGGCGGCGCGTTCTGCGCGGGCGCCGACCTCAAGGCGATGACCAAACAGGATCCGGCCAAGAACATGAGCGCGGGCGGCGCGTTCGACCCGACCAACATTCCGGGTCTGCTCAAGGGCCGCCGCCTGACCAAGCCGCTGATCGCCGCCGTCGAGGGCGCGGCCATCGCCGGCGGAACCGAGATTCTGCAGGGCACCGACATCCGGGTCGCCGGCGAGAGCGCGAAATTCGGTGTGTCCGAAGCACGCTGGAGCCTGTTCCCGATGGGCGGCTCGGCGGTACGTCTGCCCCGGCAGATCCCCTACACCGTCGCCGCCGACATCCTGCTCACCGGCCGCCACATCACCGCCGCGGAGGCCAAGGAGTACGGCCTGATCGGACATGTGGTGCCGGACGGGACCGCGCTGGACAAGGCGCTCGAACTCGCCGAGAAGATCAACGCCAACGGCCCGCTGGCGGTGCAGGCGATCCTGAAGACCATGCGCGACACCGAGGGCATGCACGAGAACGAGGCATTCAAGATCGACGCGCAGCTCGGCCTCACCGTCTTCCGCAGTGACGACGCCAAGGAAGGCCCGCGCGCCTTCGCCGAGCGCCGCAAGCCGGAGTTCAAGGGCCGCTGACACCGCATCCGGCTGTCCACCGGATGCGTGGCGGGTGAACATATCGTGCAAACCTCGGCGAGATTGCGAGAAAACTCGATTTCTCGCCGAGGTTTGCACGATCAGTTCAGCACCATCACAGTTCGGGCTTCACCATCCGAGTGACCTGCTTGCGCAGGAAGTTCGGGGCGAAACGTCGTGCCAGCCACAGCGGCTTGGCCGGACCGGGGAAAATGAACAGCGGCGCCTTCGGGTCCGCGACGGCGCGTTCAGCGGCATCCAGCACCCGGTCGGGCGTGATGCCCTTCTGACCGGCGACCACCGCCTCGTTGGCGGCCCGAATGCCTTCCAGCAGGGGGGTTTCCACGATCGGGGGGCAGATCGAGATCACCCGTACCCCGGTCCCGTTCAACTCCTGCGCCAACGCTTCGTGATAGCAGACGACGGCGAATTTGGAGGCCGAGTAGGCGGCCAGGCCCGGCGAGGGCAGCCAGCCCGCCACCGAGGCGAACAGCACCAGGGTCCCGCGGCCCGCCTGCTTCATCTCCGGCACGACGGCCTGGCAGATGTTGATCGTCCCGCCGTAGTTGATGTCCATCACCCGGCGCATATCCGAAACATCGTGCGTCAGAGCGGAACCCACCCGGCAGAGGGCGGCCGCGTGCACGACGTGCTCGATCGGGCCGAGATCGGAGCGCACCTTGTCGACCACCGCCCGCACCGCCTGCTCGTCGGCGACATCGCAGGCGTAGGTGCTCATATTCGGTGAGCGCCGCGCCGTCTCGGCCAGGCCGGTCTCGTTGATGTCGAGTGCGGCCACCCGATAGCCCCCGGCCGCCAGCCGCTGGGCCGCCATGCGCCCCATGCCGCTGGCCGCACCGGTCACCACTGCCGTCTTGCTCATCGAACCTCCACCGCGTCTTCGAAAGTCATGCGCAGCAGTCCGATCCGGCTGCTGAAGAGTGCGCGCTTGGGCAACCCCAGGGCGCGCATCTGTTCGGCGACGGGATGATCACCGAGCTCGATCCTGGTGCCGCCCAGCCCCATTCGCACCTGCGACGGGTTCATCACCCATGGCGTGCGGCGCAGGATGCCGTCCATATGGGTGTAGGCCGCGATCGACGCGCCGCCCATGCCGCCGGGGGACGGCACCCCGCCACCGACCTCCATCGCCACCACCAGGCGATCGTCGATGCGGACCTCGCAGCGCTTGCCGCGACGCACCGGCGTGATCCGGATATCGGCGATCTCCTTGGGGAAGCCCCAGATCTCGCGGCCCGCCGCGCAGGTGAAGGTCTGGTTCACCGGCAGCCACGGGATGTAGACACCGAGGTCCCGATCCCGGCCGCGCACCATGAGGGTGAGGCCGAATTCGTGATAGGGGCCCAGGTCGCCGTCCACGTAGCGCACGAAGACCAGCGAGCACACCCCGCGTCCGGCGACCGTGAGTGGCTCGAGTCCGGTCGGCGCCACGATCTCCCGGGCCGCTGCCGCGTCGACGAGAAATGTCGCCGCGCAGGCGTCGGCGTCGCGGATCTCGACCGGCATCCTGACTTTTTCACCGAGTACGGAATGCACCGCTGTCATCCTCCAAGTAGAACACGTTCCAGTCTGATTCGGCAGGCCCTCTCGCCCCGGAAATCCCACTCACCGAGATCGCCCGGACACGGCTGCGCCGAACGCCGCGACAGCGACGTCCGGCGCGGGGGCCCGACAGGATTCAGGAGCCGACGGTGTAGGTCGGCGGGTGGGATTCGGCATGGCCTTTCGCCCACCGGTAGTCCGGTTTGCCGCTGGGTGTGCGCCCCACCGCGTCGACCACCCAGATGCTGCGCGGCAGTTTGTATCCGGCGAGGTGTTTGCGGACGTGCGCCTCGAGGTCGGCGAAATCGAGCGGATCGGCGCCGGCGATCGACACCACCGCCGCGACCTGATGGCCCCAGCGCTCGTGTGGAACTCCGATGACCACCACGTCGTAGACGCCGTCGTGGGCCTTGACGACGGCCTCCACCTCTTCGACGAACACCTTCTCGCCGCCGGTGTTGATCACCATGTTGCCGCGGCCGATCAGGGTGATGGTGCCGTCGGCCTCCACCCGCGCGCGGTCGTCGGTGATGACCATGCGGACGCCGTCGACGGTCTTGAACAGCTTGTCGGACTTGGCCTGGTCCTTGTAGTAGCCGAGGGGCACCGAGCCCTTCTTGGCCATCCAGCCCTCTTCGCCGGGCGCCACCTCCCGGCCCTCCTCGTTCACCACGACCGCGCCGCGTCCGGTCTGGACACGCGGCCCGCGGGACGGGTCGTCGTCCTTCTGTGCCACGCCGATGCCACCGAATCCGGTTTCGGAGGACCCGATCGAATCGGTGATCACCGCATGCGGGAACAGCTCCAGCATCTCGTTCTTCACCGGCTGCGACAGCAGCGCCGCACCGGAGGCCAGCGCGACCACCGAGGAGGCGTCCACCGGTGCCTGCCGATAGGAGTTGAGCAGCGGCCGCGCCATGGCGTCACCGGTGATGACCACGATGTTGACCCGCTGGGCCGCCACCACCTGCCAGACCCGGTCGGCGTCGAAGCGCGGCTCGTACACGACGGTATTGCCCGACCACAGCGCGGTGAAGGTGGGCATCAGCGCCGCGGCGTGGATCAGGGGCGGCAGCAGTAGCCAGCGCAGCGGGTCGTTCTGCGATCCGACCCGGGACTGTTCGAACTCGTCGGCCACCGGCACATTCGTGTAGAAGTCGATGCCGCCGCCGAGCACCCGCCACATGTCCTCTTGGCGCCACATCACGCCCTTGGGCATGCCGGTGGTGCCGCCGGTGTACATCATGAACAGGTCGTCGGCGCTGCGCTCACCGAAATCACGTGCGGTGGAGGTGCTTTCGAAGGCGTCGGCGTACGGGGTCGATTCGCTGGGAAGGCCCTCACCGCCCTGATCGTCGTCGACGACGAAGGCATGGCGCAGCGTGGTCACCTGCGGACGCACCTGATCCACGACCTGCGCGTAGCACCGGTGGTGCACCACCGCCTCGAGGTCGGCGTTGTCGTAGACGTAGCGCAGTTCGTCCGCGCCGTAGCGGTAGTTGATGTTGATCGGGACCGCCCGGATCTTGAAGGCGGCGATCAGCGTTTCCATCGTCTCGATGCTGTTGTGCATCTGGAAGCCGATGTGGCTGCCCTCCCCCAGCCCCACCGCGGCGAAGTGGTGGGCGAGCTGATTGGCGCGGCGTTCCAGGTCCTGATAGGTGACCCGGCGCTCGCCCTGAATCAGCGCCACCCGATCCGGCATGGCGTCCACGGCGTGCTCGAACAGGTCGGCGAAATTGTTCGGCATATCTGAGATCTCTCGTCGATTGCGGCGGTTCGGGACTGAGGGCGGTCAGACGACCGTCAGCGGCAGCGACTGCCGGGGGCTGAAGTGGAAGTCCGCCCCGGTGCTGAACCGAGTGATCGCGACCTCCGGCGACTCCCGGAAAGGCGTTGCGGCGGCGGTGATCTCGACGACGAGTTCACGCTCGTCACCCTCGCGGGCATGCATGTCGAACCGCGGGTTCACCCCGCGCACCATGGCGGCCAGCGGCTCCAGATGTTCGGCGTCGACCGCGGCCGGCCAGCCGCCGTCGCGTACGCCCGGGCTGTCGCGCGCGATGCGCAGGATCGCGGAATCGTGATAGGCGTCGACCTGCATGTCGACGTAGGGCAGTGGATTCCACGCCGGATGCAGGCGCAGGACCTGAGCGAGGTCTTCGAAGCCGGTACCGAGGCCGAGGAGCGCCCGCAGGCGTTCGGAGGTGAGCCCGGCGATCCCGGTGAACTGTTTGCGCGCGATCGCGGCGGTGGTCTCCGCATCCGCGCGCTCGCCGACCGCGATCAGGAATCCGAGGTTCAGCAGATGCTGCTGCAGGCATACCTCGTCGGCCATCCGGACCAGCGCCGACTGCGAGAAATCCGCGAAGTCGATATCGCTCAGCAGCGGCCCGCGGTAGTCCGACCGCCCCGGGCCGCCGGCTTCGATCGGCGCCAATTCGATATCGACAGCGGCGAATTCGGCCATGCGCGCCGCATTGCGCGGAACCGCGGGCGGTTCGTTGCCGGGATCGATGCGAACCGTCCACGCGCACACCGGCACTCGATCGGCCGGCTGCCGGGGCGGCCGGTGGATCGGGCGCACCTGCGCGTGCGGATTGGTGGCCAGTGCGGTCGCGTCGAAGGTGGGGTCCTCGATGGTGTGGCACATGGCCACCACGTAGTCCTCACCCATCGGCTCGACGTCGGCGAGCGCGCCGCAGTGGTCGAGCCAGAACTCGCCGTTGTGGTCGTCGTCGACGCGGAACCGGAAGTCCATGAACTGCGGCGGCGCGCCGATATCCAGTTGCAGCCCTTTGAATATGGTGACGACGCCGTCGCCGGGGATGTCGAGGGCCGCGCGCATCCGGCGGGTGTAGATCGGGCTGGCCAGTTGCCATTCCTCGATCGCGACCTCGGCCATCCCGTCGCGGCCGAAGGCCCCGATCGAATGCGCCATCCCCGAGCGATCGATGAGATGCCCGCACAGCAGCAGTTCGGGCACCAGGGCCGCCAGCTGCTCCCGGCTCAGTGTGGCGAAGCGACTCGCGCTCATGGAGCTCACCACAGCGGGACCGGCGACTCGCCGATCTTGTACCAGCCCGGCAGCGGCCCGGCGCCCGAACGCTCGATCCGCTTCTGCATACCCTCCGAGAGCGCGTTCGCGGTGATCATCTCCACGAACAGCGCGGAGACGTTGCCGAAGTCGAAAAAGTCACGCTGCCACGACCATTGGAAGTCGCCACCGTAGCGGAACCAGCTGCCGCCGATGCCCTCCGGGCTGTAGTGGCTCCCGTCGGGGCGGGTGTTCTCGTTGACCTGTTTCCACAGTCCGATCACGTTGCCGCTGCGCTCGTCGACGACGAATTCCTGGTACGGGTAGGTCCAGCCCTCGAGGCCGTCCATCTCCTGCCCCAGCGCGAGTTCGCGGATCTCCTCGCGGCCCACCGCCATGAACTCCTGGGTCGGGCCGTAGTTCCAGCCGTAGGTGGCGTCCTCGGTGTACATGTCGGCCAGCGGCCGCCAGTCGCCCGCCGCCTCGCAGCGTTCGTTCTCGACCACCCAGCGGCGGACCATCTCGTCGAGTTCGTCCCGGGAAAAACCGGACATCGCAGCTTCCTTCACATTCTGTGTCGAGGGCCGGCGCCGATCTCCGGCGTGGCCTGATCCGGGCGGTCACCGGGCTGCGGCGACCGCGAACGTCGTGGTCCGTCAGCCCGTTTTCGAGAACGAGTTCAGGCCGGGATATCCCTCGCGGACAGGCGCGAAAGACACATCGCTGGACATGTGTCTGGACGGTACCACCGCAAGCGGGGGCCGACAATGGATCGACTATTTTTGCCACCGGGAAGCGGTCGTTCGACCAGTGTGCCGCGGGCCGTCCACGCCGTGGTCGGCGCCGATTCCACACCCTCGGCACAGCCGCGGAATTGAAACAAGTTCTTGCGCCAAGATCAGAGTCGAACCTATAGTTCCGTACACGTGTCCAGACAGCTCCGAAAGGTACCCATGAGCGGGTCCACGAACGACAGCACCAGCGCCGCGGGCTTCATCGGCCTCGGCAATATGGGTGCGCCGATGGCCGAGCGGCTGCTGAACCGCCCCGGTGGCCTCATCGTCTGCGACACCCGGGCGGAGGCCGTACAGCCGTTCGTCGACGGCGGCGCCGAACCGGCGAAGACGGCGGCCGAGGTCGCCGAACGTGCCGGGGTGATCTCGGTGGTCGTCCTGAACGACGAGCAGGTCCGATCCGTGGTCACCGGTCCGGACGGACTGCTGAGCACCGCGCGCCCCGGCACGGTGATCGCCGTGCATTCGACCATCAGCGACCGGACCGCGGTCGAACTCGCCGGCATCTGCGCCGGACACGAGGTGGACTTCGTCGACGCCCCGGTCAGTGGTGGCGGCGCGGGGGCGAAGAAGGGGTCGCTCGCGGTCATGGTGGGCGGCAGCGCCGCCGCCTTCGAGAAGGTGCGCGAACCGTTCGGCTACTGGGCCGAACTGGTGGTGCACGCGGGCGAGGTCGGCGCCGGCACCCGGATGAAACTGGCCCGCAACCTGCTGCATTTCGTCTCGTTCACGGCCACCGCGGAAGCCCAGCGACTGGCCGAGGCGGCCGGGCTGAACATCGTCGACCTGGGCAAGGTGGTCCGGCATTCGGATGCCATCACCGGCGGTGCGGGCGCGATCATGCTGCGCGACACCACCGAGCCGATCGCCGCGGACGACTTCTGGCATTCGATCTTCACCCACACCCGCGACCTCGGCGAGAAGGATCTGTCGCTGGCCCTGGCCCTGGGCGAGCGGCTCGGCGTCGAATTGCCCTTCGCCCGAATGGCTTTGAGCGGTCTCGGCGACGGCCTCGGCGTCGGGCCCGGCGAAGTTTCCCGGGCCGCGCGCACCGACACTTCGGAGGAGAGCAATGAGCGCTGACACCGACGGCCTCACGCCCGAGCAGCGTCGCGCGCGCGGAGTGGCCAAGATGAGCGAGGTCTACGGCTGGGAGATATCCGACGGACCCGGCGCCCATTTCGCCGTGACGGCGGATCACCTGTTCGCCGATATCTGGAGCCGCCCGGAACTGTCCGTGCGTGATCGCCGCCTGCTGCTCCTCGGCGCGCTGACCGCGCAGGGACATCTGGACGTCACCGAGATCCAGGTCAGCGCGGCCCTCCGCAACGGTGAACTCACCGAGGAACAGCTGCGCGAGATCGCGATCTTCCTCTGCCACTACACCGGCTGGGCCGCCGGGACCAAGCTCGACAGCGTCGTCGGCAAAGTCGTGGCCGCCGAAAAGAAGGCTGCCGAAAAGAAGTCCGCCGAGAAGTGAGGAACGAACCCACCATGTCCGACACCCTGGGTGTGCGACCACAGCCCGCCGCCGATATCACCGACTGGGACTACGAGGCCGATGTGGTCATCGCGGGATACGGCATCGCCGGCGTCGCCGCGGCGATCGAGGCCGCCCGGGCCGGCGCCGACGTGCTGGTGCTCGAGCGCACCGGCGGCTGGGGCGGTGCGGCCTCCCTGTCGGGCGGATTCATCTATCTGGGTGGCGGCACGCCGCTGCAGAAGGCGCTCGGTTTCGACGACACCCCGGAGAACATGGAGAAGTTCATGCTGGCCGCCCTCGGGCCCGGCGTGGACGAGGCCAAGATCCACGATTACTGCCAGGGCAGCGTCGAACACTTCAACTGGCTTGTCGCCCAAGGGGTTCCGTTCAAGGAGGAATTCTGGGGCGAGCCGGGCTGGGAACCCCCGCACGACGAGGGCCTGATGTATTCCGGCGGTGAGAACGCCGCGCCGTTCAAGGACATCGCCACCCCCGCCCCGCGCGGGCATCTGCCGCAGATGCAGAACAAGCGCATCGGCGAGCAGGGTGGCGGCTACATGCTGATGAAGCCGCTCACCGACACCGCCGAATCCCTCGGTGTGCGAGCCGAATACGACATCCGGATCCAGCGGCTCGTGGTCGCGGACGACAATCGCGTCGTCGGCGTGGTGGCCAAGCGCTACGGCAAGGAGATCACCGTCCGCGCCCGTCGCGGCGTGGTGCTCGCCACCGGCAGCTTCGCCTACGAGCAGCGGATGATCGAGGGCTACGCGCCGCGACTCATCGGCCGGCCCGCCGCCGCGATCGAGGAACACGACGGCATCGGCATCCGGGTCGCCCAGGCGCTCGGCGCCGAACTGGCGCATATGGACGCCACCGAGGTCGCCTTCTTCGGCGATCCGCAGATGATGGTTCGCGGCATCCTGGTCAACGGCCGGGGACAGCGCTACATCGCCGAGGACACCTATCCGGGCCGGATCGGCCAGGCCACGCTGATCCAGCAGGACAACCAGGCCTACCTGATCATCGATGAGGCCGCGCTCGAGGAAGCGCTGAAGACCGAGACCAGCAGCCCCTTCTTCCGCCAGCCCCCCACCTGGGCGGCGGAGACGGTCGAGGAACTCGAAAGCGATATGGGCCTGCCCGCGGGTTCGCTGCAGGCCACCGTCGAGGTCTACAACCGGCACGCCGAATCCGGCTCGGACCCGCTGCTCGGCAAGAAGCCGGAGTGGGTGAAGCCGATCGGCACGCCGGTGGCCGGATTCGACATGCGCAACTTCACCGCCGGCTTCACCCTCGGCGGCCTGCGCACCGATCTGGATTCCCGGGTCATCCACGTCACGGGCGAACCGATCCCCGGCCTGTACGCCGCGGGCCGCTGCACCTCCGGCGTCTGCGCGGGCGGCTACGCCAGCGGCACCTCCCTCGGCGACGGCAGCTTCTACGGTCGCCGCGCGGGCCGCGCCGCCGCCAACGACGGTCCGGCATCGAGCTGATGCCCGACCGAATCGAAAGGAACCCCATGCGTTTCGGCATCGTCCTGTTCACCAGCGACCGCGGCATCCGGCCCGCGGTCGCGGCCGCGGCCGCCGAGGAGCGCGGCTTCGAGTCGTTCTTCGTGCCCGAGCACACCCACATCCCGATCAAACGGGAGGCGGCGCATCCGCTGACCGGCGACGAGAGCCTGCCCGACGACCGCTACATGCGCACCCTCGACCCGTGGGTCGCGCTGGCCACCGCGGCGGCGGTCACCGAACGCATCGAATTGTCCACGGCGGTGGCACTTCCCACCGAACACGACCCCATCACGCTGGCCAAGACGATCGCCACGCTGGACCATCTGTCCGGCGGCCGGGTCAGTGTCGGCGCCGGATTCGGCTGGAACACCGACGAACTCGCCGACCACGGCGTGCCGGGCAACAAGCGCCGCACGGTGCTGCGCGAATACCTCGAGGCCATGCGAGCGCTGTGGACCGAGGAGGAGGCGAGCTACGACGGCGACTTCGTGAAGTTCGGCCCCAGCTGGGCGTGGCCGAAGCCGGTGCAGTCCAAGGTGCCGGTGCTGATCGGCACCGCGGGTACCGAACAGGGTTTCCGCTGGATCGCGCGCTCGGCCGACGGCTGGATCACCACCCCGTACGAGACCCACACGCTGCTGGAACGCCTGCAACTGCTGAGCAAGGTGTGGCAGGAGGCCGGTCGCGAGGACACCCCGCGGGTGGTCGCCCTCGACGGCAAACCCGACACGCAGCGGCTGACCGAATGGCACGCCGCCGGGGTGACCGACGTACTGTACGGACTGCCGGACAAGTCCGAAGCCGAGGTGCTGGCCTATCTCGACCGCCTGGCCGGCAAGCTCGCGCCCCTGCGCGCGAGCGCCTGATCGACAACCGCGCGCGAGCGCCTGAACCACTACGCGACCTGGCGCCCGAACAGGAAGTGAGCCGAAGACGTGCGTATCGCCCTGCTGTCCTACCGCAGCAAGACCCACTGTGGCGGGCAGGGGGTGTATGTCCGGAAGTTGAGTCACGGCCTGGCCGAACTCGGCCATGAGGTCGAGGTCTTCTCCGGTCAGCCGTACCCGGAACTGCTCGATCCCCGAGTGCGGCTGACCGAGGTGCCGAGCCTGGATCTGTACCGCGATTCCGACCCGTTCCGCACGCCGCGGCCCGGAGAGATCCGCGACCGCATCGACCTGCTGGAACTGGGCACGATGTGGACCGCGGGCTTCCCGGAGCCGCGCACGTTCAGCCTGCGCGCGGCCCGGCTGTTGCGTTCGCGCGCCGCGGATTTCGATGTGGTGCACGACAACCAGTGCCTCGGTTCCGGACTGCTCGACATCGCCCGGCGGGTGCCGCTGGTGGCCACGATCCACCACCCGATCACCCGCGACCGGGCCGTCGATCTGGCGGCCGCCCCGTGGCGGCGCAAGGCGTTCGTCCACCGCTGGTACGGATTCCTCGGCATGCAGCAGCGCGTCGCCCGGCTGATTCCGGATCTGATCACCGTCTCCTCTACCTCGGCCGCCGATATCGCCGACGACTTCGGCGTCGACGCCTCCCAGTTACGGGTGGTCCCGCTCGGCGTCGACACCGAACTGTTCCGGCCCCGCGAGCGCCGCGTACCCGGCCGGATCGTGGCCGTGGCCAGCGCCGACAAACCGCTCAAGGGCATCTCCCACCTGCTGCAGGCGCTCGCGCGGTTGCGGCTCACCCACGACGTCGAATTGCAGTTGGTGGCCAAGCTGGAACCGAACGGCCCCACCGAGAAGCTGATCGCCGAACTGGGCATCTCCGATATCGTCACGGTGTCGAGCGGACTGTCCGACGAGGCATTGGCCGAACTGCTGGCCTCGGCGCAGATCTCCTGCATTCCGTCCATGTACGAGGGCTTTTCGCTGCCTGCCGTGGAGGCGCTGGCCAGTGGCACCGCCCTGGTCGCCAGCCGGGCCGGCGCGCTGCCGGAGGTGGCGGCCGACTGTGCCGAACTGGTCGAGCCGGGCAATGTGGACGAACTGACCGGCGTCCTCGGAAAACTGCTCGACAATCCGCGTCGCATCGACGACCTCGGCGCCGCCGGGCGCCACCGCGCACTCACCGTCTTCAGCTGGGAAGCCGTGGCAGCCCAGACGGTTTCGGTGTACGAACGCGCCATCGCCCGCCGCCAGGGCACCGATCTGACCGCCGATACACAGGAGGCGACCGTATGCTGACCGTCGATTTCGACCGCTTGGGGATCGGGCCGGGCGTCCGGGTCATCGATGTGGGATGCGGACAGGGTCGCCATTCCTTCGAGGCGTACCGGCGCGGCGCCGATATCGTCGCCTTCGATCAGAACGCCGACGACCTAGCCGATGTGAAGGTCATGTTCGGTGCACTCGCCGAGGCCGACGAGGCTCCCGACTACGCGCAGGCCGAGACGGTCCAGGGCGACGCGCTGGCCCTGCCCTTCGAGGACGGCGAATTCGACGTCGTCATCGCCTCCGAGATCCTCGAGCACATTCCGGCCGACGACGGCGCCATCGCCGAACTGGTACGCATCCTCAAACCCGGTGGGGCCCTGGCGATCACGGTGCCGCGCTGGCTGCCCGAGCGGATCTGCTGGCTGCTCTCGGACGAATACCACGCCAACGAGGGCGGGCATGTGCGCATCTACCGCGCCGACGAACTGCGCGGCAAGGTCACCGCGCGCGGGATGCGATTCATCCACAGCGAACACGCGCACGCCCTGCACGCTCCGTACTGGTGGCTGAAATGCCTGGTCGGGGTGGACAAGCCCGACGCCCGGCCGGTGCAGCTGTATCACCGGATGCTGGTGTGGGACATGATGAAACGGCCGTGGCTGACCCGTGTCGCCGAATCGGCCCTGGACCCGGTGATCGGCAAGAGCGTCGCCCTGTACTTCACCAAGCCGGCGGTGTCCGGTGCGCGCCGCTGAGCTGCCCTCGATTCCCGGCGTCCTCACCGCCCGGCAGTGCCGGGCCACCGCGGAATCCATTGCCGCACAACAGCACAGCGACGGCGCGATCCCGTGGTTCCGGGGCGGGCACACCGACCCCTGGGACCACGTCGAGTCGGCGATGGCGCTGACGGTGGCGGGTCTGCACGATGCCGCGCGCGCCGCCTATGCCTGGTCGGCGGACACCCAGCGCGCGGACGGCTCCTGGCCGTCGCAGTTCCGCGGCGACGTCGTCGAGACCGCCGACACCGACACCAATTTCTGCGCCTACATCGCCACCGGTGTCTGGCACCACTACCGCTGCACCGGTGATCGGCGCTTCGTGGACACGATGTGGCCGACCGTGCGCGCGGCCATCGATTACGTCATCTCGTTGCAGCAGGGCCGCAACGGCGAGATCTATTGGCTGCGGACCGAAAAGGGCATCCTGCCCGAGGCGCTGCTCACCGGCTGCTCGAGTATGTTCCACAGCATCGGCTGCGGGCTGGCGATCGCGGAACTGCTCGGCCTGGCCCAGCCGGAATGGGAGGTCGCGGCGCTGCGCCTCGGCCACGCGCTGCGGCATCATCCGGAATCCTTCGCCGAGAAGGACCGGTATTCGATGGACTGGTACTACCCGGTGTTGGGCGGTGCGCTGCGCGGCGAGGCCGGACATGCCCGGATCGCCTCGCGCTGGAGCGATTTCGTGGTCGGTGAGATCGGCATTCGCTGCGTCTCCGATCGCCCGTGGGTGACCGGCGCCGAAACCTGTGAACTGGCATTGGCACTGGACACCCTCGGCGACCGCGATCGCGCGCTGCGACTGCTCGCGAGCATCCAGCACCTGCGCGAGGACGACGGATCCTATTGGACCGGACTGGTTTTCGCCGACGGTAAACGCTGGCCGGAGGAGCGCACCACCTGGACCGGGGCGGCGGCGGTGCTGGCCGCCGACGCGCTGACCCGCACCACCGGCGGCAACGGCGTCTTCCGTGACCTGGCGCCCAGTGCGGATATCGCGACCGGCCTCACCTGCGACTGCGTGCGCTCGCCCAGCTGAGGCGGCCGCGACACGGCCCGGCCACCTCAGCCTTCCTCGCTTCAGCCCTTACCGCCGCATCCCGTGCCGCGCTCGAGCAGCCGCAGCGATCCGATGGCCGCGACCTCGCGGAAATTGCCGCTGTCCAACGCCTTTCGATAGATGTGGTACGGGGCCTGCCCGCCGTCGGCCGGGTCCGGGAAGACGTCGTGGATGGCCAGCACGCCACCGGCCGCCACCCAGTGCGCCCAGCCGTCGTAGTCCCGCTGGGCCGCGGCCTCGGTATGTCCGCCGTCGATGAACAGCAGCCGGATCGGGCTGCGCCAGTGCTTCGCCACGGTCGCGGAGGGGCCCACCACGCCGATCACGGTATCGGTCAATTCCGCCCGCACGATGGTGCGGCGGAACGTGGTCAAGGTGTCGAAGCGGCCGGTTTCGGGGTCGACCAGCGAGGTGTCGTGATATTCCCAGCCGGGCTGATGTTCCTCGGACCCGTGGTGATGGTCGATGGTGTAGACGGTGGCGCCGGTGTCGCGGGCCGCCGCGCCGAGATATATCGCCGACTTACCGCAGTAGGTGCCGATTTCCACGATTATTCCGTCGCCCGCGTAACGCCGCGCGGCCTCGTAGAGCGCCCGTCCCTCCTCGACCGGCATGAAGCCCGTCGCCTGCTCGGCCAGCTCGAACAATCGCCGAGTATCCGCGGAAATATCGGATTCCGCGGGAATTATCGAATCGGCACGAGTCATCAGAAGAACACCTTTCGGAAATCATCTCTCGATACTTTGCGAGCGGATGCGATATTGTGTGATTTGCGACCGTATCCACTCCGGCAACAGGTATGCGAGTTGCTTTCGAAGCTTCACTACAGTAGCATCCAGACACGTGTCCGATCCCATTTCCACCGAGCCTACACCGGTGAATATGGAGGCAACTCGCCGCCGCCTCACCGAGAAGCAGGCCGATACCGTCGACCGGCTGACCAAGGCCGCGCTGGAGGTGCTGTCGCGCGAAGGCTTCGCCGGCCTCACCGTGCGCATGGTGGCCGCGGCCGCCGGAGTGGGTACGGCCACCGCCTACACCTATTTCTCCTCCAAGGAACACCTGGTCGCCGAGGTCTTCTGGCGGCGACTGGCGGCCGACGCGCCGCCGGAGCCCGAGGCCGGCGCCGACCGGACCACCCGGGTGGTCGCGGTGTTGCGGCAGATCGCCATGCTGGTCGCCGACGAACCCGCACTGGCGGGCGCGGTGACCAGCGCGCTGCTGGGCACGGACCCCGACGTCGCACATCTGCGCACCCGCATCGGGACCGAGATCCGGCGGCGCCTGCTGGACGCCTTGGGCCCGGATGCCGATCCCGATGTGGTGGAAACGCTGGAATTGCTTTACGCCGGCGCCCTGGTGCGCGCCGGGGTGGGTTACGCCTCGTACGCCGAAATCGCCGATCGACTGGAAAAATCGGCCCTGCAGGTGCTGCGGGACTGATCGCGTAATTCCCGGCGCATTCCGGAAATTACGGCAATACCGCTTCGATGGCGGCGACCACATTCGGATCCTGCGGTTCGGTGCGCGGACGGAAACGGCCGACGACCTTACCGTCGCGATCGACGAGGAATTTCTCGAAATTCCACTGAATATCGCCGGCGTCGCCTTCGGCATCGGCGGTCTGCACGAGTTCGCGATACAGCGGATGCCGGTCGTCACCGTTGACGTCGACCTTGGCGAGCAACGGGAAATCCACGCCGTAGGTGGTCGAGCAGAACTGCTGGATCTCCTCCGCGGTGCCGGGCTCCTGCCCCATGAACTGGTTGCACGGCACGCCGACGACGCTGAATCCGCGCGAGCCGTATGCCTGTTGCAGCGCAACGAGTCCGGTGTATTGCGGTGTCAGACCGCATTTCGAGGCGACGTTGACCACGAGCAGGGCCTTGTCACCGGCGAGTTCGGCCAGGGTCGCGGGCTCGCCGGCGAGGGTCTGGACGGGAATTTCACGAATATCGGTCACAGTCGAAATGATAGGTCGAATCTCGGCGGGTGCGAGCGCGACTTCCGTCGCCGGACCCGTCCACGGACGGGGTGCCGAGGGTCGGCACACCCGTCGCCGCGTCCCTGCACGGGCGAACTAACTGCAACCTGTTCTATAGTGTGACGTGGACAACATCCCTGGTCATAGCCAGGAAGTCGCTCCCGGACCGCGTCCCGCGCATCATTTTTCCCCACCGCGCGTCTTCACCATTATTAGAACTTGTTCTACAGTGAGCTGAGGCACGCTCCCGCGCCGAGCGCTGCCGCGATCAGCCGCTACCACTTCGAAGATGAGGTAACCGAACATGACCGACACCAGCGCAGCCGATTACATCGTCATCGGCGCGGGCAGCTCCGGTGCCACTGTCGCTAGTCGGCTCGCCGAGCAGGGCGCCAGCGTCATCCTGCTCGAGGCCGGCCGCAAGGACAACACCAAGTTGGTCACGGTCCCGGGCATGATCACCACGGTTCACACCGTCCCGCAGCTCAAGCACCAGGTCACCTGGTCGCAGTACTCGATTCCGCAGAAGCACGCCGCGGAGCGCCGGGTGCCGATGACGCGCGGCAAGGTGCTGGGCGGTTCGAGTTCGGTCAACGGCATGCTCTTCGTGCGCGGCAACAAGGCCAACTTCGATTCCTGGGCCGCCGAGGGCTGTGCGGGCTGGAGCTACGAGGATGTGCTGCCGGCCTACAAGCGCCTGGAGAACTGGGAGGACGGCGCCAGCGACCTGCGCGGTTCCGGCGGCCCCATCGAGGTGACCCGGCAGAAGGACCTCACCCCGATCGCCAAGGAGTGGATGGAGGCCGCGGCCGAGACCTTCGGCGTCCCGGTCATCGAGGACTACAACGGCGAGTCCCAAGAGGGCATCAGCATCTTCCAGCAGAGCGTGAAGGACGGCCTGCGCTACAGCTCCTCGCGCGGCTTCATCACCAACCGCCCCAATCCGAATCTGAAGGTCGTCACCAAGGCGCACGTGGCGCGCGTGGTGATCGAGAAGGGCCGCGCCATCGGCGTCGAGGTCATCGAGAAGAAGGGCCGCCGGATCATCCGCGCCGAGAAGGAGGTCGTGGTCTCCGGTGGCGTGATGGGTTCCGCGCACATCCTGATGCTGTCGGGAGTCGGCCCCGCCGGGCACCTGCGCGACCTCGGCATCGAGGTCAACGCGGATCTGCCGGTCGGCCAGAACCTGCACGACCACCTGTTCGTCCCGATGACCTTCATCTCGAAGAAGGCGCTGCACCGTGGCATTCCGTCGCATTTCGCGGCCGGTTTCCTCAAGGAACTGCGCAGCCCCGGCAGCTCCTGGTTCGGGCGTACGGTCTTCGAATCCGTGGGCTTCGTGCGGACCTCGTTCGCCAAGGACATCCCGGATATGCAGATCCACACCCTGCCGTGGAGCTACCCGACGCCCAACCAGGACGAGGACAAGCTGCACATGGTGGACAAGCGGGAAGCGCTGACGATCTTCCCGACGCTGATCTACCCGAAGAGCCGCGGCGAACTGCGCCTGGCCTCCACCGATCCGCTGACCTCGCCGCTGATCGACCCGGGCTACCTCTCGGACCCGGCCGATATGGACTTCCTGGTCGAGGCCATCGGCATGATCCGCGAGGCCGCGGCGAACAAGGCGATCGCGGGCGACATCACCGAAGAGTTCTCCCCCGGCCCCGCCTTCCAGGACGAGACGGCGCTGCGTCGCGAGCTGCCGATGCGGATCCACTCGGTCTACCACCCGGTCGGCACCTGCCGGATGGGCGTGGACGAGCGCGCCGTCGTCGACCCGCAGCTGCGGGTGCGCGGCATCGAGGGCCTGCGCGTGGCCGACGCCTCGATCATGCCGAGCATCACCGGCGGCAACACCAACGCCCCGTGCTACATGATCGGCGAGAAGGCGGCCGAATTCATCACCGCCTCCGCATAATTCGCCTCGCTCCACCGGCCCCGGTTGTGATCACCGATCGCAACCGGGGCCGTCGTCGTCCGCGGGGTCGGCTGTCGCCGAGATCGTGTCGACGGTGAACGGTGAGCGTTCCCGAGGGGACGGCGCGTGTACTGATCGTGCAAACCTCGCTCGAATTTGCGGTTTTCACGCATTTTCGTGGAGGTTTGCACGATTAGTTCACATCTGGGGATGGGTGGGGTCTGTTTGGTTCGGACGTTGGGGTGTGGCGGGGTATCAGGTCGTTCAGGCAGGGGAAGCTGGTGGCGGGGGTGGCGCGTAGGGCTTGTGCGATTGCCGCGTACCAGTGTGGGTCGCCTTGGATCGCCGGGGCGGATGGTGTTCGTGGAATGCGTTGCGGCAGAGAAGGTGTCATACGTCGTTCCTTGTCGGGCGAGACGACGCGCGAGGCGTTGCGGTGGTGGGGAGTTGCGGTGGCCTGCGGGGTCGGGAGGGGACCCCGCAGGCACCTCAGGCTCGCTCGCGGCACTCGGTGGGGAGTGTGGACGGTGGCGTCGGAACGTCCTGCGAGCGAGGCGTTTTCATGGTGGGCCCGGTGCGGCAGGCGGCGCATTGGGCGGTGGTCACGGCGTCGGGGTCGTGGCCGAGGGTGGTGAGGATGTTGCGGCAGCTGCTGAGCATGTCGCAGGTTTGCGGGGTGCAGGCCGCGTGGCGGTCGGCGTGGATCTCGCGGTGCATCCGCTCCGGGGAGATCGGGTTGGCGAGCGGGCCGTGGAAGATCGGATTGGTCATGGCCGGTCAGATTCCGAAGTGCGGGCGGTCGGCGGGGTGCAGGGCGCCCGTCGCGACGAGCCACAGTTTGGCCTGTAATTTGCGGGGGCACACCGTGATCGGACAATCGAGATGGTCCTGCATGATGCGGTGAGCGAGCGCGGTGGTCATGGTCGGCAGGGCGCTGTGGATGATCGGTCGCAAACCGTGCACGGGAGAACACCTCCGGACATCGTCGGGGCACCAGCGGACACGCGGCTGCTGGTACTCCCGATGGCCGGGGCCATTTTCGGCCACCACCTTGCGGCGTCGGTGCTACGCGGTAATGTCTCGTCGGTATCATCACGGTTGTAGTCGCATCCGGGGGCAACGGTTGTGCGACTTGCCGATTCGAGTTTCCCGGCCATCGGGGTGGCTCAAGAAGACCACCGACTGAGCCGGCGGGACAATAGCGCCATGCATATGCAACGAAGGTTCTGCGACGGCCCAGAGCGGTTCGCACGGGGGTAGCCGATTTCTTTCCTCGTGCAAACGGCGACCGCTCACGATGCAAACGAGGAATCCGTGACGAACATTGGTGAGGACAGCTCGACCACCCTGCCCCGGCGACAATTGGGAAGGTATCTCAAGGAGGCCCGCCTGGGCGTCGGCCTGCGGCTGGAAGACGTTGCGCCGCTTATGCAATGGTCGGCGAGCAAACTGTCTCGGCTCGAGGCCGGAAAGTCGCCGGCCATCCGCGTACTCGACGTGGAGGCACTGTGCGGGATCTACGACATCGACGATCCCGAGGTCATCGCCGGCCTGGTCGCCCTGGCGAAACAGAGCACCGGCAAAAGCTGGTGGCAAGCATTCGATGACGTTATTTCGGGGAACTTCGACCTGTACGTGGGATTGGAATCGTCGGCGCGACAGCTGGCGATCTTTCGCCCGGACATGCTGCCTGGCCTACTTCAGACCCCGAACTACGCCCGTCTCCTGGATCAGATCTATTTCCCGAGAATTGCAAGGGACGAATTGGAGCGGCGCATGGAGCTGAAGCGCCGACGACAAGTGCTCGTCACCCGGAAAACCAACCCGGCCAAAGTGGATTTGGTAATTCAAGAAGCCGTTCTGCGGACGATGGTCGGCACTCCGGCGATCATGGCAGAGCAGCTACGTCATCTCGCCGACGCGCCCGCCAACGTCACCGTGCGAGTCCTACCGTTCGCCGCCGGATTTCCGCTGGGAACACCGCCGGGGCCGTTCACGATCCTCGAATTCGGTCAAGACTCGAAGGGCCGCGATATCTCGCCAACCGTGGTCTATATCGAGTCCTACGCGGGCGATATGTACCTCGAGCGAAACGCCGATGTGGGACGGTATCGTCAGGCGTACAACGTCATCCAGCAAGCGGCACTTGACGTTGCAGATAGCAAGCGTCTTCTGCGGCACACAGCAAGGGAGTTCCGAGCGTGAACGTCGATCTGACCGGGGCGAAGTGGTTCAAGTCCAGCCGCAGTTCGGGCGGCAAGGACTGCGTGGAGACCGCGTTCCTCACCACCGGACACATCGGAGTCCGCGACTCCAAGAACCCCACCGGCCCCGCCCTCGTCTTCACCCCTGCCGAATGGGACGCCTTCACCACCGACCTCCGCAACGGCACCCTCGACCACGCTTGATCTCTCCCTAGGCTCACGTTTCCTTGTGCCGCAGAGGAATTCGATTCGCCGACTGATCGCCTTCAAGGTCGGACATGATGCGGCGACTTCGATCGATTTGACGCATCATTTGCACATTGCAACTCTTGTCTAATGCAAGGCCATGAGGAGACCGACGCGGCGGCCGCCGACGCCGCGCCCGAACACAGCACCACCGCCGAGATCGCGGCACTCGAAGCGCTGACCCGGATGCTGGTTTCCATCGCCTGGGACAGCGCTCACGCCGCACCACCCGGCGTCACCTTCCCGCAAATGCGCTTTCTGCTGATCCTGCAGGCCCTGGGCCGGGTGTCGTCGTCGCGGTTGGCGGCCGCGCTCGGCGTCAACGCTTCGTCGGTGACGCGGCTGGCGGACAGGCTCGAGGCCCGCGGATACGTGGCGCGGGGAACCGATGCGCACAACCGCAGCGTCGTCACCATCGAGGTCACCACGCCGGACAGGCCGTGGTCGATCAGGTGTTGCAGCGGCGGAAGGTCGCCTTCGGATCCTTGCTGGACGGCCTCACTCCCGAGGCACGCGACCGCGTGATCGTCGCGGCGCGGGATCTGGTGCAGGCCGCCGCCACCACGCCCTTCGTCACCGCGACCGGGCCAGGGTCGTTATGAGCGGCGGGCATTCGCGCGCAACGCATCTGGGCGATTTCCAGGTCACCCCGAGACTGCTGCTCATCGCCGCACTTGCGATTCCGGTCGGCGGCGCGGCCGCGGTGGCCGCGCCCGCCGCCGCCTGCATCTCACCCGCGAATACACCACCGACCCACTGGAGACGTTCTTCACCCACGTGGTGATGACCGCCGATCCGCTGGTGCTCGGGACCGACGACCTCATCGACCCGATCCTTCCCCGGACCCACTACGCCGGGCGCTATCCGGTGGTCGATGGTTCCGGAGCACTGGTCGGCGTGACCACCCGCCAGGTCCTGCAGCACAGCCCCGGCACAACGGTCGGTGCGGCCACCCTGGACATCCGGACCTCGGTCCATCCCGACAACACCCTGCGCGAGGTGGCCAACGCCCTCGCGATGGCGCACGTGACGGCGGCACCCGTGGTCGCGCGCGACGATCCGAACCGCTTGTGCGGCATCATCACCCTCGAACAGCTGCTCCACGCCCGCCGCCGCGACCTGCACGAGGAACACCACCGCGAACGGCTACTGGTGGTACGCGAGGAACGAACCGCCGAGAACACCCACAACGCCACCGCCGCCTGAGAAAGTAGATCGTCATGGACCGGGCCACCGTAGATCTGCCGGGCAAGCTTCCTTCCCATGGAGGCGGAGCCGCGTCTCCACAGACCGCGGGACGACGATCCGTATCGCGGTACGGCGCGGTGTGGATGCGGGGCTCGGCGGCGTCTGCGTGGAACACTCGCGCTGTGAGCGAGTCGTTCGGGCGGCGAATGCGTTTCGTGGCGGATCTCGGTCCGGGGTGGTTCGCCTCGGTCATGGCGACCGGCATCGTCTCGCGGGCCGTCGGCGCGGCGGGGTGGGAGTGGGGTGGCAATGCCCTGCTGATCGTCGGCCTGATCGCCTACGCCGTGCTCGTGGTGGCGACCCTGCTGCGCATCGCATTCTTCCGCGACCGCGTGATCGGCGATGCGGTGAATCCCGCGACCGGCTTCACCTATCTGGCCTTCGTCGCCGCCACCGGGGTGATGTCAGCGGGGCTGTCCCGGCACGCCTGGGTGGGTGCGGCGCTCGCGCTGTTGCTGGTGGCGACGGTCGTGTGGGCGGTTCTGGTGTACGCGATCCCGGCGCTGCTCATGCTGCATCACGGCGCACCGACCGCGGTGACGGGCGCCGACGGCACCTGGTTCCTCTGGGTGGTCGGTACCCAATCACTCGCGGTGGCCGCCACCGCACTGCCGCAGCCGTGGGGTCAGCGTTTCGCGGTGCCGGCGCTGCTGTGCTGGTCGGTCGGCGTGGTGCTCTACGGCATCGTGGCGGCGGTGGTGCTGGGCACCCTGTTCGGTACCTCGCTGACCGCGGAGCGTCTCGCGCCGACGTATTGGATCTTCATGGGCGCCACCGCGATCAGTGTGCTGGCCGGCACCCAGATCATGAATCAGCGGGCGGTGGCGTTGATCGCGACGGTGCGGCCCATGCTCGAGGGGGCGACGCTGGTGCTGTGGGCGTTCGGCACCTGGCTGGTGCCGCTGCTGCTGGCGGCCGGCATCTGGCGGCATCTGGTCCGGCATTTCGGGCTGCGCTACGAACCGGGCCTGTGGAGCATCGTGTTTCCCGTGGGCATGTACGGCGTGGGCACCGCCGAGCTGGGCAAGGCCACCGGCGAACAGTGGATGGTCGACTTCGGGCACGGTGAGGCATGGGTGGCGCTGGCGGTGTGGGCGGCCACCGCGGCCGATCTGGCGGTTACGCTGATCCGGCGCCGGCGAACCCGGGAATTCGTGGGCTGAGCTCGCGATCTCCTACCGCACGGTAGCCTGGTTCGCGAAGTACGATCCGGCGGGAGGAGCCGGAGGAGTGGAACGGGAGATTCACGGTGACCTCGCGGGAGGATTTCCTGCGCCGCGTGCGCGATGCCCTCGAGGCGCTACCGAATGACGAACGTATGGTGCCGGTGCCGCGCAACTATCAGCGCAACGCCCCGGTGCACTCGGCCGCGGACCAGGCCGAGATCGTCGAACTGTTCATCGATCGCCTCAAACATTATGGCGCCCAGGTCCATCGGGTCGGCGCGGACGAGATCCCCGGTGCGATCGATTCGGCCCTGCGCGCCCACGGCGCCCGCTCGGCGCTGGCCCCCGACGGCCTGCCCGAGCATTGGCTGCGGCGCTGGGAACTGACGGGCGAGCATCGGGTCCTCGACGATCAGCCGCAGCTGTCGATCCTCGATCGCGAACGCACCGATGCCGTGGTCACCGGATGTGCCGGCGCGGTAGCCGACGCCGGCACCCTGATTCTCGACGGCGGGCCGGGGCAGTGCCGCCGCGATGCCGCCGTCCTGGCCGACTGTCACATCTGCGTGGTCCGCGTCGAGCAGATCGACTACTCGCTACCGCAGGTCCTGGACAAGCTGGACCCGCGCCGGTCCATCACCTGGTTCGGCGGCCCGACCGCCATGACCGATCCGGAGGCCGATTCCGGCAAGGTCGGCGGAGTCATCGAGGAGACCGAGCGACGGCTGGTCGTCGTCATCGTCGGTTGATCGAGCCGCCCGTTTTTCCCAGCCCCCTTCACAAGCGCTCGTTAAGGGCGCGGCAAGCGCACCCCGGCATTGTCGTCGTCGACACCGGGGGTGCTCCTGCCGCGAGAGGGGGCGGCAGGATCACCCACCGGCTGCGACCGAGGCGTTCCGCTCGGTCTGTCGACGAGGGGTGACAGGCCGAGCGGATCACGATTCGGCAGCGGCGCGGGTGTCCGACTCGAGGAATGATGGGGGTATGGAAACTGCGGTCGTCTTCGTCCTGGCTTGCCTGATCTACTGGTGGGGCTTGATCTGACCGACGGCGCCCCACCGGGCAGCACCTCGCCGGACCGACCACCGGCGAGCGGATACCTCAGCGGCCGGTGGGCAGGTTCGCCCCGCCGGTGACGTCGAGCACCACACCGCTGACGAAGCCGTTGGTGGCGATCATGTGCACGGCCCGCGCCAATTCCTCCGGATCCCCTACGCGCCCGACGGGTGTGGTGGCGGCGAGGCCGTCGAAGAGGGTGCGGCGCTGTTCCTCCGGCACCCGCTCCCACCATTCGGTGTCGATGACGCCGGGGGCCACGGCGTTCACCCGCAGCGGGGCGAGTTCGACCGCCAGCGGAGGCACCATGGCGTTCAGCGCCCCGTTGATCGCGGCCAGTCCGGCGGTGCCGGGGAAGGCCGCATGCGCCGACGCGGCGGTGATCAGGGTGATCGACCCGTTCGAAACCAGATGTGGCAGAGCGGCTTTGACGATTCTCACCTGCGGCCAGAACTTGCCGTCGAACCCCTGCGCCAGGTGGTCGAGATCGAGTTCGGCGAACGGACCACTGCCCGCCGAACCGCTGACCGCGACGACGAGGTGGTCGATGGGGCCGGACTGCGCGAAGAAGGCCGCGATCTGCTCGGCATCGGCCGCGTCCATCCGGTAGCCGCTGGTCTTACCACCCAGCCGAGCCACTGCCGCGTCGAGTTTGTCCTGACTGCGGCCGGTGACCACGACCTCGGCACCCTCGTTCGCGAACAGCGCGGCGGTGGCCGCGCCGATTCCGGAACTACCGCCCATGACGACGACGCGCGGGATGCCGGTGCTGGAAGCGCTCATTGCTACTGTTCCTGTCCTGTACAGTTTGTCGAGACTGACAGTCTCGACAACGAGCGTAACGGGTGCGGTATTCCCGCGCGTCGCCACCGCTGGGAGGTAGGTCCATGGGAACAGCACCGCGGCAACCGGATTCGCAGTCGTCCGAACGCGCGCACACCGGCCGGCGCCGGAACGAGGCCACCCGTCGCGCGATTCTCGACGCCGCCCTCGCTCAGCTCGCCGCCTCCGACGGCGGATCGGTCACGGTCGATTCCATCGCGGCCGCGGCCGGGGTCGGCAAACAGACGATCTACCGCTGGTGGCCGTCGAAGGGCGCGGTGCTGCTCGACGCGCTGCTCGACCGCGCGCGCCGGTCGGTCCCGACTCCCGATACCGGCTCGGTGCGCACCGATCTGCTGGCGGTCGCCGATTCCACTTTCACCGGGGCCCAACAGGTTTCGACCGCTCCAGCGCTACGCGCGCTGGTGCGCGAGGCCGCCCGCGACCCCCACCTCGCCGAACTACTACAGGAGTTCACCGGAGCCCGCCGCGCCGCCGCGCGCGATATCCTCGAGCGGGCGATCACCCGGGGCGAACTGCCCGGCGATACGGATGCGGACCTACTGGTGGATCTGCTCTACGGCCTGTTCTGGTACCGCTTCCTGCTCGGCCATGCCCCACTCGACCACACCACGGCGGCACGGCTCGTCGACATCCTGCTCCCGCCCGCGGTTAACACTTCTCACACACCCGGAGATGAGTCAGCGGATCCGATCCCACGGATCGAAACCCCCTGACGGAAGGCCTGTTCACGATGACTCGGATTTCGCGACTCACCGCCGGCGCACTGGTGTGTGGCGCCGTCCTGCTTCCCCTCGCCCCCGCCCAGGCCGAAACGGTGCCGCAGGCCGCCGCCGTGTCCGCGACTCAGCCGGTCGCCGACGGCGGCACCGGCTCGTCCACGCAGTCGATCATGTGCACCATCGTTCGCCTGATGCTGATGAACCAGGGCCCCACCTGGTGCCAGTAGCGGCCGGCGCCGCGCGGCACTGATCACAGACGACGGGCCGCACCGAAGTCCGGTGCGGGCCCGCAGCTTTCGTCAGGTTCAGCCGTTGCCGTTCAGACCGGCGCGCACACCTTCCTCGATGCGCTTGCCGATCTCCGGATCGACGTTCTTCCAGTAGTCGAACACCCGGCTCAGCACCGGCTCGCGCACGCCGCCGAGCACATGCCCGACCACGTTGTCCACCAAACGCTCCCGCTGCTCGTCGTTGAACACCTCACGCACCAGCGTGCCCGGCTGCGCCCAATCGCTGTCCTCGGCGTGCTGGACGTATCCGGCGCGCACCTGTTCGGGCTCGAAACTCCACGCCGCCTCCTCCGGGGCCGCGGCCGCGTCGGCATGCGGTCCACCGAACGAATTCGGCGCGTAGACAGGCACTTCCGGCGCGTTGAAGTCGTAGCGCATGGCACCCTCCTTGGAGTAGGAGTTCACCTCGGCCGCCCGCGCGCGGTTCGGCGGCAGCTGGTGGTAGTTGGTGCCGATGCGGTAGCGATGGGCGTCGGCATAGGCGAAGACCCGGCCCAGCAGCATCTTGTCCGGCGAATAGCCGATACCCGGCACGATCGCCGACGGCTCGAACGCGGCCTGTTCGATCTCGACGAAATAGTTGCGCGGGTTGCGGTTCAGCGTCCAGGTGCCGACCTCGATCAGCGGGTAGTCCTTGTGCGACCACACCTTGGTCAGATCGAACGGGTTGAAGCGGTAGTTCGCCGCCTCGCCCACCGGCATGATCTGCACATACAGTGTCCAGCTCGGGAATTCACCGCGTTCGATGGTTTCCCACAGATCCTGGCGGTGATAGTCGGGGTCGGTCCCGGCCAGCCGGTCGGCCTCCGCCTGGGTCAGGAATTCGATGCCCTGATCGGTCTTGAAGTGGTACTTCACCCAGAACCGTTCACCCTCGGCGTTGATCCACTGGTAGGTGTGCGAGCCGTAGCCGTTCATGTGCCGGTAGGTCTTGGGAATGCCGCGGTCACCCATCAGCCAGGTCACCTGATGCGCCGATTCCGGGCGCAGGGTCCAGAAGTCCCACTGCATGTTGTGATCGCGAAGGCCGTTGCCCGGCAAGCGCTTCTGTGAGCGAATGAAATCGGGAAACTTGATCGGATCCTTGATGAAGAACACCGGGGTGTTGTTGCCGACCAGATCGTAGTTACCGTCGGGCGTGTAGAACTTGACCGCGAATCCGCGCGGATCGCGCCAGGTGTCGGGGCTGCCCTGTTCACCGGCGACGGTGGAGAATCGCGCCAGCGATTCGGTCCGCGCACCCGGCTGGAACAGCTTCGCCTTGGTGTAGCGGCTGACGTCATTGGTGACGACGAGCTCGCCGAAGGCGCCCGCACCCTTGGCGTGCACGATCCGCTCCGGCACCCGCTCCCGGTTGAACTGGGCGAGCTTCTCGATCAGGTAGTGGTCGTGCAGGAGAATCGGGCCCTCGGTGCCGGCGGTCAGCGATTCGTTGTCGCTGGGGACCGGAGTGCCGGTGTTGGTAGTGGTCGGCCCACTGATCGGCTTGGTCATCGCAGCCTCCTGTTTCAGCTGTCGCCCGGGAGGTCCGGGCCATCGTGATGGCGCGTCGTCACCGACGGCATTGCGGGCAGAGTCCCCAGAACACGACCTCGGCTTCGTCGATCGTGAACCCGTGCGCATCCGACGGGTCGAGGCAGGGGGCACGGCCCACGGCACAGTCCACGTCCACGACCGTGCCGCAGTTCCTGCACACCAGATGGTGGTGGTTGTCGGCGATGCGGGTTTCGTACCGCGCCGCCGAACCGGCCGGTTCGATCCGGCGCAGCAGCCCCGCGCCCACACAGGCGTGCAGTACGTCGTAGACGGCCTGTGTCGACACCGAACCGAGCTCCTGCCGGACCGCGGCGGTCACCCGGTCGGCATCCGAATGCGGATGGGCGGCAACCGCTTCCAGCACCGCCACCCGTGGGCGGGTAACCCGCAGGCCGGCCGCACGCAATCGTTCGCGTGGATCGAAACCTTCGGTGTGCATGAGCCCAGTCTGCCCGTTTTCTGGAATAAGTCAAGAAAAGACCGCCGGGGATGTTCCCGGCGTCACATCCGCTCGCTCGGCGTTCGACCGAACGCCGCGACGCCGATTCCGATTTGATTGCGGCGGTTGCGTGTTGGGCACCGTGACCGGATGCCCGTCGTTAACCTCGACTCATGGGACGCCTACACGGCTGGGTCATCGGGGTTCTCGTGGTCGTACTGATCGGTGGCGCCTGCGCCACCGCGGTACCGGCACGTGCGGAGGATCCACCGACCTGCGCCGTCTCGTCCGGACGCGAATTCGAACGGGCCACGCCGGAATCGGCGGGCCTGGATTCGGCACGGCTGGCGTCCGCCCTGCGGTTCGCCGACGAACGGAACCGGCTGAACGTCAAGATCTTCCGGCACAACTGCCTGATCGGATCCGGCGCGCACAACGACGCCACCGACGCCACGCCGTGGAATATCTGGAGCGTCACCAAAAGCGTGGTCTCGCTGATCGCCGGAATCGCCTGGGATCAGGGCAAACTCGATATCGATGCGCCGATCGACCGCTATCTGCCGCCCGGACTCGGCGACGCCGCCCACCGCGCGATCACCGTCGAGGATTTGCTCACCGAGCGCTCCGGCCTGCGTGTCGGAGTGATCAACGAGGGCATCTCCGGGGTGGTGCCGATCGATCCGAACAGTGCCGTGCAGGCGCTCGGGGTCCCACTCGACAATCCGCCCGGCACCCGGTTCTCCTACAGTCAGCGCAACGTCGATCTGCTGTCGTATGTGATCGAGCTGGCCGTCGCCGAACCACTGCAACAGTTCGCGCAACGGGAACTGTTTTCCCCCTTGGGCATTCAGCGCGGCGACTACTACTGGGCCCGCGACCGTTCCGGTCACACCTACGGCTACGCGCATCTGATGATCCCGCCGGACGATCTCGCCAAGATCGCCCTGCTGGTCGCCGGCCACGGCGACTGGAACGGGGTGAGAGTGGTCTCGGCCGACTATCTGCACCGCGCCCAGCAGACGGGCCCGGGCCGCGAGTGTTACGGCTATCTGTTCTGGGCCCGTCCCGGGTGTATCGAGATTCCGTCGTTCCTGCCCCCGGATGTCTTCGCGATGTCCGGACTCGGTCTGCAGGACGTCTTCTTCATCCCCAGCCTGGACCTCACCGTGGTGTGGACCGGCGTCTTCGGCAACCGAAGCAACGGTGGCCCGACCGGGATCGTTCAGAACCTGACCGAGCTGACCTGGGAATTCTTCCGGCGACTGCTCGGCGCCTTCGAACAACCGCCGATCGCGGACCCCGGCCCCTATGTCGAGCCGCCGGTGACGTTGGACCCCCGCGCCTTCTTCGATCCCGATATCACCGTCGCGGTATTCGGCATCGGGCCCGACGCCTATCCCGGGTGCACCGTGCTCTCCTGTCTGCAGACCCCGCTGGCGCCGCCCTTCTCCGACGCACCGCCCGGCTGTGCGCTGCTGGCCTGTCTCGGCCCGGACCCTCGAACCCCCGGCATCCGTTGAGGAGGACCCCGCCGGCTGCGCGGGTCAGCCGGCGATCCGCGCGAACCGCGCGGTATCCATGTAGTCCCGGAACAGGGTCACTTCCCCGTTCCGCACGTGCACCATGTTGACCGAGGTGCGCACTCGCGCACGTGGTGCGCCGGGCACCGTCATATCCACCTCGTTCTCCACGAAAAGCACTCCGTCCTCGGCGGTTTCGTAAACCGTGGGATAGACACCGTGCACCTCGATACCCGACACACCCGACCAGCGTTGCGCGAGGTGTTCACGAATCGCCTCCCGGCCCTCGAGCCGCTCCGGCATTCCCGCGATCGGGAACGGGATCTCGAATACCGCATCGGGAGCGAGCGCCGCGACGAAGGCGTCGGCATCACGTACCGGCAATGTCGCGAACAGGTCCTCGACCACCTGGCGGGCACTGCGCACCGAACTGGAAACCATGACAAACTCCCTCTGTTAGAAGCGGAACGTACGCCCCGTTTATAATCCGGAACGCACGCCCCGTTTGTCAACGGTTACCGGGTAGACTCGCGCTGTGGCGGAGAAACAGTCAGCGGACCCGGCGGCCGAACCGCGCCGCGCCCTACGCGCCGACGCCCGCCGCAACCGGGAGCGGGTACTCGCAGCCGCGCGGGAAGCCTTTGCCGCCGAAGGTATTTCGGTCCCGCTGGACGAGATCGCACGGCGCGCCGGGGTGGGCCCCGGAACCGTCTACCGCCACTTCCCCACCAAGGAAGCCCTCTTCCACGCCGCCATCGTCGACAACATCGAGCGCATGATCGACTACGCGCGCGGGCTCGAATCCGCCGACGATCCGGGGGCCGCCTTCTTCGACCTGCTGGACCACATGGTCGCCGAAGGAGGCGTCAAGCGGGACCTCGCCGATGCGCTGGGCGGTCACGAGACGATCGAGATCACCGGTCCCACAAAGGAATTCCAGGCGGCCATCGCCCGGTTGCTGCGCCGCGCGCAGGATGCCGGCGCGATCCGCGGCGATATCGAATTCGATGATCTGATGCGGGTACTGAAGGGCACCTTCGCGGGCACGCACACGGCCACCGGCGAGCAGCGAGCCCGCGCTTTCGCCGTCGTGTTCGACGGACTCCGGGCCCGCTGCGCGCAGGCCGGCTGAGCGATCGGCAGCGAAACGGGCCGCCCGTAATCGGACGGCCCGTTCGAAGCGAACCTCGACAACGCAGTGTCAGCGCTGCGCGAGCAGAACTTCCGCGATCTGAATCGTGTTGAGCGCGGCGCCCTTTCGCAGGTTGTCACCGGAGACGAACAGCGCCAGGCCGCGCCCCTCCGGCACGCCCGGATCCTGGCGGATCCGGCCGACCAGCGACTCGTCCTTACCGGCGGCCTCCAGCGGCGTCGGGACGTCGACCAGTTTCACACCGGGCGCATCGGCGAGCAGTTCCTTCGCCCGCTCCACCGAGAGCGGCCGCGCGAATTCGGCATTGATCGACAACGAATGCCCGGTGAAGACCGGCACGCGCACACAGGTGCCGCTGACCAGCAGCTCCGGCAGGCCGAGAATCTTGCGACTCTCGTTGCGCAGCTTCTGATCCTCGTCCGTTTCACCGGAACCGTCGTCGACGAGCGAACCCGCCAGCGGCAGCACATTGAACGCGATCGGCGCGACGTATTTGTTCGGAGCCGGGAACCGCACGGCACCGCCGTCGTGGGTGAGCTTCTCGGCATCCCCGATCACCGCGCGGGCCTGGCCGGCCAGCTCCTCGACACCGGCCAGTCCACTGCCGGAGACGGCCTGGTAGCTGGAGACGATCAGCCGCTGAAGTCCCGCCTCCTCGTGCAGGGGCTTGAGGACCGGCATGGCGGCCATCGTGGTGCAGTTGGGGTTGGCGATGATGCCCTTGACCAGGTTGCGGGTCTGTTCGGGATTCACCTCGCTGACCACCAGCGGCACCTCGGGGTCCTTGCGCCATGCCGAGGAGTTGTCGATGACGGTCACCCCCGCCGCCGCGAACCGCGGCGCCTGCACCCGCGACATGGTGGCGCCGGCCGAGAACAGGGCGATATCCAGTCCGGACGGATCGGCGGTCTCGGTGTCCTCGACCACGATCTCGCCGCCACGCCAGGGCAGCTTCTTGCCCGCCGAACGCGAGGAGGCGAAGAATCGCACCTCGTCGGCCGGAAAGTCGCGCTCCTCCAGCAGTTTTCGCATCACGGCGCCGACCTGCCCGGTCGCGCCGACCACACCTACGCGTACGCCCACAGTTATCGCCCCGATCCCGCGTGCACGACCGCGACCTCGTCGCCGCCGAGGTCGAACGCCTTGTGCAACACCTGCACGGCGCCGTCCAGCTCGGTGTCCTTGACCAGCACGGAAATGCGGATCTCGGAGGTGGAGATCAGGTCGATGTTGATTCCGGCCTTGGCCAGCGCCTCACAGAAGGTGGCGGTGACGCCGGGGTGGCTCTTCATCCCCGCGCCGACCAGCGACACCTTGCCGATGTGGTCGTCGTAGAGAACCTGGCTGAAGCCCAGCTCGCCCTGACGCTTGGTCAGGAACTCCACCGCGCGCGGCCCGTCGGACCTGGGCAGGGTGAAGGTGATGTCGGTCTTGCCCGTCTCGACCTTGGAGATGTTCTGCAACACCATGTCGATGTTGATCTCGGCGTCGGCGATGGCCCGGAAAACCTTGGCCGCGTAGCCCGGCTCGTCCGGCAGGGCCACCACGGTCACCTTGGCCTCGCTGCGATCGTGCGCGACGCCGGTGAGAATTGCGTCCTCCAAGGGGATGTCCTCCATCGATCCGTAGATATAGGTGCCCTTGCGGTCGGTATAGGACGACCGCACGTGCACCGGAACGTTGTAGCGGCGGGCGTATTCGACGCAGCGCAGCATCAGCACCTTGGCGCCGGTGGCGGCGAGTTCGAGCATCTCCTCGAAGCTCACCTGTTCCAGCTTCTGCGCATCCGGCACGATCCGCGGATCGGCGGTGAACACGCCGTCGACATCGGTGTAGATCTCGCAGACGTCGGCCTCCAGCGCGGCGGCCAGCGCGACCGCGGTGGTGTCGGAGCCGCCGCGGCCCAGCGTGGTGATGTCGCGGCTGTCCTGCGAGACGCCCTGGAAGCCCGCGACCAGCACGATCAAACCCTCGTCGAGGGCATCGCGAACCCGGGACGGGGTCACGTCGATGATGCGGGCGTTGCCGTGGGTGCCGGTGGTGATGACTCCCGCCTGGGAGCCGGTGAACGACCGCGCTTCGGCGCCGAGCGAGTGAATCGCCATGGCCACCAACGCATTCGAGATACGCTCACCGGAGGTCAGCAGCATGTCGAGTTCGCGGGCCGGCGGCGCGGGCGCCACCTGCTGGGCCAGGTCGAGCAGTTCGTCGGTGGTGTCACCCATGGCCGAGCACACGACGACCACGTCGTGCCCCTGCTTCTTCGTCTCGACGATCCGCTCAGCGACGCGCCGGATTCGCTCGGCAGACTCGAGCGAAGATCCTCCGTACTTCTGAACGACGAGAGCCACAGTGGGGTCCTCCAAGATCGACTAGCTGCTGTTACAGCCAATAAGACTACCGATCGGAGTCCGCTCGGTGGTCGGCTACCTCCGAGCGGCAACCGGGAGCCGGCGGGTTCGACCACCGAATTCGCTACCCGGACCAGCGGCGATCCCGTCCCGGGACGGCGCGGCGGGGCACGGCCGCGACGGCAGAGCTCTTGCGGGGCATCGGAATCGGCGCGAACAGCCTCGTTCATCAGCGGTTTTCCGGATCCGCCGGAGCCCGTGACCCGATCCCGCCCGAACAGCCGGCGTACCGGTGTGAGTAATCACACCGACCGGTTTAGCACCCGGTCGGCGAACCCCTTCCCGCGAGTTCCCGGTGTACCTCGCGGCGAAAGCGCACGATGGGCCTATGAAGAGCATCGAGATCGAGCTGCACACCGGTGATCGCGAGGTCGTCCACGACCTCACCCCGCAGTGCGCCACGTTTCTGCGCGAGGCCGGCGGCGGCGACGGACTGCTGCACGTCTTCGTCCCGCACGCCACCGCCGGCGTGGCCCTGATAGAGCTCGGCGCGGGCAGCGACGACGATCTGCTGCGCGCCCTGCGCGATCTGCTGCCGGCCGACGATCGCTGGCGCCACGCCCACGGCTCGCGCGGGCACGGCCGCTCGCACGTCATGCCCGCGCTGATCGCCCCGTACGCCACCGTGCCGGTGCTGGGCGGCGAGCTGACGCTCGGCACCTGGCAGTCCATCGCCTTCGTGGACCTCAACGTCGACAACCCGATCCGCCGGGTGCGCCTGTCCTTCCTGCGCGATGCCGGGTGATCCTGCTCAGCCGCGCTCGAACCAGGTGACCTGGGCACCGTTGCCGAATTCCTGCCGCCGGACCGGCCGGAAGGCGGTCGGCGAGAAGTTGCCCGACACCACCGAGATCCCGGCGCCGAGCAGCACGGGATAGCTCTTGATGATCACCTCGTCGATCTCGTCGATCAGGGCGCCGGCGAGTGTGCCGCCGCCGCACAACCAGACGTCCTTGCCGTCCTGCTGCTTCAACTTCCGCACCAGCGCGACCGGATCGTCGGCCACGACCTCGACATTCGGATCGTCCACCGGGTCCAGGGTGGTCGAGACGACGTACTGCTTCATATGCGCGTACGGGCTGGTGATACCGATCTCCAGCGCGGGTTCGTAGGTCCCGCGCCCCATGATCAGCGTGTCCCATTCCCGATTCGGAGTGTCCACCGGCAGATTCACGTGCGGGCGGATATGGGTGGGCACCACCTCCGGATACCGCTCGTTGAACCAGTCCGACATCTCCTGGGACACGGGATAGATGTCGAACTCGCCGCCCGGGCCGGCGATATAGCCGTCGAGGGAGACGCCGACGTAGTAGACGAGCTTTCGCATACCGATACCGCCTTGATTGTTGCACTCTGACTGTAGTGGTTAAAACGTAGTACTACAGCCGCAGTGGTGTCAAGTGGGGTGGCAGGTTTGCCGCGCGCCGGTTCCGGGGATCGCTGAGAGCGGGCGATTTCGCACGACGGGGAACTGCGGCATCGACTTGTGAGCAGTATCACATCGAACGATAATGGCGGTCATGCAGGCGCATGTAGGCGATCACATCCTCGTCCACAGCAATGCTGTGGGAATGCCCGAACGCACCGGCGAAATCATCGAGGCGCGCGGCAGCGACGGCGCCCCGCCCTACGTCGTACGGTTCGAGGACGGACACGAAAGTCTGGTCTTTCCGGGGCCCGACTGGGAGGTCCTCCACCACCGGTAGCTGTGCGGACGAGCAACGTCAAGCCCCCTTTCCCACCCGGGGGCAGTCCCTCTTCGGGCAAGTCACCGCTCACCCGGCAATCGCCGGGCCACCGACGCGGCGCGCCGGCGCCGAGTACGCCGCCGATCCGCCCCGGCAGCGCGACCGCAAACGCGGCACGCCCGACCGAACCTAATCAGACTGGTCGGTCTCTGTAACTCGAGGAACAGACCACACGGTTGACGACCGCGTGTGACGGCGGAGACAATCGGCCGAAGCAGTGGAGGGCAAGACATGCGCACGAAGACCGATCACCGATTCATCATCGATGTCGAACCCGATCAGGTTCAGGAAGCATTGCTGGCCGTCGAGCGGATTCCGGAATGGTCGCCCGCGCATCGAGATGTGCGCGTCGCGACCCGCGACGAATTCGACCGTCCCCGCCGCGTCTACGCCACGGTGACGACCCTCAACAACTCCGACCGTCAGGTCCTCGAGTACAACTGCACCCCGGAACGCATCTCCTGGGAAGTGGTGGAGAGCGCCGCCGGTGGCGGCGGCAAGGGCTGGTTCGACATCGAGGAGACCGACGAGGGCACCGAGGTCTGGTACCACTCCGAGGTGTATCTGCCGATCCCCGTTCCCGGTCTGCTGCTCAAGCGCACGCTGTCGCGGGCCAACGACGAGGCCGTGCAGAACCTCATCGAGTACATCGAAAAATTTCCCTTCGGCGAGAACTACGAGGTCGGCTGACCGAGAAGTTCGCCGTCGCGGGCGCTGACGTCGGCTTCCTGCCACGATGTGCGAATGACCGGTGTCAGACGCACACGCATTCAAGCGGTCACCGAGGACGCCTCGGTAACCCAGCTGGAACTCTTCTTCGACCTCGTCCTGGTTTTCGCCTTCACCCAGGTGACCGATCTGGCCGCCCACGACGTCACCGCGCTCAACATGCTGCGGGCCGTGCTGGTGCTCGCGGTGATGTGGTGGGTGTGGATCGCCTACGCCTGGCTGGGCAATGTGGTGAAGGCCGACGAGGGGCTGGCCCGGGTGGCGATGTTCGCGGCCATGGGCGCCGGACTCATCGTGGCCGAGGTGATTCCCGAGGCGTTCCACGACATGCCGGGCGGCTGGTACGGACCGCTCGTGTTCGCCATCGGATATCTCGTGATACGGCTGGTCCATCTGGGGATGTTCTGGCTGGCCAGTACCGAGGACCGGCAATTGCGCGGCCAGGTCGGCCGCTGGGCGGGCGGCTCGATCACCATCGGAACCACACTGCTGATCGTGGCGGCCGTCGAACACGGCACGGTGCAGATCGTGCTGTGGATCGCGGCCATCGCCGGCGATATGGTCTGGACCTTCTTCGCCGGTAACGACTGGCGCGTGAATTCGGCCTCGCACTTCGCCGAGCGGCACGGCCTGATCGTGATCGTCGCGCTGGGTGAATCGATCGTCTCCATCGGCGTCGGCGTGGCCGGGCTGCCGATCTCGTGGCCGATCACCGTGGGATCGCTGCTGGCACTGGCGGTTTCGGGCCTGCTGTGGTGGGCCTACTTCGACGTCGCCGCGACCGTCGTGGAACGCGCGATGACCGAGGCCTCGGGTCCGCGCCGGATCCGGATCGCGCGCAATTGCTACACCTTTCTGCACTTCCCGATGGTGGCCGGCATCGTCGCCATGTCGCTCGGATTGAAGAAGACGCTGAACTATCTCGGTGGCGCGGCCGGCCATACCCTGCACGATCGGCTGCACGGCATTCCCCTGTTCGCGCTCTACGGCGGCGTAGTGCTGTACCTGCTGGCACTGGTCTGGTTCCGGCACTACGCGACCCGGGTGGTGCTGTGGCCGCGCCTGGTCACCGCGGCGGTGCTGATCGCTCTGGTTCCGATCGCCGGACAGCTGCCGGCGATGGCCGCACTGGGACTGCTGTGTGCCGTGCTCACCGTGCTGATCGTCTGGGAGACAGTGCGTTACGCGCAGCCCCGCGACGCGGTGCGGCACGCGCACTGACCGCCGAAGCGGACTAGCGCGGTGCGCGATCGGGCGACATACGCTGCTGGAGTTTGTGATCCACCGCCTCCGGCACGTGCCCGCCCTCGCGCACCGCGTCCCGCATCTGATTGATGTTCTCGCGCAACACATCTCCGACCAGTTCGTCGGTGCGCGGATCGGCCAGCACCTGGAAGACGATCCGGAAGCTGGTGTCGGCGATACCGCGGATGATCTCCTCGTGGAACGGCAGGTAGCGCACCCGCCCGACCGCCGGATCCTTCTTGATCAGCTCGAGGATCATGCCGTCGAGTTCGTCGCGGTTCTCCTCCAGCGCCGCGGCGATATTGTGGGTGTACCGCCCACGACGCAGCACATCGGCGACCTCCTCCAGCACGGCCATGGTGACCGGGCGCCGGACCGCGTCGACGATCACGCCGACCGATCGGTTCACCACCGCGGCGGTGACCCGGTCGCCGAAGGCCCGGTCGGCGACGCGGGCCAGCCGTACCAGAATCACGATGATGCGCAGCAGCCGGAAACCCCGGAAGAACGGGCTGGTCACCGGGATCATGCCCAGGACCTCGTACCAGTAGACGAACGGGAAGGTCCACGACCAGTCCGCCCGCCGCCAGCGCCAGAGGAATTCGAGGGCGAACACCGCGCAGATCGAAATGTCGACCACCACGATCACGTGATACGTGTGCTGCGGCACGGTGAAGAAGGTGATCCAGGTGACCAGAGCCACCGAAACCACGGCGAGCACCAGCATCAGCAGGTCGGTCCACAGCGCCGGCGGCTTGCGCGGATATCCCTCGGGCAACGATCCAGCCGGGTACTGCGCCACAACGGTCCCTTCCACATCGAACGGGTACCTGCCGAGAGTAGCGGCATCGGCGGCGCCGGGAAGCCGCCCCGAAGCCCGGGGCGGCGGGAATCAGCGCCCGGCGCGGATGATCGCCTCGACGTTGCGTTCGGCCAGCGCGGTGATCGTCAGCGACGGATTGGCCGCGCCCGTGCTGCCCGGGATCGCCGCGCCGTCGACCACGTAGAGCCCCGGGTAGCCGTTGACCCGGCCGTAGTTGTCGGTGGCCCGGCCCAGCACCGCACCGCCCAGGGGGTGGGCGGTGAACGGAGCATTGGCGTCGTAGCCGAGCACCTGATAGTCGAACAGCGCGCCCGACCGTTCGGCGATGCGCTGGTCGACCGCGCGGCAGGCGGCCACGATCCGATCCTGAGCCGCACGCGGCCAACTCAGGGCGGGGGCATTGCGCGCGGCGTCGTAGGTGATGCGCGTCCGGGTCGGATCGATCACCAGCCCGAGTGAGGCCAAGGCGCCGGTCTCCACCGGAATTCCGGGGATGTACCAGCTCTCCAGGGTCAACGGCATGCCGGATTCGTCGAAGATCCGGCTGGCGCTCGGCACGCCCTGCCCCAGCCCCGAGAGCCGGCTCTCACCGCGGGCCAGCGCGACGTCGCCGTTGGTGCCCCAGCCGTCGCCGACATGTTCGTCGAGGTTGGGCAGCGTGCCGGTGGCGCGGGCGCGAACCAGCAGTTCGGTGGTGCCGATGGATCCGGCGCCGAGGAACAGCTTGTCGCAGGTCAGAGTGCGGATGCCCAGGACCTTGCCGGTCGGGTCGATTTTCGAGACCTGGAGGACGTAGCGGTCACCGTCGCGGCCGATGTTGTCCACCCGATGTCCCGGAAACACCGACGAGCGGCCCGTGGCATGCGCGTACTTCAGATAGTTCTGGTTGAGGTCGAACTTCGCGCCGTTCGAGTTGCCGAGATTGCTGCGGGCCGCGGTGGCCGACGCGCGCGTGGCACCGGCCAATTCGGCGCGCACCGTATCCCATTTGAAGATGGACTCGTTGGGCACCGGCTCGTATCCGGCCGCGCGCACCTGATCGTCCCACATCCGGGAATGGGCGAACGGCGGCGAATTGTAGATGTCGGCCGGCATGACCGACAGGCGGAGCATCTGCCGCACGCGCGGATAGTAGGTGCGCTCCAATTCGGTGTAATCGACTGTGCCACCGAAGATCTCGTCGAAGTGCCGGCGCTCCGGAGCGATCATGCATCCGGAGAAGATCACCGATCCGCCACCCACGGCCGCGGCCCGCCACACATCGATCCCGTCGAATTCGGTGACATCGAGGACACCGCCGAAATCGGCGAAATGCATGGCGACCTTGGTGATGCCGGTGAAGCTGGTGCGATGCCAGAATCCGCGGCCGTCGGGCAGATCGTCGCCGGTGAAGATCTCTCGCCAGGGATCGTTCGGCCAGCGCGACCCGCGCTCCAGCACGGTATTGGCGATACCCGCCTCGGCCAGTCGCAGTGCCGCGACCGCGGCGCCGAAGCCGGATCCGATCACGATCGCCTCGGTATGCTCCGGCGGATCCGCGAGCGGCACGAAGATCTCCGACACCCAGTTGCGGAACATCCCGTCCCACGCCGGATCGGCGGTGGCTGTTCCGGTCTCGCGCAACGCGCCCGTGGCACCCAGCAAAACCGCAGCACCGGCCGCCTGTAAAAAGGCACGTCTCCGCACCGGCCACCTCCCTCATCACGCATGGCCGCGCGCGAGATTACCGCCGAACTTCCTATCTCTCAACAGGATCGGCGCCGGCGACCGCGCTGTTACATGCGCGATCGCTATATCACGTAGTAGAGGGACTCAGGCGCGCAGACGTTCGCGACGCAGCCGCTCGACCTCGGGCAGATCGAGCGGTTCCAGTTCGCGACCGCCGAGGGCCCGCGTGAGCAGGTGGTCGGCCAGTTCGGGGTTGCGGGCAAGTGCCGGGCCGTGCATGTAGGTGCCGAGCACCGAGCCCTGCACCACACCCTCGAGGCCGTCGCCCACACCGTTGCCGACGCCCTTGGTGACCCGGCCCAGTCCGGTCGCGTCCGCACCGAGAGTCGTTCCGCCCCGGTGATTCTCGAAGCCGGTCAGCGGCTGGGACAGGCCGGCGAGCAGCGGTGTGGTGGCGACCTCGCCGATGGACCGGACCCGCTGCGGCGCGGTAGTCACGTCGAACAGGCCGACACCGTCCACGCGCTCCCCCGCCGAGGTTTCGTACCAGCTGCCCAGCACCTGGATCGCGGCGCAGATGGCAAGTACCGGAACACCTTTCGCGGCCGCACGCTGCAGACCCGGATAACGCTGCAGATGCCTGGTCGCCAAGCGCTGCGCGGAGTCCTCGGCGCCGCCGAGGGTGTAGATGTCCAGCGTCTCCGGCACCGGGTCCGCGAGCGTGATCTCCACGATCTCGGCATCGATACCGCGCATACGCAGCCGCTGCCGCAGCACCAGCGCGTTGCCGCCGTCACCGTAGGTGCCCATCACATCGGGCAGCACCAGCCCGATGCGTACCGTCGATTCAGCCATCAGTGGTTTCCGTCCAGATCGCGATTCAAATCCCGGAAGGCGGTGTAGTTGGCGAGCACCTCGACCCGCCCGGGCGGACAGGAAGCGATGGCGCGCAACGGATTCGGCACGGTCGTGTGCTCGACACCGGCGTAGGTCAGCCGCACGCCCAGGTCGGTGGCGCGCTCGCCTGCCGCGACCACCTGAGTGCCTTCGAAGTGCTCGAAGCGCACATCCCACAGCCAGGACAGATCCTCGCCGTCGGGCACCTGGCCGTTGACCGCGATCACCAAACCCGTGGCGTCGGGGTCGATCATGGACAGCGCCTCCTGCCACCCGGCCGGATTCTTGGCCAGCAGCAGGCGCGCGGAGTGCTCACCCACCTGGACGGTGCGGTAGCGCCCCGCGATCTCGCGAACGGTTCCGGCGGCCTGCGCCGCGGTTTCCGCACGGCCGCCCAGCGCGACCGCCGCGGCCACCGCCTGTGCGGCGTTACCGCGATTGGCGCGCCCCGGAAGTGCAAGGTGCAAAGGCAGTTTCAGCCCGTCGGGCCCGCACAGATACTCCGCGTCGACCCACCACTGCGGATCGGGCCGATGGAAGTCGGCACCGGTGCTGCGCCAGTGGTTGCCCTCCCAGACGATCGGCTCGCCGCTGCGAGGGCAGCTGGTGGCGTCGACCGCCCAGCCGCTGCCCGCCGACACCCACACCACATTGGGATGGTCGTAGGCGATCGAGGTGATCAGCACGTCGTCACAGTTGGCGATCAGCACGGTGTCGGGATGGCGGGCCATACCCTCGCGCAGTTTGCGCTCGATCATGTTGATCTCGCCGACCCGGTCGAGCTGATCGCGGCTCAGATTCAGCAGCACCACCGCGGCCGGGTTCAGCGCATCGGCCACGTGCGGCAGATGCAGTTCGTCGACCTCGATGGCGGCCAGCGGCGCCGCGCGGTCCACACTGAGCGCGGCGACGATTCCGGCATCCATATTGGCCCCGTCGGCCTGGGTGACGACGCGGCCCAGTTCGGCCAGCGCGGCCGCGGTCATCCGGGTCGTCGTCGACTTGCCGTTGGTGCCGGTGACCAGCACCGTCCGCCGATCGCGGCCCAGCTGGGTCATGATGTCCGGGGCGATCTGCAGGGCGATCAGCCCGCCGATCATCGACCCCTTACCGCGTCCGGCCTTCTGCGAGGCCCACGACGCCGCTGCCGCCGCCCGCAGCGCCAGCCGTCCGCGCACCGAGATGTCTGCCACCACGCGAGTGTATTGGTGGACGGACACCCGTGTGCGACCGGCCGATGTGATCTGCGACCGGGAGCGGGAGGCGGTCAGTAGAGCATGCGCCGGTAGTTCTCCGGTGCGTAGTAGTCCCGCAGCTCTTCCAGCGATTCGGTGGTGTTGCGCTGTACCTCCTTCACCAGGACCGCGTGGCCGGGCAACGGATCCTCCGGCCAGCGTTCGGGCCGCCACAGCTCGCTGCGCAGCAACGCCTTGGCGCAGTGGTAGAAGATCTGCTCGATCGCCACCTCGATGGCGAGGATCGGCCGGTGCCCCTTGACCACCATGTCGTCGAAGTAGGGTGCGTCGCGCAGCAGCCGCGCCCGGCCGTTGATCCGCAGCGTCTCGTTGCGTCCGGGGATGAGGAAGAGCACACCGACGTGCGGATTGGACAGGATGTTGAAGTATCCGTCGCCCCGGCGGTTGCCCGGCCGCTCCGGGACGGCCAGCGTCCGGTCGTCGATCACGTGCACGAAGCCGGCCGGATCGCCCTTCGGGGAGGCATCGCAACGCCCGTCGGCGTCGCTGGTCGCGAGGATGGCGAACGGCGCGGTCGCGATCCACTCCCGATCGAGCGGATGCAGGCGCGTCCGCTCCTTCGTCGCGGCGCGCGGCGCCGGCTCACCGAGCAGTTCCCGAAGTTCGGCGGCGCTGGTGATCTCGCTCATCACCCCATTGAACGCGCGAGATCCGCCGCGCGCCACCTACATCGGGACGTCGAACATATTCGGCTGTCCGGCCGCGTAGCGCGCACTGTCGGCCTGGCGCAGCGGCTCCAGCTGCGGCGCCCGGTACAGCTGGAACAGCCGGCAGCGGGCGGCATTCGACCCGGCGACGTCCAGCAGCGCGTTCACCGCGGTGCGAGCAGCCTCGCAGGCACCTTCCATCGTCGCGAGATCGATGTTCGTGCGGACGTAATCGCCTGCGAGGAACAGGTTTTCCAGACCACCGTGCGCATTCGGGCGCGCCGCCCACGAACCGGCGGTGTTGATCAGCAGCGGATCGGCGTTGGTGTTGCGGTTCTGCGCGGCGTCCCAGCTCACGCCGGTATCCAGGAACCACGACACCAGATCCGAATCATCCAGCGCCGCACGTCCTTCCAGATGCCGCTGCAACTGCGCCCAGACCTCGCGGGCGATTTCGTCGTGGGTGCACTCGATCGCCGGCTTGCCGTACAGGATGCCCGGTGTATTCCAGTCCGAGATGTCGACCGACAGGCAATCCCGCACCGAACCGTCCCCGGATTCGGAAAGCCTTGTGCGCGACCAGAACTGATTCTGCGCGATGGAGGTGAGCGACCACGGGGAGTCGACATAGGCGGTATGGCCGCGCGCGATCTGGGTGGGACGGCGCAGATAGAACTGCATTCCGCTCATCCAGTTCACCACCAGGCCGTCCATGGCCGCCAATTCCGGCTGCACGGCGAGGATTTCCGGCGTCCACAGTGTGCGCGCGACCTCGACCGGCACCGCCAGCACGAAGTAGTCGGCGTCGACCGCCCGCTCGCCGCCGCCGACGGCCACCCGGGCGCCCGAGATGCGCCGATCGCGCACGTCGAGCCCGCGCAGTTCGGCGGTGTCGAAACGCACCCCCAGGCCGCGCAGATGGGCCACCCACGGGTCGATCCAGGCCTCGTTGGTCGGGCCGTTCAGCAGCCGGTCCAGCGGTCCGTCGTTACCGGTCTCCAGCGGATTGCCCAGGAACTGCTCGCCCATGGAACCGATGGTCCGGGTACTGGCGTGATCGTCCTTCGCCGCGACCAGCAGTGTGGTGAGGGTGCGCGACATCAGCATGCGGAATTCCTGTGAGCGACCGCGGGCGCCCACGAAATCGCGCCAGGCGAGTTTCTCCCACTCGCCGAAACGGCGATCGTCGCAACTGGTGTTGAAAACCAGGAGCCGATTGGCGAAATACGCCGCATCGGTCATCGGCATCTTCATCGAGGTGGAGATCACCGAGGCGACGGTCTGACGGAAATCGTCGGGGGTGGCCCACGGTTTTCCGGCGCGACCCATCGGCACGATGGTGTCGTCGGCGCCGGCGCGGGAGAATCGCGCCTCGGCGGCCGGGACCAGATTGTCCCAGACACCGTTGGCATTACCCGCGAACGGAATTCGCCGCATGGTGTCGGGAAGGTGGTGATAGAAACCGGGGAAGAATCGGAAACCGTGCTCGCCCGGCAGATCGGCACGGCCGCCGCGACCACTGTCCGGCACCGGAATGCTGCGCGCCTTACCGCCCAGCGCCCGGCGTTCGTAGACCGTGACGTCGAATCCGCGTTCGGCCAATTCGTGCGCCGCGGTCAGTCCGGCGACGCCGCCACCGAAAATCGCGACCCGCCGACCGGGATCGGCATTCGCACGAATCGGGCGCATCATGGCGCCCGCGGTTATCACACCCGCGCCGGCCGCCCCGCGAAGTACCGTCCTTCGCGAGACGGCCCCGTATTTCTCTGCCATCTATCGGGACCTCCACACCGCGGGTAACTGTATGCGGTGCGGCCGGGCTCTGTCTCGATCGGGGTGACAATTCGGCCGGGCAGCGATTCGGCGGGGAGAAATCCTCGCAAAACCGGTGCCCGGCGCGAATCAGTAGCCCTGCGGGCCCGGATAGTGCCCCTGCGGACCCGGATACTGGGTCTGCGGACCCGGGAACGGCGGCTGCGGGACGTGATATCCGAAATCGTCGGCGACCATGGCCGCCAATTCCAGCAGCGCCCGCCGGGTCGGCTTGCCGACCAGTTCCAGATCGATCTCCGCGCCCTCGGCGAGATGATCGTCGAACGGCACCACCTGCACCGCGCGGGTGCGGTCGAGGAACAGCTTGCGCAGCTGATCCAGGTCGACGGTCGAGGCGCCGCGGCGGGAGGCGTTGACCACCACCACGGTCCGCTCCACCAGCTTGCTGTAGCCGTGGTGCTCGAGCCAGTCCAGCGTCGCCGAGGCACTGCGCGCGCCGTCGATGGCCGGGGAGGTGACCAGGATCAGCGAACTCGCCATATCCAGCACACCGGCCATCGCCGAATGCATCAGGCCGGTACCGCAGTCGGTGAGAATGATGTTGTAGAACTGCTGCAGGATGCCGATCGCGCGCCGGTAGTCGGCCTCGCTGAAGGCCTCCGAAACGGCCGGATCCTGTTCGCTGGCAAGCACTTCCAGCCGGCTCGGCGCCTGCGAGGTGTGGGCCCGCACATCCGAGTAGCGGCCGATGTGCTGATCCTCGAGCAGATTGCGGACCGTCGAGCGGGTCTGGCGCGGCACCCGGTGGGCCAGGGTCCCGAGGTCGGGATTGGCGTCGATGGCGATGACGCGGTCACCACGCAGCGAGGCGAAGGTCGAACCCAAACCGACTGTGGTCGTGGTCTTTCCGACGCCGCCCTTGAGTGACAGGATGGCGATCCGGTAGTCGCCGCGCACCGGCTGATTCACCCGGTCCACCAGTTCGCGGTAGATCACATCGGCCGACGATTCGCCCGGATTGATGGCGCCACCGGTCACCTTGTGCACGGCGCGGCGCCAGCCGCTGCGCGGTGAACGCCGCGCCCGCTTGAGCAGATTCAGGTCGTTGACCGAACTGCCCGGCTGCACCGGCTGGGTCATGTGCTGCGGCTGGAACGTCGACTGCGGCGGCTGCTGCTGATACGCCTGCGGCAGTTGCTGTTGCGGCCCGGGGCCGCCCTGCCAGCCGCCCTGCTGCTGCGGTTGATACTGCTGGGGCTGCTGCGGCGGAGTCGAGGGCAGCGGCGGCGGCGCCCAGCTGAAGATCGGTCCGCCCGCATCGGCGTCCCCGCCCTGCTGCTCGGGACCGGGCGGGGCCTGCCGCTCGTCGAAGACCCGGCGGACCATGCCGTCGGCGCCGATCTCCTGGCGGATTTCACCGTACGGCGTTTCCTGGCGGACCTCGCCGTACCCCGGTCCCGGCTCACCGGCACCGGGCCGGAAACCGCCCTGCTCACCGGGATTGCCCTGCGCGGCGAAACCACCCGGATCACCCGGATTGCCGTGCGGCGCGAATCCACCCGCGTCACCCGGATTGCCGTGCGGCGCGAATCCACCTGGGTCACCGGGGTTTCCGTGCGACGGAAAACCGCCCTGCTCACCGGGGGGCGCGAAACCGTTCTGCTCGCCGGGGAATCCGCCCGGCGCGAAACCACCCTGTTCACCGGGATTTCCGGGAGGCGGGAAACCACCCTGCTCACCGGGGTATGCGGCCGGTGCGAAGCCCGGTTCGCCGGGGTGGCCGGGCGGCGCGAAACCGCCCTGCTCACCGGGGAATCCATTGGGCGCGAAACCATCCGGGCCGGGACCGCCCGCCCACGGCGGCGGGAATCCGTTCGGATCTCCCGGCGGGGCGAAAGGACCGCCATGGTCGTTCATCGGGAAGCCCGGCGGCGCGAAGCCCTGATTCGGCGGATACGGGTTCGCTCCCGGCGGCGCGAACGGGCCCGGTGCGAATCCCCCCTGCTCGGGCGGGGCGAAGCCGTCGGGCCCGAACTGCGGACCGGGTGCGAACGTGGTCTGCTCGATACCGTCGGGCACCGGCGGAATGATCCCGGACGCCGCGTGTTCGAATTCCGCGGATTCGTCGGCCGGTGCGCCGTTCGGTTCGGCGTCGGATGTCACGTTCGCCGTCCCGTCGGATGCCGTTGTGTCCGCGTCGGATTCGTCCTGCGACGGCAGCGAGGTCGGATTGTCCTGGTCGGCAGCTGTATCGCCCATTCCCTGCCCCTGCAACCAAGGCGGTGAAGTGGAGTTGTCGTTAGTCGTCACGTTTCCCCCATCTGCTCGACAGAGTTCGAGCAGAGAGCTCGCGGCCAATGCGCCACAACGCTAGCACGCTGGCCGAATACGAGTCCCCCGGTGAACAGGGGCCGCACCCCGTACCGGACGGGTTGCCGCAGAACACCGCCCACCGCCTTCCCGGCGGTGGGCGGTCCCGGCTGTCGAGCGGGGTGTGTGGATCAGCGAGTGCGCTGTGCGCGGTTCACCGCGGAGACGACCGCGCGCAGCGAGGCGGTGGTGATGGAGGTCGCGATGCCCACACCCCAGGTCACCTTGTCCCCGATCGCGCATTCGACGTAGGCGGCGGCCTGTGCGTCGTCACCGGAGGACATCGCGTGCTCGGAGTAGTCCAGTACCCGCACGTCGTAGCCGATGGTCGCCAGCGCGTCGACGAACGAGGCCAGCGGGCCGTTACCGGAACCGACGATCTCCTGTTCGGCCCCGTCCACCTTCACCACCGCGGTGATGGTGTCGGTGCCGGAATCGGTTTCGGCGGCCGACATCTTCTGCCGGATGCGCTCCAGCGGCAGAATCGGGTTCAGGTACTCGTCGGCGAAGACGTCCCACATCTCCTTGGGCGTGACCTCGCCGCCCTCGCCGTCGGTGATCTTCTGAATCGCCTGCGAGAACTCGATCTGCAACCGCCGCGGCAACACCAGCCCGTGGTCGGTCTTCATGATGTAGGCGACGCCGCCCTTGCCGGACTGCGAGTTCACCCGGATCACGGCCTCGTAGGTGCGGCCCACATCCTTGGGATCGATCGGCAGGTACGGAACCTCCCAGACGATGTCGTCGATATCGGAATCGGCGCCGTCCGCCGCGGCTTTCATGGCATCCAGGCCCTTGTTGATCGCGTCCTGGTGGCTGCCGGAGAAGGCGGTGTAGACCAGGTCGCCGCCGTAGGGGTGGCGCTCGTGCACCGGCAGCTGGTTGCAGTACTCGACCGTGCGGCGGATCTCGTCGATATCGGAGAAGTCGATCTGCGGATCCACACCGCGGGAGAACAGGTTCATCCCCAGGGTGACCAGACAGACGTTGCCGGTCCGCTCACCGTTGCCGAACAGGCAGCCCTCGATGCGGTCGGCGCCGGCCTGATAGCCCAGTTCGGCGGCCGCGACCGCGGTGCCGCGGTCGTTGTGCGGGTGCAGCGACAGCACGATCGAATCGCGGCGGGCCAGGTTGCGGCTCATCCACTCGATGGAATCGGCGTACACGTTCGGCGTCGCCATCTCGACCGTCGCCGGCAGGTTGATGATCAGCGGCTTGTCCGGGGTCGGCGCGATGATCTCCGAGACCGCGTCGCACACCTCGCGGGCGTAGTCCAGTTCGGTGCCGGTGTAGGACTCCGGGCTGTACTCGTAGCGCCAGTTGGTGTCCGGATAGCGCTGCTCGATCTCCAGGCACAACGTCGCGGCGTCGGTCGCGATCTTCTTCACCGCGTCGCGGTCGGCGCGGAACACCACGCGACGCTGCAGGATCGAGGTGGAGTTGTAGAAATGGACGATCACATTGGCGGCGCCCTGGCAGGCCTCGAAGGTGCGCTCGATCAGCTCGGGGCGGCACTGGGTCAGCACCTGGATGCTGACGTCGTCCGGAATCGCGCCGTCCTCGATGATCTCGCGGACGAAATCGAAGTCGGTCTGGCTGGCCGAGGGGAAGCCGACCTCGATCTCCTTGTATCCCATCCGCACCAGCAGGTCGAACATGCGGCGCTTGCGGGCCGGGCTCATCGGGTCGATCAGGGCCTGGTTGCCGTCGCGCAGGTCGACCGCGCACCAGCCGGGAGCCCGGTCCACGACCTGGTTCGGCCACGTGCGGTCGGGCAGCGTGATGGGCTCGACCTCCTCGGCGAAGGGCCGGTACCGGAAGGTCGGCATCGAGGAGTTCTTCTGCTGGTTCCACGCGGGCTGATCGGCGGGCGCGGGTTTGGACGGCGCGGTGATGGTGCGCGTACCGGATACGAAGGCGTCAGCGGGTGACATGGCGTTTCTCCGAGGGTGTGGGTGGGTGTCCCAAGTATGGGGTCGACCGGCACAGCTGAACCCCGCGACGGGAGCCGGTCCGATTCAGACCCCGTCGCGGCGGCCGAGGAGGAGTGCCCGCTGCATGATGTCGGCCAGTTTACAGGTCGGTCCGCGGCCGGGAAAAGGACCCTCGCCACACCCCCACGTAGCCTGGCCGGATGAGTTACGACCACGTGTTGCTCCCCGCGGGCATCGCCACCTCGCCCGATGCGGTGGAAACCTACCTGGCCGCACAGCAGGGACGGCCGCAGACCGACACCGTGGCGGCGATCGCGGCCGAGGTGAACCGGCGCAACGACGCGCTGCCGGAGGAGGAGGCGTTCCTCAGTGTCGCCACCGGCGGCGACGGCACCGGCGGCGCGCTGTACGTCGCCGCCCGCTACGACGCCATCGGCCACGTGCGCAACCTCCTGTTCGAACTCGCGACCCCGCGTGACTACGCGCTCTACGATCCGCAGCTGAACTGGCTGATCGATCCGACCGGTCGCATCGACGTCACCGTCACCCACGGCGGTGCGGGTGAATTCCCTTATCTCACCGAGCAGCTCGCGCACCGGTGGATCACCGAACTCGCGGAACCGAATCCGTACCTGATCGTGGAGCGCGCCGACCACCTCTACATCCAGACCTATCGCGACGAGCCCGGGCTGTACACGCTGGAATACCGCGACGGCGGCCCCGACCGGCATTTCGCGGTGCAGCTGGAGGACGGCGACCAGGTCGCCGCACTCGTCTGGGACTGGACCGCCGGGGAGCGCGGCCGCCTGGATGAGCTCGACTGGGAGGCGGTGACGTTCTGACGGAGACGTTCTGACGGAGACGTACTGACGGCCGTTGCGATCGGCGCCTCCGCGCCGTCAGAGCGTTCGGCGTCCCGACAGGGCGCGGCCCAGGGTCAGTTCGTCGGCGAATTCCAGGTCGCCGCCCATCGGCAGACCGGAGGCGAGCCGGGTGACCGACAGGCCCGGGAAATCCCGCAGCATCCGCACCAGATAGGTGGCCGTCGCCTCGCCCTCGGTATTGGGATCGGTGGCGATGATCACCTCGGTGACATCGACACCGTCCTCCTGATTTCCGATGCGCGCCAACAACTCTCGAATGCGCAGCTGATCCGGGCCGACCCCCGAGAGCGGATCCAGCGCACCGCCGAGCACGTGGTAGCGGCCGCGGAATTCGCGGGTGCGCTCGATGGCCTGGACGTCCTTGGGTTCCTCGACGACGCAGATCATGGTCCGGTCCCGGCGTGGGTCGGCGCAGATGCGGCACAGTTCTCCGTCGGAGACGGTGCCGCAGACCGCGCAGAACCGCACGCCGTCGCGCACCTTCTGCAGCGCCGACTGCAGCCGATCGATCTCCGGCGGCTCGACCGACAACAGATGGAAGGCGATGCGCTGGGCGCTCTTCGGACCGACGCCGGGCAGTTTCCCCAGTTCGTCGATCAGATCCTGGACCGGACCCTCATACACGGATTCGTCCTATCGGGCCGCTCAGAACGGCAGGCCGGGCACGGAACCGCCGCCCATGCCGCCGGCGAGCGGGCCCAGTTTCTCGGCGGCCAGCTGCTGCGCGTTGGCCATCGCGTTGTTGACCGCCCCGACGATCAGATCCTGCAGCGTCTCCACGTCTTCCGGATCGACCACCTTCGGATCGATCTGCAGCGACTGCACCTCGCCGCTGGCCTTGATCGTCACCCGCACCAGACCGCCGCCGGCCTCACCCGTCACATCGGTGGCGGCGATTTCGGCCTGCGCGGCCATCACCGCCTGCTGCATCTGCTGCGCCTGCGCGAGCAGGGCCTGCATATCGAGCTGTCCACCAGGCTCCACGGGGATGTCCTCTCTGCGGGATGCGGATGTGCACCAGCGTAGTCACGTTCGGATCCCGTCCGGTACCGGCCCGGTCCGGGCGCCTTTACCATCGGAACAGGGCCGGACGTCGGCACACGGGTCGGGCCAATCCGGTGGAGGCCGGTTATGTATCGGGATCAAGATCAACACATGTCTTCCGCATCTGCGCACACCCCATCCGCACCACCGCCGCGTCGCGGGCGGCGGAGTTCGGCACTGACGGCCGTCGTCGCGATCGCCGTTCTGGGCCTCGGGTCCGCCGTCCTGGCCCCGGCCGCCTCGGCGGATACCGATTACGGCGGTGGCTGCGTGCTCTACACCGACGATCCGGCGGCGACGATCGACGCGCTGCACAACCACTGTTCGGCCGAACAGCAGGATCAGATCTTCCGGGACGCACCTCGCGGCGACGTGCCGACCGGGGTGACCAACGGCTGGGTGACCCGCCCGCCGGTGATGGAGGCGGTGGCGCCGCCGTTCTGGATCGGCAAGAACTTCTACACCGGCCCCGACGGCGGCACCCTCACCAACCGCATCACCGCGGCCGGCATCGAGGGTTTCCCCGCCGACGTCTATTCCGGACCCGCCCGTCTGGACGGCCAACCGGCCTGGCTACTGGACTACCGCCCCTCGATCACACCCCAGATCCTCGACGAGATCCGCCAGGTGACCCCCGGTGTCTGGTTCGGTTACTCCTGGTGGAGAGGGTTCTTCCAGACCACGCTGCTGCTGACGTTCGCCCTCACCGAGCAGTAGGACTTGACTCTCCTGTTGCTGGAGGGTGTTCGCTTGTCCTCATGCCCGCGACAGTCTCCATAGGCGAGTTCTCCCGCCTCACCTATCTCAGCGTGAAAACGCTGCGGTACTACCACGAGATCGAGTTGCTCGAGCCGGTGTCGGTCGATCCCGGCTCGGGGTATCGGCGGTATTCGACCGCCCAGGTGGAGCAGGCGCATCTGATTCGCCGCCTGCGCGATCTCGATATGCCGATGCCGCAGATCCGCGCGGTCCTGGCCGCGCCGGATCGGTCGACCCGCGATGCCGCGCTGGCAGCGCATCTGGAGCGAATGGAAGCGGAGTTGCTGCGGACACGCGATGTGGTGGCATCGCTGCGCGCGCTGCTGTCACCCGGCGCGCCGATCGACGTGCGGTATCGCCTGGTTCCGGAGTTCACCGCCGTGACGATTCGCGCGCTGGTGTCGCGGGCGGAGATCGGTGAGTGGTGCGGTGCCGTGTTCCCCCGGCTGTACGACGTGCTCGCGGTCGCGGGGGTGGCCCCGGGCGGCCCGAGCGGGGCGACGTATTCGGCGGACTTCTTCGAGAACGAGATCGGCGAGGTGGTGGCGTTCGCGCCGCTGGCAGCGGATCCGGGCACCGCCTTCGACCGACACCGTGAGGTCGCGGTTCGCCGATTTCCGCAGCGCCGCTTCGCGATTGCGGTGCATGCCGGACCGTTCACCGACTTCGATCGCACCTACGGTGCGCTGGGTTCGCATGTGGCCGAACACGATACCGCGCTGAGCGAGCCGATTCGCGAGATCTACGTGGTCGGCCCGCAGGACTGCGCGGATCCCGCCGCGCAGCGCACCGAGGTCTGCTGGCCGATCGCATCGGCCTGATCGGGCGAACCGCGCGACACGCCTCGCGTATTCACGAATTTCCCACGAAGAGAGGATATTTCATGTCGATCAGTCTGGCCGCCGTCACCTTCGACTGCCGTGACGCCGCCACCTTGGCGAACTTCTACGCACAGCTGCTGGAGCGTCCGGTGGACCCGGAGGCCAACGAGTACTTCGCCTCGATCGGCCGCGGTGACGACGGCGATACGGCGCTGATGTTCATCCAGGTTCCCGACAAGACCCCGGGCAAGAACGTGGTCCACCTCGATCTGAGCGCACCGGACTGGCGCGCTCAGATCGAGCGGGCGGTCTCGCTGGGCGCCGAACACATCGGCGATTTCGACGAATACGGCGTGCGATGGGTCACCCTCGCCGACCCCGAGGGCAACCTGTTCGACATCGCCCACCAGCACTGACCGAAGCGACCGAAGATAGCGGTCACCCAGTCCGTGCACCCCAATGGTCTCGGCCCGCCTCGATTTTGGACTGACAGAGCGAGGGAGCGCAGCGACTGAGCGGAGGAGGGAAAAATCGAGGCCCAAGGGGCCGAGACCCGCCGGAGCGAAGCGGAGGCCGAAGGTTCAGCTCAACTCGCGCTTCAGGTTTTCCAGAACCTCGGCCTGGATCTTCTTCAGGCCGAGCGGGGCGAAGATGCCCTCGAAGAAGCCGGGGACGCCGCCCGCACCCTTCCAGCTGGTGCGAACCGTCACCTGCGAACCCTCACCCGAGGGGGTGACGGTCCAGGTGGTGACCAGCGTGGAATTCGAATCCCGTTCGGTCACCATCGAATCGGAGACCGAGACGACCGCGTGGACGTTGCGGGAGCGCTTCTGCGTCGCCTGCAGCGTCCATTCGGCGACGGTTCCGGCGCCCTTTCCGCCTTCGAGCACCTTGTAGTCGTGGTAGTGCGAAGACAGGATGCGGGGGCGCACATCCTGATAGTCCGCGATCGCTTCCAGCGCACGCTGCGGTTCCGCAGCGACGACGGTCGAGCTGGATGCACTGACCTGTCCCACAATGAGCTCCTAGTCGATCCGGGGTCGTTCGGGTTTATTCGAGCCGTTCTGCGGGGCTATGCTACGCCGCGTCCGGTGCAGTTCCGGACCGGCAGACGCGGTTTCGCTCTGCCCGCAGCTACGCCCGGGGGGATGAGGTGTCGAACGTCGCTATCGGCGCGCGCCGTGTCAAGAATGTGCTCAAGTGGGTCGGCGTGATGGTCGTCGGCGTCGTCATGATCGTCGGCGCGATCACGATGCTGAACAGTCACGGCAGGGTCGACTGCGGCGGTGAGACCATGCGGTCCGGGGACCAGTGCGTCGAGGTGGGCAAACACGGCCACCGCACCACCCGCTCGATGGACGAGCAGGCGTCGGACAACACCCGGACCGGTTGGCTGCTGCTCGGCTTCGGCGTGTTGATGATCGTCGGCGGGGGCGCGTTCCTGGCCGGAGAACTGCGCCGCTCGGGCGGTCTCGGCACCAAGACCGGTATGCGGGTGGTACCGAACCCGGCCGCCTATCCCCCCGGCGGTTCCGCGTATCCGGTGACGCATTCCACGCCGCCCGGCGCGCCCGCATATCCGGGCGTCGCGAATGGGGGGCAACCGCCCGCGAATCCGGCGGCCGGCCGGTCTGCTCCCGGCTATCCGTCCGGTGCGAGCGGATATCCTGCGCCCGGTTACGCTCCGGCGGGAACCGGCTATCCTCCGCCGCCACCGGGGTATCCAGCCCACTCGGGCGCGTCGGGTCACGCGGAATACCTTTCTGCCGCACCGCATTTCGTGCCGAGCGGGCCGGCGGGGAGCTACCCTCCGGCGCCACCCGGTTATCCGCCGGCCGGCCCGGATGGGATGCGCCCCGGCTATCCGTCGCGCTGAGCTGCGTCGCACCGAACTCGAGCCATCGCTCTGTCTGTCGCACCGCGCACTCCCGGCCGAGCGTAGCGACCGGCATCGGCGACGGGCACGGTCCACGATCATCGGCGCTCGAATACGGACCGGCCGCCGGTGTGACGGATGATCGATCGAGACCCTTCGGCGGCATCCGTTCACGCCCGAACCGGAACGCTCGTTCCGGGACCGGCGACGAATTTCGACGGGTTCGTCACAAGCCCCGGGTCAGCCCACAGCCGCACGATTCCGCTCGGAAACATGTCCGCGAGCTGGGCGGATGACCCACAAGCGTGGGCCCGGCCCGTGATCGAACGCAATGCAACATATGCGTGAAGAATCGCGCCCATAGGTACCCTCGCGGTGGCCGGGGGAAACCAGGAGAGATAGCGTCAGGGGGTGGCAGTGAGTCTGTTGGGGAAGGCCGGCCGCGCGGCGGCCGCACGCGAATCAGGTTTTGCCGCGCACCGAGAAGGTGTCGAGCGTCTGCTCGCCAGCTATCGTGCGATTCCTTCGGATGCCAACGTGCGGTTGGCGAAAAAGACGTCGAACTTGTTTCGCGCCCGGGCGAAGAACCCCGCACCCGGACTGGATGTTTCGGGCCTGAACCGGGTGATCGCGGTCGATCCCCAGGCGAAGACCGCGGATGTGGCCGGTATGACGACCTACGAGGATCTCGTCGCCGCCACCCTGCCGTACGGTCTGGCGCCCTTCGTGGTTCCGCAGTTGAAGACGATCACGCTGGGTGGCGCGGTCACCGGCCTGGGAATCGAATCGACCTCGTTCCGCAACGGTTTGCCGCACGAATCCGTCCTCGAGATCGATGTGCTGACCGGTGCGGGCGAGATCATCACCGCCACCCCGGACGGCGAATACGCCGATCTGTTCCGCGGTTTCCCGAATTCCTATGGCACGCTCGGCTATTCGACCCGACTGAAGATCGAACTGGAATCGGTGCAGCCGTATGTGACGCTGCGCCATGTACGTTTCCACGATCTGCGCGAACTCGAAACCGTGATGGCACAGATCGTCATCGACCGGAGCTACGACGGCGAGCGGGTCGACTATCTCGACGGCGCGGTATTCACCGCCGAGGAGAGCTATCTCGTCCTGGGCCGCCAGACCGACGAACCGGGCCCGGTCAGCGACTACACCGGGATGGATATCTACTACCAGTCCCTGCGGCACGACCGCGCCGAGCCCAAGCGCGACCGGCTGACCATCCACGACTATCTGTGGCGCTGGGACACCGACTGGTTCTGGTGCTCACGGGCATTCGGCACCCAGAATCCGAGAATCCGCCGGTTCTGGCCGAAGCAGTACCGCCGTTCGAGCTTCTACTGGAAGCTGATCGCGCTCGATCACAAATACAACATCGGCGACAAGCTCGAGGCACGCAAGGGAAATCCGCCACAGGAGCGCGTGGTACAGGACATCGAGGTGCCGATCGAGCGCACCGCCGATTTCCTGCACTGGTTCCTGCGCGAAATTCCGATCGAACCGCTGTGGCTGTGCCCGCTCCGGCTGCGCGACAGCGCGGAAGTACCGGGAAAGCCCGAGGATCCGTCGCGTCCGTGGCCGCTGTATCCGCTGGAACCGGATCACACCTACGTCAATGTCGGTTTCTGGTCGGCGGTGCCGAAACAACCCGGGCAGATCGAGGGTGCGGCCAATCGCGCGATCGAGGACGAGGTCGCCCGCCTGGACGGCCACAAGTCCCTCTACTCGGACTCCTACTACGCAGAAGACGATTTCGCGCGCCTCTACGGAGGCGATCACTACGCGAATCTGAAGAAACGATACGACCCCGATCATCGTTTGCTGGATTTGTATTCGAAGGCGGTGCAACGCAAGTGACGACATTCAAGGATTCCCAGCTGCCCCCGTTCTCGGAGCTGGGAACGAAACTCAGCATTGCCGAAATCTTCGAGACGCTCGTCGACGGCGGCGTCCCGATCCGGTTCTCCGCCTACGACGGCAGCAGCGCCGGACCCGACGATTCGAAGTTCAGCCTCGAGATCACGACGCCGCGGGGTATCAACTACATCGCCACCGCACCGGGCGATCTCGGCATGGCGCGGGCCTACATCTCCGGTGACATGGCGGTCGACGGCGTCCACCCGGGCGATCCGTACGACATCCTGAAGGCGATGACCGACCTGAAGTTCCGGCGCCCGTCGGCGCTGGCGCTGGTCACCATCGCGCGCTCGCTGGGCTGGGACGCGCTCAAGCCGATCGCGCCGCCGCCGCAGGAGACGCTGCCGCGCTGGCGGCGCATCGCGCTCGAGGGGCTGCGGCATTCGAAGAACCGCGACGCCGAGGTGATCCACCATCACTACGACGTGTCCAACCGGTTCTACGAACTGGTGCTCGGCCCATCGATGACCTACACCTGCGCCTGCTACGCCGACGAGAACCAGACCCTCGAAGAAGCCCAGGAGAACAAGTACCGCCTGGTGTTCGAGAAATTGCGGCTGAAGGAAGGCGATCGACTTCTCGATATCGGCTGTGGCTGGGGTGGCATGGTCCGCTACGCGGCCCGGCGCGGCGTCAAGGTCATCGGCGCCACCCTGTCCAAGGAACAGGCCGAATGGGCGCAGGCCAAGATCGTCGAGGAGGGTCTGCAGGAGCTGGCCGAGGTCCGCCACAGCGACTACCGCGATATCGCCGAATCCGGTTTCGACGCGCTGTCCTCGATCGGCCTCACCGAGCACATCGGGGTGCAGAACTACCCGAGCTACTTCGGCTTCATCAAGAGCAAGCTGCGCGACGGCGGCCTGTTCCTGAACCACTGCATCACCCGCCCCGACAACACCCGCACGACGAAGGCCGGCGACTTCATCGACCGCTACGTCTTCCCGGACGGGGAGCTGATCGGATCCGGGCGCATCATCACCGATATCCAGAACATCGGGCTCGAGGTGGTGCACGAGGAGAATCTGCGCCCGCACTACGCGCTGACCCTGCACGAATGGTGCAAGAACCTGGTCGCGAACTGGGACGAGTGCGTCGCGGAGGTCGGTGAGGGCACCGCCAAGGTGTGGGGTCTGTACATGGCCGGCTCCCAGCTGGGCTTCGAGCGCAACGTGGTGCAGCTGCACCAGGTGCTCGGGATGAAGCTCGGCGACAAGCAGACCTGGGACGTGCCGCTGCGTCCGTGGTGGAACGCCTGAGCTTGCACGGAAAGCGTTGCCGGCGGGCCGGATTCGTGGTGACGAATCCGGCCCGCCGGCGTTCTCAGTGCAGCAGCGCGTTCAGGAACGGCCGCGGAATATCGAACGATCCGGTGCCCTCACCGGCGAGCAGTACGTCGTCACGCAGTGAATGCAGCAGATAGCTCAATTCCGGGCCGGCGTCGAGAAGTGGTCTGGTCCAGCCCAATCGGGCGCAGCGATCCAGCGCCGGCAGCAGTGAGGTGATCGCCTCGCCGTTCCATCCGGCGACCGAGAGGCATTCGACCAGCAGCAGCGCGGCATCCAATTCCGCCCGGGGACGGTTCTGTTCGACCATCCGGCCGTAGAGCGCGCGCGCCCGTTTCACCGCCGATTCGAGGCCCTCGGCCGCCACGTTCTTCCCGTCCAGACCGCGATAGTGCCGCGCCAGCAGCACGCGCACGGCCGCGACCTCCTCGGCCTCCGCGGTGAGCGCGACGGTGCCGGCGGACTGGCGCAGCACCGGGGCGGGCGGCTCCGGCCCGGCGGGTGGTTCGAGCAGCCCCAACCGCAGCCGTTCCGCCCGGATGTGGGCGGCCATGCGCGGAAGTTTGCGCTCGGCGGCCATCCGCGCGCCGTCGTCGAGCCGGGCGCGCGCGGTCTCGGTATCGCCGAGCACGGCCTTGACCCGCGCACCCACGACGAAGGTGGTGATCATGAAATCCACCGCACCGATCCGCGCCGGCAACCGATGGCTCTGCTCTAGCAGCCGGTCCGCCGCCTCCAGGTCGCCGCGCCGATAGGTCAGCTCCCCCAGCAGCGCCGCGGCCACCCGCACCGCGTGCGAACGTGGCCCCGAGCGCTCCCGCCCGATCTGCCAGGCCTTCTCGAAACACCGGGTGGCGGTGTCGATATCGAGCTGTTCATAGGCCACCGCACCGGTGTTGAGCAGACCCAGCACCACACCGAGCGGATCCTTGGACCTGCTGTGATAGGGCGCGGCCCAGTCCTGGATGGAGAGCGCACCGTCGAAATCGAAATCGCACAGCCGCACGAACGACACCAGATTCGCAGCGGTGGACACCGTCCACGGCGGCAGTTCGTCGGGCTCCTCCAGACACGGCAGCACCTTCTCCAGCACACCGTCGGTGCGGTCGCGGGCCACCAGGTCGGCGGCCGACAACACCGCGGCCTCACACCGCTGGCGGGTGGCATCGGCATCCGAGGGTGAGCTGCGGGCGAGCATATTCGACAGTCGCCCGAGCGCGGTGCGAGCCGCTCCGGACTGTTGCAGATTGATATTGGCCCGGGCCAGTGTCATCAACAGCTTCGACCGCGAAGTCACTTGCTGCACAGGAAGTTTGGACACGGTGCCGAGCAGGGTCGCCAGGCGGGAGGTGTCGATCAGATCCATGCCGCCGTTCTCGACCAGATCCACCGCCATCTTCAGGTCGGTGGCGGCCAGGGCATGATCCACCGACTTGCGCAGTTGCTGATGTTCGGCGTACCAGCGAGAAGCCTTGCGGTGCAACGACTTCAACTTGCCCGGATGCACTCGTTCGAGCCGGGCACGCAACTGCTCGGCGAACAGCGGCTGGATCCGGAACCAGCCCGGATCGTGTTCGACGCGGGTGACGAACAATTCGCGCTGTTGCGCCTGCTCCAGCAGTTGCTCGGCATCCGGCTCGCCACTGAGCGCCGTAGCCAGCCCGCCGTTGAGCTTCTCCGCTACCGAGATCGACATCAGGAATTCGAGCATGCGCGGTTCGAGCCCCGCCAGCACGTTCTCGGCCAGATATTCCCGAATGGCCTGGTTTCCGCCGGACAGATGGGCGATCAGCTGCGCCGGATCCACCGGAGCGCCCGTGGTGGCCCCGCGCAGCGACAAGCTGACCAGCTGGATCGCGGCCGGCCATCCGTCGGTCGCGGCGCGGATCTGCTCGGCCTGTTCATCGGTGAGCGGAAACTTGTTGCGCTCCAACAGGATCTGCCGCGTCTCGGCGAGCGTGAGCCGCAGTTCGTGACTGCCGATCTCGACCAGCTCGTCGCATACCCGCATCCGGCTGAGCGGCAGACCGGCCTGCTCGCGGGTGGTGATCACGAAGCGCAGATGGTGGCATCCGTTCTCCAGCAACGCATCCATCACCCGATGCGCGCCTTCGTCGGTGACCCGATCCCAGTTCTCCACCACCACCACGACGACCTGCCCGCCGCTGTGGATCTCGTCGATCAGCGTGGAGATCGCATAGGGCACCGCCTCCGCGGGGCGTTCCTCGAGCACCTCCGCCAGCCCGGAACCGATATCCGGCGCCACCCGCCGGATCGCCTGGATCAGATGGGCCAGCAGCCACACCTCGTTGTCGTCGTCGTGATCGATCCCGATCCACGCCACCGCGATGCCGTCGGCGGTGAGTTCGGTGCGCCACTGGGCGGCGATCGTACTTTTTCCGAAGCCCGCCGGTCCGTGGATCACGGCCAGCCGGCGGCGGCCACCCGTGCGCAGGATATCGAGCAGCCGGGGCCGGGGAATCGGCTCGCGGGCCGGGGTCGGCGGACGGAATTTCGTTGCGGCCGTGGGCGGTAGCGTCGGGGGCTGGGCGAGACCGGGCGGCCCCGGAGTGCGCAGCGCGGGCAGGCCGAGGACCGCGCGGCTGCGGCGTGAGGTGATCGGATACGCCGTCGCGTCGGGTTCGGCCGTGCGGCCGTCGGTCGTTTCGCCGTCGAGCAGAGCCATCTCGTCGGCCGTCTCGCCGTGCGCGATCTGCACGGCACGCATCTCCTGCCCGAATTCCAGGGCCGAGGCCGGGCGATCGGCGGGATCCTGAGCCATCGCCGATTCGATCACGCCCGCCACATCGGCCGGAATGTCCTGTTCGCGCAGGTCGGGGACCGGCTGGGTGGTGATCCGCAGAAATTGGGCGACGACGCGCTCACCGGAGCGACGTTCGAAGGCGGCGTGCCCGGTCAGCAGCGCGAACAGCGTGGCGCCCAAACCATACACATCGGACCGCACGGTCGGTTCCTCGCCCTTGAGCACCTCGGGCGCGGTGAAGGCCGGCGATCCGGTGATCATGCTGGTAGAGGTCTGAAAGCCACCCGGGATGCGCGCGATGCCGAAATCGGTCAGCTGCGGTTCGCCGTAGCGGCTCAGCAGCACGTTCGCCGGTTTCACATCGCGATGCAGGACGTGCACGCGATGTGCGCTCTCGATCGCGCCCGCGAGTTTCACGCCGACCCGCAGCGAATCCGACCAGCTCAGCGGGCCGTGATCGCGAATCAGCTGTTCCAGCGAGCCGTGCGCGGCGAACGGCATGACGAGGAACGGCAAGCCGCTGGGCGTGACGTCGACCTGCAGGACGTCGACGATATTCGGATGGCCCGACAGCCGGCCCATCGCATGTTCCTCGCGCAGGAACCGCTCCCGGCTCTCCTCGTCGATCTCCGAGGACAGCACCTTCACCGCCACCACGCGATCCAGCGCCCGCTGCGCACAGCGATAGACCACCCCGAAACCGCCGCGCCCGATCTCCTGGGCATCGAACAGCCCCATCGCCTCGAGTTCGTCGGCGATGCGAATCGGTTGGTAGCGCTGGGTATTCGCCCCCGCGGCTGCCTCCGAGTCCGCCGCGGGATCGGGATCGTCGTCGCTGCGGACCTTGCCCGTCTGTGGATTCATCTGGCCACCTCGAACGTTCCGCCCTCACTCCAACGTAGCGCGGTCGATGCGCATCCGGGCGCGGTTCCGCTCGCTTCGAGTCGCGACCGTTTCCGTCGGCCGCGGCCACACCGGTGAGAGCGACGAGACAGCAAACGGCCCGGATCACGCGGGAACGTGATCCGGGCCGTCGCAGGGAATCTCGGCGTGGCGAGAACCTTACTTGCGCAGCGAGTCCGGCACCTGGAAGCGCTCACCGAACTTCGCGGCCAGCTCGTCGGCACGGGCGACGAAGCCTTCCGTGCCACCCGGGTAGCCGACGATGAACTGGTGCACACCACCGGTCCAGGCCGGGTAGCCGATACCGAAGATCGAGCCGATGTTCGCGTCGGCGGTGCTGGTCAGCACGCCTTCGTCGAAGCACTTCTGGGTCTCGATGGCCTCGATGAACAGCATGCGGTCCTTCAGATCCTGCAGCGTGACGCCCTCAGGCAGCTCACGCTTGGAGTCGAAGGCGTCGCGCAGGCCCTCCCACAGGCCGGCGGTCCTGCCGTCGGCGTAGTTGTAGAAGCCCGCACCGTGCAGCTTGCCCTTGCGGTCGAACTTGTCGATCATGGTCTCGACCACGCGGCCCGAGGCCAGCGAAGCGGCGGAGATCGCGATGCCGTCCTTCTCGGCGGCCTCCTTGGTCTCCTTGAAGATCTTCTGCATGGTCTCGAAGTTGAGCTCGTCGCTCAGCTTCAGCGGCGCGGCCGGGTAGCCCGCCTGCAGACCGGCCTGCTCGATGGTCTGCGGGTCGATGTTCTCCTCGAGCATCATGATGGCCTCGTTGATGAACGTGCCGATGACGCGAGAGGTGAAGAAGCCGCGGCTGTCGTTGACCACGATCGGGGTCTTGCGGATCGCGAGGGTGTAGTCGTACACCCGGGCCAGCGCCTCGTCGGAGGTCTTCTCACCACGGATGATCTCCACCAGCGGCATCTTGTCGACCGGGGAGAAGAAGTGGATGCCGATGAAGTCCTCGGCCCGCTTCACACCGTTGGCCAGCAGGGTGATCGGCAGGGTGGAGGTGTTGGAGCCCAGCAGCGCGTCGGCGTCGACGACGTCCTCGATCTCCTGGAAGACCTTGGCCTTCAGGTCGGGGTTCTCGAAGACGGCCTCGATCACGAAGTCGACACCGGCCAGATCCTTGGGGTCGGCGGTCGGGTGGATGCGATCCAGCAGCGCCTTGGACTTCTCCTCGGTGGTCTTGCCACGCGAGAGCGCCTTCTCCTCGATCTTCACCGAGTACTGCTTGCCGCGGTCGGCGTTCTCCTGGGAGACGTCCTTCAGCACGACCTCGTAGCCGGCCTTGGCCGAGACGTAGGCGATGCCCGCGCCCATCATGCCGGCGCCGAGCACGCCGATCTTCTTGATGTCCCGCTTGGGCACGTCCTTCGGACGCGAACCACCGTTGTTGATGGCCTGCAGGTCGAAGAAGAACGCCTGGATCATGTTCTTCGCGACCGGGCCGGTCAGCAGCGAGACGAAGTAGCGCGACTCGATCAGCGACGCGTTGTCGAAGTCGACCTGCGCGCCCTCGACCGCGGCGGCCATGATGGCCCGCGGCGCCGGCATGTTCTGGCCCTTGAGCTGCTTGCGCAGGTTGGCCGGGAAGGCCGGCAGGTTGGCGGCCAGCGCCGGGCTCGACGGCGAGCCGCCGGGGATCTTGTAGCCCTTGCGGTCCCACGGCTGGGTGGCGGCCTCGGCGTTGTCCTTGTTGTCCTTGATCCACGCCTTGGCGGCCGGGACGAGCTCCTCGACGCTGCCGACGACCTCGTTGACCAGGCCCTTGGCCTTGGCCTTCTGCGCGTTGAACTTGTTGCCCTGCAGCAGCACGCTCATCAGGCCGTCGGCGATGCCGAGCATGCGGGTGATGCGGGTGACACCGCCACCGGCCGGGAGCAGGCCGAGCGAGACCTCGGGCAGACCGATCTGCACGCCCTTGACGTCGGCGGCGATGCGGTAGTGCGTGGCCAGCGCGATCTCCAGGCCACCGCCGAGCGCGGCGCCGTTGATGGCGGCCACGACCGGCTTGCCCAGGGTCTCGAGGCGACGCAGGTCGGCCTTGATGCTGGTGAGCTCTTCCATGATGTCCGGAGCGTTCTCCGGAGTGGTCTTCATCATGTTCTTGAGGTCACCGCCGGCGAAGAAGGTCTTCTTCGCGGAGGTGATGACGACACCGGTGATGTCGTCGACCTCGGCCACCAGGCGGTCCACCGTGGCGTGCATCGAGCTCTTGTAGAGCTCGTTCATCGTGTTGGCGCCCTGGTTCGGGTCGTCCATGGTCAGCACGACGATGCCGTCGGCGTCCTTTTCCCAGCCGATCATGTTCTCTGTCATAGTTTTTCGTTCTCCTGGAGAATGTGAAGGGTGGGGATCAGACGCGCTCGATGATGGTGGCCACACCCATGCCGCCGCCGATGCACAGGGTCACCAGGGCGTAGCGGGCGTTGCGGCGCTCCAGCTCGTCGACCATGGTGCCGGTGATCATCGCGCCGGTGGCGCCCAGCGGGTGGCCCATCGCGATGGCGCCGCCGTTGACGTTCAGCTTCTCGTCCGGGATCTTCAGATCCTTCTGGAACTTCAGCGCGACCGAGGCGAAGGCCTCGTTGATCTCGAACAGATCGATGTCGTCGACCGACAGACCGGCCTTGGCCAGCGCCTTGTGCGCCGCCGGGGTCGGGCCGGTGAGCATGATGGTGGCGTCGGCGCCGCTGGTGGCGGTGGCGACGATGCGGGCGCGCGGGGTCAGACCGGAGGCCTCCCCTGCTTCCTGGGAGCCGATCAGCACCAGCGCGGCGCCGTCGACGATGCCCGAGCTGTTACCGCCGTGGTGCACGTGGTCGATCTGCTCGATGTAGTGGAACTTCTGCAGCGCGACCGCGTCGAAGCCACCCATTTCGCCGATGCCCGCGAAGGACGGCTTCAGCTTGGCCAGATCCTCGACGGTGGTGCCGGGACGCATGTGCTCGTCCTGGTCCAGCACGGTCAGGCCGTTGATGTCCTTGACCGGCACGACGGACTTGGCGAAGTAGCCGCCGGACCACGCCTGCGCGGCCAGGTCCTGCGAGCGCACGGCGAACTTGTCGACGTCCTCGCGGGTGAAGCCCTCGATGGTGGCGATCAGGTCGGCACCGATGCCCTGGGGCGCGATGTAGAGGTCGTAGCTGGTGGCCGGGTCGGCGAACAGCGCACCGCCGTCGGAGCCCATCGGCACGCGCGACATCGACTCGACACCACCGGCGATGACCAGGTCCTCGAAGCCGGAGCGGACCTTCTGCGCGGCCATGTTCACGGCCTCGAGGCCGGAGGCGCAGAAGCGGTTGATCTGCACACCGCCGACCGTGTCGGGCAGGCCCGCGGTCAGCACGGTGGTGCGGGCGATGTCGGCACCCTGGTCACCGATCGGCGACACGACACCCAGGATGATGTCCGAGATGCGATCCTCGTCGAGGTTCGGGAAGCGGTTGCGCAGCTCCTGGACCAGACCGGTCGTCAGATCGATCGGCTTGACCGAGTGCAGCGAGCCCTTCTTGTTGCGGCCGCGCGGGGTGCGGATGGCCTCGAAAATGTAGGCCTCTGTGGTCATATCGGAGTGTTTCCTTCCTTAAAGGTGCCGACCGGCCATCCGACCGACCGTGTTCGATCCCGGCGAGCCCTCGGGCACACCACACCGGCGAACCGGGAGGTCACACACGGTTTCCTCCGGAAGTCCGCCGAGCGCATAACGCTGTACAAACGCCGACACGCATCGACCTACGAGGCTCCGGGATGCCCGTATGCCTGGGCATACCATAGAACCTCGTAGCACCGATGCTGACGACCACCCGTTCATAGTACAGCGGGATGCGAACTCCGGTTAACTTAACGTATTCCGGCAGGTGACTGTCAACCACCCAGATGTGTGGCACCCAACTCAGTTCGCAGCAACTCCAAGGCCACCTCATCGGGGTCGCGGCGCTGTTCCGGCGGGACCGGTCGCGCCGATTCCGCGAGCATCTCCTGCTCTTCTTCCGGCGTCAACGCAGGTGGGACACCGTCGTAACCTACCGGCGAGTAGTCCGACGGCCCGGGGTCGTCCGGAAGGTCCGGCGCCTCGGGCGGCGGAATATCGTCGTCGGGCGCGGTTCGGTCGCCGGCGCCGGCGCCGCGCGGCGGGCGGAACTCCCGTCGCTGTCCCTGCCCCTGACCGTCGCGACGATCGGCCGCGGCGCCCCGGGTATCGGTCTGACCGCCACGGGTCTCACCGTCCGCCGACTGCGCCTGGCTCTGGCTGGGCCGGACGAATCGCGGCGGTTGCGACTGCCCCGGATTGTCCCCACGCCCACCACGGCCGGCCGACGGTTCGGCGCCGCCTCGCGCAGGTCGCTCGGACGCCGCACCACCGGTGCGCGCACCACCGGCATCGCCCGACCCGACTTCCCACCGCACGCCGTACTGCCGGCCGATCACCGCGTGCACTGCGGCCCGCACGGCGTCGATGTTCTGCGGAATGGACAACCGCTGCGCGAGCGGAGCATGCGGATGGGCGAACACGATCGTGTCGCCCTCGACCCGGACGGCCCCCACCGCACCCGACAGCAGCGCCGGCAGGGCGGCACTCGACTCCCGCGCCTTGGCTCGGATATCGGCCCAGGCGGCCTCGATCTCCCGCAGGACATCGCCACTGCCGGCCTCCGCGGGCGACGTCACCAGCTCCGCGGGCGCATCCGCGATCCGGTCCGCCTCGTCGGCATCCGACGGATCCCGCCTCTCCGGGCTGTCGGCCGAAGCCGACTCCGGGGTGGCAGACCGGGCAGCGTCGGAATCGGTGACGGAATCGACCGCGGGACCGTGGGCATCCGAACCCGCGACGGCATCCGGGCCGCTCGAACTCGCGGCACCCGTCGACCGGGCGGCCACACCGGCCGGCTCCGAGTCGCGATCGGACTCGACGGTTCCTTCGGCGCCCGCGCCCGACTCGCCTCCCGTTTCGGGGCGGTTGGCGACGTCGCCGGAAGCGGTCGCGTTCGGCCCACGGTGGCCGCGCTCGGCGGCGTCGTCGGATCCGGCCGACACCGATTCGCCTCGATGGACAGTGGAGGCGGCGTCGCCGGGCGCGGGATGCATCGGGTCGGATGATTCCGGCCGGGCCACAGAATCCGCAGCGGGCCGGTGGACGGCGACCGACTCGGCTGCGCCCAGGTCGGGAGCCAACTCCTCCGTTTCGGCCTGTCGCTCGGTGTCGGTCACCGGCTGCGCGCCGGAGGGAGACGCACCCTCCGGCCCGGACCCGGCGACCTGATCCGCATTTCCTGATTCGGCACCGGAATCGGTTGTCGCCGTGGAGATTTCACTTGTTTCCACACCGACCGACGCCGGGCGGACAGCTTCGCTGTCGGCCGATACGGCACCGACGGCTACGGAGCCGGTCCCAGAGACCTGCTCACCGCTCATCGAAATACCGGCGGCACCGGGTCGGTCATCCGGAACCGGACGATCGGCCGCCGCCGGGTACGCATCCTGCGTCCCATCCGAAACTTCTTGCGGCCGTTGATCTTCCGATTCGTTCTGCGATTGCGGCGCCGCCGGTGATTGCGGGCCGGTCGGCGACTGCGCCCGCTGCGCCGGATGCGGCGCGCTCTTCTTCTCCCGCATCGCGGCGAGGGCTTCCGCGCCACGGCGACGCGGCTCGCCGGACGACCGGGCC
>NZ_BAFQ01000011.1 GCF_000308375.1 Nocardia aobensis NBRC 100429 | reverse complement strand
TTCTCGCCCCTCCACCGAACAGGCCAACTGCTCGCCGTTCACGGCGTGACCGAGCTGGAACGTCTCGTCATGATCGATCAGCATCCGATCGACGCGCTGACCGTCGAAAAAGGTGCCGTTGAGGCTGTGCGCGTCCTCGATTTCCCAACCGTCCGACCCGCGCTCCAAGACGGCGTGCACGGAAGATACCCGCGGATCGGTCACCACGATGTCGGCCGCCAGATCTCGGCCGACATTGTATGAACCTCCCGCGTGCAGCCGATAAACGCGCTCTCGCGTCTGCACCACAAGAACGGGCGCCTCGGGAAATTCTGTGGAGGACTGATCATCCGCCATAACGGGAGTATACGACTCGAAACGCCCTGCCGCCGCAAAACCGGCCACCGGGACTTCCCTGGCAGGTTCCGCTCTGCTCCATTTTCGCGCGGCCCTGAACCGCGCTGACCAGCGAGAACGACCGGCGAGTGGAGAGCCACCACCACCCGGCAGCCGCTGACGAGGCAGTGCGGCCGCTGCACCGACACCCGACCGAACCAGCCGCGGAAATCACCGTGACGAGCTCGGAAATACCAATTCGATCGAACCCGAACAAATCTCGCAGCTGAATATTCCCATTGATTCATTGGCGCCGGAATTCCGACACAGCCCATATTTTTCCCACAGCCGTGACCGCGCTACGCGTCTTCCACGTCGACCACAAGGCACTGGAACCGGGACGGCCGGCGTCGGCGCCTGTGCTGCCACCACAACAGCAGCATCGACCTCCTCACCACGCGCGGTGTGTCAGCAATCATTCAGCGTTCACGGGCTGAATAATCCGCATATGACGTCGATCGGGCTGCCCCGCAGAGCGATGCTCGCCCTGGCCGCGTGCGTACCGTTGAGCGTTGTGGCATCCCGGCGCGCAGGGGCCGCCGCCCCGCCGATCCGATACACGATGACGGCGTTCACCAACGACAGTCAGACCGATATGTGGGTCTACGAATCCACCGACGCAACGAATTTCCGGCTCGTCCAGGCCGACGCCTACCGTCCACCGGACGCCGACCCCACCGACACCCCGGCAGCGGCGGTCACGACCGAGAAGGGCTTGTGCCGCGACCCCAGCGTCTTTCGTCACATCGACGGCGAGTACTACGTGACGTACACGACCGCATGGGACGGCGACACCATCGGGTTCGCTCGCAGCCGCGACCGGATCCACTGGGAGTTCCTGTACGAGTACACGATTCCGTTCGGCGGTGTCACCCATACCTGGGCGCCGGAATGGTTCGTCGACGGTGACGGCACGGTCAGCGTCCTGGTGAACATCAACGACGGCACGGTCTTCCGGCCCTACGTCATGACCGCGACCACCTCATCGCTGAGCCGGCTGCATTGGACCACGCCCATACCGCTGGCAGGCGTCATTCCCGCACCGGGCGGCCTCGGCTACATCGACACCACGGTCAAGTTGTCGCAGGGACGCTACTACGCCTTCGTCAAGAACGAATCGACCAAGAACGTCGAGGTCGCGGTGGCCGACCGCCTGGTCGGCCCGTACACGTTCGCGCGAACCGGGAACTGGGCGCGCTGGGGCGGACCGGGCCCGGGAGAACCGCGCGAGGGACAGTGCGTGATCCCGCTCCCCGACGGCCGATGGCGGATCTACCTGGATGCCTACGACCTCGACGAACCCACGCACGGTCACTATCTGTACAGCGACACCGTCACCGACGACCTGCTCGGCGAGTGGACCACACCGAAGGACCTCCCCGTCCTGTCCGGTTTCGTCCGCCACTTCACCGTGTTACCCGAACAGCTGAACACCGGCCCCCAACCGGGTCCGAAGCCCGCCACGCGGTGAAGACGATCGGGCCGCGGCCTGCCCGCCTGTCCTACGGGGACAAGTCGAAACGCCGCCAGGTGATACCTGGCGGCGTTCGTGTTGGTGAGCCGACGTCCAACATGCGCCTCTCGGCGAGTGGTCGCTCGAAGCGACGAATGGGGTGCGGCCCGGGGCTGTCCGGACGCCGACAGCGCATACAACTTGGAAGGTCGGCGAACTATTCCACCGGATGCCAGCCCATGCTGTCGGCCTGGGCTGTACTCGGGTACCGCCACAGCCTTGGACGATGCAGTCGGGTCGGCCGGTGTCAGTTTTGTTGGGTGAGTTTGGCGTTGAGCTCACGCGCTTCGGCGAGCTGGTCTTCGAGGATGATGATCCGGCAGGCCGCCTCGAGGGGGGTGCCCTGGTCGACGAGTTCGCGGGCACGGGCGGCGATACGCAGCTGGTAGCGCGAGTAGCGGCGGTGCCCGCCGGCCGAGCGTTGCGGGGTGATCAGTTTCGCCTCGTCCAGGGTGCGCAGAAACGCCTGGGTGGTGCCGAGCATGTCCGCGGCCCGGCCCATCGTGTAGGCGGGGTAGTCGTCGTCGTCGAACTTCTCGTTCGCGGTGGGTGATTCAGAAATCCTGTGGCCTCCATACGCCGGAGCGCCCCGATGCCAGACGGCACCGGGGCGCTGAAAGGGGGAATGTACTTGCGTCTTCCGACATGTAACCGAAGCGTCGGCGATCACACGGACCAGATGTACTTCCGAGTGACCCGACGGGCAACTCCTCCCTTCTTCTCACGGGTTACTTCAACTTTCCGTTCCACTTCATTTCTTGCCCGGCGGGCGGCGAGACCGTCGTACTTGCTGGTCCCGCAGCCGCGCCCGCCGTCTTCCCTCTCACGGGCAGTTCATCATCTCCCGTGCCATCTCGACACTTTCTTTCCTTACGACGAGACAGAAGTTACCCCATCACGCGATGGATGTCTACTGTCGCCACTACAGCTTTTTTGGGTCGGCCTCGGCGGGTCATCACACCGGGTCCCAAGGTGTGGCATGGTGGAGGCGGGTACGGGTTGTTGCAGTGATCGCCCGGCTCGCTACAGGAAGTTACGAAAAGTACATGTCACAAGGCACCGTGAAGTGGTTCAACGGCGAAAAGGGCTTCGGGTTCATCGCCCAGGATGGGGGCGGCCCCGACGTTTTCGTCCACTATTCCGAGATTTCCGGCTCCGGCTTCAAGTCCCTGGATGAGGGCCAGCGAGTCGAGTTCGAGGTCGGCCAAGGCCAGAAGGGCCCGCAGGCCCAGAGCGTCCGCGCCATCTAGAGCCGACAGAGAGTGAAGCCCGCACCGATGGTGCGGGCTTCCTTGCTTTCCGACCCAGCACCAGCGGCTCACGCTGGTCCTGGTCCCCCACCGACTATCGCGCCCGGATGTTCCCCGGCGGTGCACACAGTGGAACGCGCTGACCTGCGATGTCAGCCGAATTGGGAATTAGTTTGTGAGTCAGGGCCTCAGGGTCCGAATCACGGGAACCGGAAACCGGCTCTACCGGGAAGTATGGAGCCGCCTGGGGGAATCGAACCCCCGACCTTTTCATTACGAGTGAAGCGCTCTACCGACTGAGCTAAGGCGGCGTGCCTTTCGGCGGTGCGAGTCTATCGTCTTCGGTGACCGAACACGAAAACGGCAGGTCATCGCCGCAGCGTCGCCATGATCTCGGCCAGGCGGCGGGCCTTGGTGGTCGGGGTCCTGGCCTTCAGCAGAGGTAGGACGAGTAGGTAGCGGGCCGTTCGGTCCAGAGCGGCGAAGCGATCGGCCGTCGTGGTATCGGCGGCCAGGGCCTCGGCAAGCTCGGGCGGAACGGGTGCCGAGCGCTGGGGCGCGTAAGCGGCGGCCCAGCGACCGTCGGCGCGGGCGGCCTCGACCGCGCGGAGGCCGGGTGGGCGCATCCGGCCCGCGGCGATCAGGGCCTCGGCTCGCGCGACGTTCACCTGGGACCAGGTGCTGCCGGGACGCCGGGGTGAGTAGCGCTGGAGGAACGAGTGGTCGTCGTGAGCGCGCCGGTGACCGTCGATCCAGCCGTAACACAGGGCCACCTCGGCGGCCTCGTCGATGGTGATCAGAGACTCGGACGAACCCTTGCGGGCGATCATCAGCCAGGCGCCGTCGTCGGTGTGGTGACCGTCGAGCCAGTCGGCCCAGGCGGCGGCATCGGGAAAGCGGTTGGCGGCAGGGAGATTTCGCACCACGGTTCGTCCTTTCGTCGAACTCCATGCTGCCGGTCGAAGTGCTCATCTTTTGAGCACTTTTCTCGACGAGGTCGCCGGAAGGTCGGTCGCGCCGGTCGATCAGGCGGAGCGGGCCGCGATGAGGCCCGCGACCATCGCCGCGATGGCGAAGCGGGGCTTGACGTTCAGATCGAGGGCCTCGCGGCAGGCGAGGACGGCCTCGATGGAACGCAGCAGCCCCTCGGGTCGCACCTCGTCGGCCAGATCGCGGATCTGATCCGACAGGTCGGGGTGGGTCAGGGTGATCGCCGGGGACGGATTCGTGGTGGAGGTGCCGAAACGCAGGGCCAGCGCGTCGCGGTACAGGCCCGCGACATCGATCAGCGCCCGGTCGAGGGCGTCGCGGCTGGTGCGGGTGGCGCGGGATTTCTGCCGGCGCTCGAGGTCCTTCAGCACGCCCGCGGAGCCGCGGGTCGCCGAGGCGGCGCCCTTCCCGGTGCCGCCGGCGCCCAACGCGGTCGCCAACTCGTCGCGTTCGCGCTCGTCCCGTTCCGCGCTGACCTGTTTGGCCTCCTCCTCGGCGGATTTGACCAGTTCGTCACCGGCCGCATAGGCGGCGGCCGGCCGGGTGACCGCCGAGACCAGCGACAGTGCGCGGGTCCGGCGGGTGCGGGCCTGCTCATCGGTCGCGAGCCGGCGGGCGCGGCCCACATGACCGCCGCTCACCGAGGCCGCCCACGTCGCCTGGTCCGGGCTCAGCCCGTCGCGCTCGCGCAGCACCTGCGCGATGGCGTCCACGGACGGCGTCACCAGGTGGACATGCCGGCAGCGGGATCGCAGCGTGACCGAGATGTCCTCCGGGTCCACCGACGGTGCGCACAGCAGGAATACGGTCCGCTCAGGCGGCTCCTCGACCACCTTCAACAGCACGTTGCCCGCGGCCTCGGTCAATCGGTCGGCATCCTCGATCACCACCACCTGCCACCGCCCGGTGCTGGGACGCCGGGCCGCGACCTGCACGATCTCCCGCATTTCCTTGGTGCCGATGCTCAGCCCCTCCGGAATCACCCGCCGGACATCGCCGTGGGTACCGGCCATGGTGGTGGTGCACGCATGGCAGTGACCGCAGCCCGGCGTGCCCTCGGCCGTACATTGCAGCGCGGCCGCGAAGCACAGTGCCGCAACGGATCTGCCGGATCCGGGCGGCCCGGTGAACAGCCAGGAGTGCGTCATCGCCGAGGACGCGATCCCGGTGCGCGCCGCCACGGCGGCAGCGGTCAACTCGGACTCGACCGAGTCCTGGCCCACGAGCCGATCGAAGACACCTGCCACGCGCTACACCCTAATCGGCCGCACCGACAAGCCGACCGGCACCGAGCAGCCGCCTACTACGACGCGCCCGCTACGACGCCGCCCGCTACGACTCGGCCGTCGACTTCGCCGCGGCCTTCTTCGCGGGCGCCTTCTTGGCCGCGGTCTTCTTCGCGGTCGTCTTCTTCGCGGCCGCAGTGGTCTTCTTGGCCGTCGACTTCGCCGCGGTCTTCTTGGCGGGCGCCTTCTTCGCGGTCTTCTTGGCCGCCTTCTTCACCGGGCCCTTGGCCCGGCGATCGGCGAGCAGTTCGGAGGCCCGCTCATCGGTGATCGACTCCACCTCGTCGCCCTTGCGCAGGCTGGCATTGGTTTCGCCGTCGGTGACGTACGGACCGAACCGCCCGTCCTTGATCACCATCGGCTTGCCGGTGGCGGAATCGTTGCCCATCTCCCGCAGCGGCGCCGCACTCGCCGCCTGGCGTCCGCGGCGCTTGGGTTCGGCGTAGATCTTCAATGCCTCGTCCAAGGTCACGGTGAAGATCTGGTCCTCGGTGGCCAGGGAGCGAGAGTCCGTGCCCTTCTTCAGATACGGGCCGTAGCGGCCGTTCTGCGCGGTGATCTCGTCGCCCGATTCGGGATCCTTGCCGACCACCCGAGGCAGCGACAGCAGTTTCAGCGCGTCCTCGAGGGTGATGGTCGACAGATCCATCGACTTGAGCAGCGAGCCGGTCCGCGGTTTGGGTGCGGCTGCCTTCTTGGCGCCTTTCTTGGCGTCGAGGTCGGCCTCGGGCTCGGGCAGGATTTCGGTGACATACGGCCCGAAGCGGCCCTCCTTCGCCACGATCCGATGCCCGGTTTCGGGGTCCACACCGAGCGAGCGCCCCTCCTGCGGGGTCGCGAACAGCTTCTCCGCGACCTCGGGTGTCAACTCGTCCGGCGGCAGATCATCGGGCAGATTCGCGCGCTGGGAAACCGGATCGCCATCCGGATCGTCCGGGTTCTGAACCATGCGCTCCAGATACGGACCGAAGCGCCCGACCCGGACCACGATGTCGCGGTCCTGGTCGTCGGTGAACATCTTGATCGAGTTGACCTCGCGGGCATCGATATCGTCGAGCCGCTCACCGACCATCCGCTTCAGACCGCCGGAGCGTGCCACCGACCCCTCGGCGCCGTGGTCACCACCGAAGTAGAAGCTGGTCAGCCAGTTTCCGCGCTGCTCGCGACCGCCGGCGATGGCGTCGAGATCGTCTTCCATCGCCGCGGTGAAGTCGAAGTCGACCAAGCGGCCGAAGTACTCCTCCAACAGCCCGACCACCGCGAATGCCACCCAGGACGGCACCAGCGCACTACCGCGTTTGTAGACGTAGCCGCGGTCCAGGATGGTCTTGATGATCGAGGCATAGGTCGACGGGCGCCCGATACCCAGCTCCTCGAGCGCCTTGATCAACGAGGCCTCGTTGTAGCGCGGGGGCGGATTGGTGGTGTGCCCGTCGGGCGTCAGCTCGGTGGCGTTGACGTTCTGGCCCTCGGTCAGCGCGGGCAGCCGCGATTCCGCATCGTCGGACTGGCCGCCCGCATCCTCGTCGACACTTTCCACATATGCCTTGAGGAAGCCCGCGAAGGTGATCGTGCGACCGGACGCGGAGAACACGCATTCCTCGCCGGTGCCGGCGCGGCCGGTGATCCGGACCGTCAGCGTGGTGCCGCGCGCGTCGGCCATCTGCGAGGCGACCGTGCGCTGCCAGATCAGCTCGTAGAGCCGGAATTCGTCCTGATCCAGCCGGGCGTGCAGCTGGCCCGGCGTGGCGAACGTGTCACCGGCGGGCCGGATCGCCTCGTGCGCCTCCTGCGCGTTCTTGACCTTGCGGGTGTACTGCCGCGGCGTCGGATGGACGAACTCCGGGCCGTACAGCTGGGTCGCCTGCGCGCGCGCCGCGCTGATCGCCGACTCCGACAGCGTCGTGGAGTCGGTACGCATATAGGTGATGTAGCCGTTCTCGTACAGCCGCTGCGCCACGCGCATCGTGCGCTCGGAACCGAACCGGAGTTTGCGCGCGGCCTCCTGCTGCAGCGTCGAGGTCATGAAGGGGGCATAGGGCCGCCGGGTGTACGGCTTGGATTCGACCGAGGTGACCTGGAAATCCGCATTCTCGAGCCCCGCGGCCAGCCGCCGTGCCGCGGCTTCGTCGAGGACGGTGGCACCGTTGCGAGTCTTGAGCTGACCGTCGGATCCGAAATCCCGGCCGCCCGCGACGCGGGAACCGTCGACGGTGACCAGCCGCGCACCGAAGATCCGCGGGTTGGCCTCGTCGCTCTCCCGGCCGCCGGCGTCGAATTTCGCCGCGATGTCCCAGTACTCCGCGGAGCGGAACGCGATGCGCTCCCGCTCGCGCTGCACGACGATCCGGGTCGCCACCGACTGCACCCGGCCCGCCGACAGTCGCGGCATGACCTTCTTCCACAGCACGGGGCTGACCTCGTAGCCGTAGAGGCGGTCGAGGATGCGCCGGGTTTCCTGGGCGTCGACCAGGTCGTTGTCGAGTTCGCGGGTATCGGCCGCGGCGGCGCGAATGGCCGGCTCGGTGATTTCGTGGAACACCATGCGCCGGACCGGAATCTTGGGCTTCAGCGTCTCGAGCAGGTGCCAGGCGATGGCCTCGCCCTCGCGGTCGGGGTCGGTGGCCAGAAAGAGTTCGTCGGCGTCGCGCAGCAGCGTCTTCAGCTCCGAGACCTTGGCCTTCTTGTCCGGACTGACGACATAGATCGGCTCGAAATCGTGGTCGACGTCGACACCCAGCCGGGCCCAGGACTGGCCTTTGTATTTGGCCGGCACATCCGCGGCACCGCGCGGAAGATCGCGGATATGGCCGACGGACGCCTCGACCGTATAACCGCGGCCCAGATAGGGCGCGATCTTGCGGGCCTTGGTCGGCGACTCGACGATGACGAGACGACGCAGGGGACGCCCCCGGCCGGCTGCGGCCGCATCGGGCCCGGCGGAGGCCGCATCGGGAGTCGGCGATGCACCGCGGTCTCGTGTTGCCACCGGCGAACACACCTTTCCTGTCGACCCGCGCGGCGCAGGCGCGCGGCGCGCGGCTGGGGCAAGAGGGAGAGACGAATGTCTCCCGCCAGAGACGTTTATACCGTGTTTCGCTGTCGTGGAGTCCGCACTGCGGACCCGCGACCCAGGAGTCTCGGCTGTTCTGCGCGGCACATCCCCGTGGGTACCGTCCGAACCGAAATGGCTGCGAACTGCAGAAAAACCCCCTTGTGGGCAACTCGATCAGATCGAAAAGCCCCGGTTTTCGATCGAGTCTACTTCCCCCGCATATGACTCGTCCCTCACCGCGTGCTCGCGGTGAGGGACGAGATCAGACCTTGTTGGGTTACTCGCTCAGCTGAGCGCGCGAACTCCGGTGGCCTGCGGGCCCTTGGTGCCCTGGCCGACCTCGAATTCGACCTTCTGGTTCTCCTCGAGGGTGCGGAAGCCCGAACCCTGAATCTCGGAGTAGTGGACGAAGACGTCAGCGGAGCCGTCCTCGGGCGCGATGAAGCCGAACCCCTTCTCCGCGTTGAACCACTTCACAGTTCCCTGTGCCATTCTGTTCCTTCTCTTTCCATACCGGAACGGCGGACAAGTTAGGTTGGTCCACCGGGTCCGTTCCGACCGCTGTACTCTGTTCCCCCTGCAGGAAGCTTCAAGCACACCGTTCGCAACATCGATCCTGCTGATGGTTTGGACCTTTGATCCGTTCCCTCGAACACAGAAGCTTGCGACCGAGAACTAGTGAACCATGTCCGCGCGCAATTCGACAGCCGAGTTACCGACAATTTGCAAAAAAGATGATCTTGCGAATGTGCAGGTGAGGGGCACAATGCCCAAATCCAAACTTGAAGTAGGTTTGCTTAGCGATAACCGAGCGAGCGTCAGGCAAACAGACTGTGACGCAGGTCGCTACTCGGTAGTGAATTGGCAGCTCGGGCGAGCACGGCACACACGGTTCACACTTTCTTCGCGGCACACGGTCTCGGTCCGATGAATCCGAAAGGCCCGACACCGGACACCGCCCGCGCCGAGACGATCAGCTATGGGGGATCGTTGCTGAATCGTGTCCTTTTCGGAGTGCCGGATGCGGAAAGTCGTATCACCCATGTGACCGAACTTCCGGCCCGCGCGGCGCGCACCAGCGGATGGCCTTCGTGGGCCGCCCCGGAAGTGGTCGACGCGCTGCGGGAATCCGGTGTCGAAGCACCGTGGGCACATCAGATCCGCACCGCGGAACTGGCCGCGGAGGGCACCCACGTCGTCGTCTGCACCGGGACGGCGTCGGGCAAATCCCTGGGGTATCAGCTGCCGGTATTGACCGACCTGCGGCGAGATCCGCGGGCGACCGCTCTGTATATATCGCCGACCAAAGCGCTCGGGGCCGATCAATTCCGCGCGGCCGCGCAGCTCACCCATGCCGGCAGCCTGCGCGATATCCATCCGGCCACCTACGACGGCGATACTCCGCCCGAGGTCAGGCAGTGGGTGCGGGCGAACGCGCGGTGGCTGTTCACCAATCCCGACATGCTGCACATCGGCATCCTGCGGGCCCACCAGCGCTGGGCTCGGATGCTGCGGCGGCTGCGCTATGTGGTGGTCGACGAATGCCACGCCTATCGGGGTGTATTCGGGTCCCAGGTCGCGATGGTGCTGCGCCGGCTGCGGCGGCTGGCCGCGCATTACGGCGCGAATCCGACCTTCGTCCTGTGCTCGGCGACCAGCGCGGATCCGGCCGCGGCCGCCGAACGGCTGATCGGTGCGCCGGTGACCGCGGTGACCGACGACGGTTCGCCGCAGGGCGCGCGGACGGTCGCCCTGTGGGAGCCTCCGCTGCTCGGCGACCTCGGCGGTGAGAACGGCGCCCCGGTGCGGCGGGCGGCCACCACGGAAGCGGCCCGGATCATGACCGACCTGGTCGTCGAGGGTGCGCGGACGTTGACCTTCGTTCGTTCCCGCCGGGCCGCCGAGGTAGTCGCCATCGACGTACAGCGCATGCTGGCCGAGGTGGATCCGTCGCTGGCCGGGCGCGTGGCGGCCTACCGGGCCGGATACCTGGCCGAGGACCGGCGCGAACTGGAGAACGGCCTGGCGGACGGGTCGCTGCTGGGCGCGGCCACCACGACCGCACTCGAACTGGGCGTCGACATCGCCGGGCTGGATGCCGTGGTGATGGCGGGTTTTCCGGGGACCGTCGCCTCGTTCTGGCAGCAGGCAGGGCGGGCCGGACGTCGTACCCAGGGCTCGCTGGTGCTGCTGGTGGCCCGCGACGATCCGCTCGACACCTATCTCGTCCATCACCCGCACGCTCTGCTGGACAAGCCGGTCGAGGCGACCATCACCGATCCGCACAATCCCTACGTCGCCGGACCACATCTGCTGTGCGCGGCCTGCGAACATCCCCTGACCGACGCCGAGCTGGACGACCTCGGCGTCCGGGACGTGGCCGCCGACCTCGCCGCGCAGGGGCTGATCAAGCGCCGGGAGAACGGCGGTGGACCGGCCCGCTGGTATCCCACCTCGAGCGCCTATCCGCACGACGACGTCGATGTCCGGGGCGGAATCGGCTCCCAGATCGCGATCGTCGACGCGACCAGCGGCAGGCTGCTGGGCAGCGCGGATTCCGGGCGGGCGCCCGCGACACTGCACGCCGGTGCCGTACATCTGCATCAGGGCGAGACCTACGTGGTCGACGAACTGGACCTCGAGGCCGGAGTCGCGTTCGTCCACGCCGAGCAGCCCGGTTGGACCACCAGCGCCCGGATGGTCACCTCGGTCGCGATCGACGAGCGCACGCACGAGCAGGTATACGGCCGCGTCACCGCCGCACTGGCCAGAGTCCGGGTAACCCGCCAGGTGGTCGGTTATCTGCGCACCCTTCCCAGCGGAGAGGTCCTCGACCTGATCGAACTCGACATGCCCGAGCAGACGCTGCCGACCCAGGCCGTGTTCTACACCGTCACGCCGCGACTGCTGGCCGCGGCGGGGATCGAGCCACGCCGCGTGGCCGGCGCCCTGCACGCCGCCGAACATGCCGCGATCGGGATGTTGCCGCTGGTCGCGAGCTGTGACCGGTGGGATGTGGGCGGCGTGTCCATCGCCGAGTACCCCGATACCGGGCTGCCGACCGTCTTCGTCTACGACGGCCATCGCGGCGGAGCCGGATTCGCCGAGCGCGGTTTCGCCCGGTTGCGGACCTGGTTGGCGGCCACCCGGGCGGCCATCGCCTCCTGTTCGTGCCCACAGGGCTGCCCCTCGTGCGTCCAATCCCCGAAATGCGGCAACGGGAATTCCCCGTTGGACAAGCAAGGCGCGGCCGCCCTGCTGACGGCCGTCCTCTCCGATCTGCCCGACGAGGCGCCGAACTGACCGGCGGGGCCCAACATTGCAGGCCATGACCTGCTCGAATCCGTTTCGTGACGATGCGGACACCGCCGGTAGACGTGGACGCCTCCCAGACCGACGGGCCGCGCCCCGGATTCGGCGCCGACTGCCCGCTGCCCGAATAAAGAGGAAGTCGATCATGTTAACCGGCGCATTGCCCTAGCGAATAACGGCCATGTGCGCATTCACATGTGTGCATTTATCGGAATCCCGCAGCGCCGAATGCTTGCACAATTGTGCCCGCCGAATTGAATGCCGGCCGAATGGGAAATCCACGACACTTACCGCTCCATACTGTGGCTCGGGTCACCCATTCTTTCTCACACCAACCGTCCGGTATTCATGATCGTTATTCCGCACTCACCGGACCGGCTCGCGCGACCGCCACAACTGATCGCTTGCCCAAAAGAGCGAGCGGCACCGAACCATCGACGGTTACCGTCACATCCCAATCCCGGATCGCACACGCACGTAGCCGCATCCGCATTCGCCGCACTACCGAATCCGCTTGTTCACAGGCCGCCTCGGCGCCGGAATCCAGTGCACCCGCTGCGGCCAATGCCGCCGAATCGGCGGCACTCTGCGCCAGGTGGCGTGCGCACACCACCGCCGCGAACTGCACGATCACGATCGTCACCACCAACAGTGCGGTGAGCGCCAGACATGCGGTGACCGTGGCGCCCCCGTCGCACCCGCGGCAGCGGCACGCGGCCGGCGCCATCGCGGCCCGCGCCGGTCCGTCCGCTGTCATCGCGGCTCTCCCGGTTCACGCACGGCGACCGCCTCGGCCCGTAACCGCAGCATGGGCAGCAGCGGCGCCCGCGCCCGGACGACGGCGACGATCCGGTCGCCCTCCGCACGCACCTCGATATCGGCGCCGGGCGGTGCCACCCGCTGTGCCGCCGGCAGAGCTTCCGCCTCGGCGCCGCGCGCCGTGAGACGAGCCGCTTCCCGAGCGGCGTCGATACAGCGGATCTGCATCGACGCCGCCAGCAACGCTTCCACGCAGAGCACGACGACCACGACCACCGCCGCCAGCGCGATCGCCGCCTCGACCGTGACCGCACCCCGCTCGCTCGTGCGGGCCGACCTCATACGGTGGTGTTCAGTGCCCTGTCGATGATCTTGGTCAGCGCGTTGACGATGGAGTCGCCGGTCACCACGGTGTAGAGCACCGCCCCGAACGCCGCCGCGGCGATCGTCCCGATGGCGTATTCGGCGGTACTCATCCCGTCGTCGGTGACCGCTACCTGGATCAGCCGCGAACGTAGTTCTCGCACAACCGATTGCGTTGCTGTCAACATCGGTCTCCCCTTTCTCTACGGTCGGCGCGGCGGATCCGCACCGAGTCTCTCGTGTGGTCACCACAACCCACCGCCGAGTACTCGACCGGCCAGTCCGGCGACCACCGGAACGATGCCGAGACAGACGAAAGCCGGCAGGAAGCACAGCCCGAGCGGGCCGCTGATGAGTACGCCCGCGCGTTCCGCACGCGCGGCGGCGGCATCCTCGACCGCGGCGCGGCACTTCTCGGCGAGTTCGGAGACCGCACCGGTCAGGGCCGCACCGGAGCGGGCCGAACGGCGCACCAGCCGGGCGAGCGCGGACATCTCCGCCCCGGGCGCTTCCCGGGCCGCTCGCTCCCATGCGGTGACCGGATCCGCGCCCAGCGCCAGCAGATCCGCCGCCCGGCGCAGTGCCGAGGCGAAGGGTTCCGGGGCGATCGGGGCCACCGCGCGCGCCGCCGTGGCGGTCGGCAGACCTGCCCGCAGACACGAGGCGAGCAGGTCGAGTGCCGAGGCCACCGCCAGCGGGTCACCTGCGCCCGGGCGCAGGTCCTGCCGCGGCGTGGGTGATGCGCCGCGGGCCGCGCGGAGGCGGGCGACCGGTGTGATCCGGCCCGGAAGGGCCAGCAGCGCGGCACCGGAACAGAGCAGTGCCATCGGAAGGCCGCTCATACCGATACCCGCCGCGTGATGGCATCCGCCCACAGCAATCCAACGCCGATCAGTCCGGCGCCCAAGGGAAAGACGATCGTTCCGACCCCTCGGCTCATCAGCACGTGCAGCGGGTGCGCGCCCATCAGCTGTCCGAGCGCGATGCCCAGCAGCGGAAGTCCGGCCAGCACCGCGGCGCTGGCACGCGCACCCGCCAGCGCGGCGTTCGTGCGGTCGCTGAATCGCATCCGCCCGGCGAGGTCGTCGCGGGCCGCGCTCAACAGTTCGGCCAATGCCAGGCCGTGCCGCTCGGCCACCTCCCAGGCGTCCGCGACACGATCGAGTTCGCTGGTGACGGCGCAGGGGCGGCCGCGCAATCCGTCCGCGGCCGAACCACCGAGCCGGGCCCGGGCGGCGCTCACCGCGAAGGCCGCTCCGACGGCTCCGCCGATCTCCGCAGCCGCGACCGCGGCGGCAGCGCTGGGATGCGCTCCTGTGCGCAATTCACCGATCACCACTTCCAGCCCGTCCAGCAGTTTCCGGCATTCGCCGTCGTGGCGGCGCTCCTCGCGGCGGTTCTTCGCGCGCACGGTCAACGTGATGGCGAGCACCGCGGCCGCACCCGCGACCCCGGGACCGAGGACGACCGCCGTCACCACCGCCGAAGCCGTCACGCCGCGAATGATCCAGCGGCTCCGCATATTTCGCTCCTCAGTCGGCCGTCCACACAGAGCGCCCAGCCGGTGCCGCCGGGCCGGGGTCGGCAGGAGCAGCAAGGCTCCCGCGCCGCACAGCAGACTCACCGTCATTGCCGCGACCGTTCGTCCAGCAACCGATGCAGGGCGGTATTCGCCGGTGTTGCAACGACATCCGCCGACCAGGCGGTCTCGATGCGCACACCGGCCTCCCCGGCACGGGTCACCAGTCCGATTTCCTGCAGGACTCGCCGGCCGTCGGATCGGCGCCGCATGGCGAGCACGACCTGGACCGCCGCGGCGAGCTGACTGTGCAGCCCCGCACGTCCCATTCCGCCCAGTGCCGCAAGGGCTTCCAGCCGGGCGGGCACCTCGCGGGGCGAGTTCGCATGGACCGTTCCGGCGCCCCCGTCGTGTCCGGTGTTCAGGGCGGTGAGCAGGTCCACCACCTCGGCCCCGCGCACCTCCCCGATGACGATCCGATCCGGCCGCATTCGCAACGCCTGCCGGACCAGGTCCCGAACCGTGATGGCACCTATGCCCTCCACATTGGCGATGCGCGCGACCAGCCGGACGACATGCGGATGCGGCGGCGACAGTTCGGCGGCATCCTCGACGCACACGATCCGCTCGGAGGGGTCGACGTGCGCCAGCAGAGCCGACAGCAGCGTGGTCTTCCCGGCGCCGGTGCCGCCGACCACCAGAAACGCGAGCCGCGCGCGAATGATCTTCTCCAGCAGCAGTTCCGAATCCGGCGTGAGCGTGCCGGAGGTGGTCAGCCCGCGCAGGCTGTGCCCGACCGGACGCAGGACGCGCAGCGAGATACACGTTCCGCCCTGTGCGATGGGCGCGAGGACCGCGTGCAACCGGACTCCGAAGCTCTCGCCGGGCGCTCGCTCGTATTCCGGCAACCGCCCGTCGACCCATGGCTGCGCATCGTCGAGCCTGCGACCGGCGGCGAGCGCCAGGCGCTGAGCCAGCCGCCGCACCGCCGCTTCGTCCGGGAAGCGGATCGAGGTGCGTTCCAGACCGCTCCCGCGGTCGATCCACACTGCATCGGGTGCGGTCACCAGCACATCGGAGACCCGGGCATCGTGCAGCAGCGGTTCCAGCGCGCCGGCGCCGGTCATCTCCGTCTGCAGCAGACGCAGTGCGCGCAGCAGGTCCGTATCGCCGAGGACGCGGCCGGCTTCGGCACGGATGGCGGCGGCCAGGCGTGCCGGATCGTGTTCACCGGGCTGGGCGGCCAGTCGCTCCCGCACCCGGTCGAGGAGTTCGGTGCTCACCACGCCGCTCATCGAGCACCGTCCGGCAGTGCGGACAGCACCGACTCCGCTCCGGCGAACAGCGGGCCGCGGCCGAGCGTCAGGCCGCCGCGTTCCAGAGTGCCCGCGAGCCCGGGTTGAGCGCGCATGGCGGCCAGCAGCGGCAGCCCCAACGCCTCCGCGATGTCTCGTCCGCGCAGCCCGCCGGGCGCGGGCCCTCGAACGACCAAGGCCTGGTTGGGATTTCGACGACGAACATCCGCGACGACGGCCCCGGCGGCAGCCACCGCGCGCAACCGGGCCGGCGCCACGAAGATGACGAGATCGGCGGCATCGAGGAGATGAGCGGTATGCGGGCCCCTGCTGCCGGAGATATCGCACACCACCAGATCGCCGGCGCCGCGGCCGGCCTCGACGACGGCGCGGGCCGCACCGGTGCCGATGTCGTCCGGTCCGGAACCGGCCGGTCTGCTGCACGCCAGGACACCGAGTCCCGGTGCGGCGGCGGGTAGTGCGTCGTGCAGGGCTTGCGCGGCCACTCGGCCGTCCTCGACGGAGAGGTCGGGCCAGCGCAGTCCCGGCACCGACTCGATACCCAGCAGCAGATCGATGCCGCCGCCGAGCGGGTCGCCGTCGACGAGCAGGATCTGCGGCCGGAACCGCCGGGCCGCAGCCGTCAAGGCCAGTGCCGCGGCGAAGACCGAGGCCCCGGCACCACCCCCTGCGCCGACGACGGCCAGGACGAGTCCGTCGCCGGGATCGCGCCAGGCATAGGCGGCGAAGGCCTCGATCAGCGTCTCGGTGTTGCCCGGCAGCGCGATGACCTGCTCGGCGCCGACCGCCGCGGCGGCCTGCCAATGGTCGAGATCCGGTTCACCGGCGCCGACCAGCACCACGCCCGAGCGGCGCGGATATCCGGCCTCGGAGCAGGTACGCGCCGCCGCGAGGTCGATGATCACCAGCGCTGCCGCGGCCCAGGCATGCCTGCCGACGGGCATCGAGCGTTCGTCCAGGCCACGGTCGGCAGCGGCCGCGATGCGCCGCACTTCGTCGCGCAACCGGAGGTCGCCCACCAACATCAGCGCCGGAGGAGGAACTGCTGCAACGGAATTCATGTCCGCCAGCCTCACCCGGTTCGGCCCGGCGAACCAGGGTCCGAACGCCGAATGTGGACAACTCGCGGGCTGTGGATAAACACTGCACGCCGAGTAACAGCTGAACGGTCCGGAAATAGAGGACGGCCCCAGCCGGGGGGGGAGGAGGCTGGGGCCGTCGGGGTTCAGCCCCGGGGGGTCGGGCTGAACGCGCCTGGACCATGTCCAGGTGCCAGCAATACTACACCCAGAAACCGGCCGCAATGCAAGTCCATCGCATGACGAAGTTTCGCCCGGAGCGGGGCGGCTCCCAGGGCGTCGAGCGGGGCGTGTGGCCGGGCTGAACGCCCCGTCGACGGGGAAGCTCCCTATCCTGGAGCCGTGACGGCCGAGGGCGACCAAACAGCTACGAACGATCGGGCCGCCGGGGATACCGGGCACCCGCGACACCGCAACGACGCAGCAGCGAACCGCGCGCAGGAGACGAGGGATGCGCCGTCCGCACCCCGGATCGCCGCCTTCTTCGATCTGGACAAGACGGTCATCGCGAAGTCGAGTGCGTTCGTCTTCAGCCGGCCGTTCTTCGCCCAGGGGCTGATCGATCGGCGCACCGTGCTGGAGTCCAGTTACGCGCACTTCCTGTTCCTGCTCTCCGGCGCCGACCACGACCAGATGGAGCGGATGCGCGAACACCTGACGAAGATGACGGCCGGCTGGGATGTGTCGCAGGTGCGCTCGATCGTCGCCGAAACACTGCACGAACTGGTGGATCCGCTGATCTATGCCGAGGCCTCGGATCTGATCGCCGACCACAAGATCCGCGGCCACGACGTCGTGATCGTCTCGGCGTCGGGCGAGGAGATCGTCGCCCCGATCGCCGCCGCGCTGGGCGCCACCCATACCGCGGCCACTCGCATGGTGGTCGAAAACGGTAAGTACACAGGCGAAGTCGAGTTCTACTGCTACGGCGAGGGCAAGGTCGAGGCGATCGAGAAACTGGCCGCGACCGAACGCTACGACCTCTCGCGCTGCTACGCCTACTCCGATTCGATCACCGATCTGCCGATGCTGTCGGCGGTCGGACATCCCACCGCGGTCAATCCCGACCGGAATCTGCGACGCGAGGCGATAGCCCGGGAATGGCCGATCCTGACCTTCTCGAATCCGGTGTCACTGTGGTCGCGCATTCCCGCGCCGTCGACCACGACGGTGGCCGCCACGGCGGTGGTCGGGGTGAGCGCGGTACTGGCCGGCGCCCTCAGTTACCGGCTGCTGCGCCGGCGCCGCTGAGGGCGGCATTCCTGGCACATCGAGGCTGGTCAACGACGCGCAACCCATCGATGTAACCACGATTCGGGGGGCCACACGCCGATTATGAGTAATGTCCTCTCGACCCTTGATGTGAGGGGGCTCACAGAGTAACAATGGACGCACGGAGGGGCGGAAGGCCAAGATCGAAACGGAAGAGAAGGTTCGATCTCCCATCCGCACTTCCCAGCACGGACGCCAGGCACCCACGCGGAGCGCGCCGCGACAAGGGCAGAAGCGTTGTGGGCCTGCGAAATTCGAATTCACGTCGGCAATGGCCTCGCACAAGTTGCGGGGATGAACCGGCGGAGTCCGGATGATCGCCGAGGCCGCAGAACACAACCCGACAAGCACGCTTGGTAACCGGGTAGTCCGTGCTAGCGGGCGGTGAGGCCGACGACGGCTACGCCGCCCGCTTCGATGTGCGGACCCTTTTCGCCCTCGCTGCGATCAGCACTCATCCCGCCACGTTCATCCCCCGCGCTCATCCCGCCGCGTCGGCGATCGATCGCGCCTCGCGAGCACCGTCCTCCAGCGCGCCGCAGCAGAACACCACCCAACCGCCCACACCCTCGGCCGTCCCCTCGGCGAAGCCCGCCGCGGCGTCGACGTAAGCCTGACGGCGCCGCAACCAGAAGACCTCGGGCACGCCGAGGCTGTGCGGATCCAGGCCGCTCGCGACGGCGACCAGCCGGGACGCCGCCCGCGCCACGACGCCGTCGGCGGAACCGAAGGGGCGCAACGACATCAACTCGCCGTGCACCACCGCGGCCAGCACGGGGGCCGGCGCATTCGAGGTCAGCACGGTCTGAGCCAGCAGATCGAGCCGTTCGGCGACACCCGGTTCGGGTCGCGGGCGGCCGAGACCGATTTCGTCGTCGACCAGATCGGCCGCGGCGAGCAGATGCAGACGAGCCAGCGCCTGCAGGGGCGCCCGCTGCCACACACCGACCAGATTGCGCAGCGCGTCACCGTCGAGGGCCTGCCCGACCCGCAGCGCCCCCGCGAGAATCGGGTCGCCGACCCGGCCGTCGGCGGGCAGCTCGGTGGCCCCGCCGTCGATCGCCGCCGAGGACCGCGCCGCGCGGACCGCCGCCTCGGCCGCCGTGGTCGGCCAGCCCCGCCGGTTCGCCTTGTGCCGGTGGACTTCGGCGAGCGCGTCGCGGGCGCGGTCGGCCGCATCGCGGACACCGGGCAGCTCGACCAGGGGTTGCAGCACATCGGTCACGACCCACACGCTAGCCGAGCGCATCACGGGGCCGACCGGGGTCCGCGTCCCGGGCCCACCGTTCGGGACCGGTACGCGGCGCAGGTCACAGTCCGTTAGGGTCACATCGTGGCCGCGGTCACGCTGCGGCCGACGCGTATCCGATGGACAGGCCCGATGGAGGCGAGATGACCGACACCACCGCTGAGCACCGAGACGTGTACCCGCCTACCGCCGAATTCGCCGCGGCGGCCAATGCCGATGCGTCCATCTACGAGCGGGCGACGGCGGATCGCGACGGGTTCTGGGCCGAGCAGGCGCAGCGGCTGCACTGGCATCAACCGTGGGATCGGGTGCTGGACTGGGACGACGCGCCGTTCGCGCGCTGGTTCACCGGCGGCAAGCTCAACGTCGCCTACAACTGCGTGGACCGCCACGTCGCCGACGGCTACGGCGACCAGGTCGCCATCCACTGGGAAGGTGAGCCCGGCGATTCCCGCTCGATCACCTACGCCCAACTGCAGGCCGAGGTGAGCCAGGCCGCCAACTACTTCACCGAACTCGGCCTCGTCGCCGGCGATCGGGTCGCGATCTACATGCCGATGGTTCCCGAGGCCATCGTCTCGATGCTGGCCTGCGCGCGGCTGGGCCTGACCCATTCGGTGGTCTTCGCCGGCTTCTCCCCCAGCGCCCTGCGCCAGCGCGTCGACGACGCCGAGGCCCGCCTGGTGATCACCACCGACGGACAGTGGCGCCGCGGTAAGGCCGCACCGCTGAAGGAAGCCGTCGACGAGGCGCTCTACGCCCACGGCGACGTGCCGCACAGCGTGGAACACGTACTGGTGGTGCGCCGCACGAATATCGAGATCCCGTGGACCGAGGGCCGCGACCTGTGGTGGCACGAAACCGTCGCCCAGGCCAGTCCCGAGCACGAGGCCCAGCCTTTCGATGCCGAGCACCCGCTCTACATCCTCTACACCTCCGGCACCACCGGAAAACCCAAGGGCATCCTGCACACCTCCGGCGGCTACCTGACCCAGGTCGCCTACACCCACCACTACGTCTTCGACCACAAACCCGGCGCCGACGTGTACTGGTGCACCGCCGACATCGGCTGGGTCACCGGGCACTCCTACATCGTGTACGGCCCGCTGGCCAACCGCGCCACCCAGGTCGTCTACGAGGGCACCCCCAACTTCCCCGACGAGCACCGGCACTGGCAGATCATCGAAAAGTACGGTGTCACAATCTATTACACCGCACCCACGCTGATCCGCACCTTCATGAAGTGGGGCCGCGAGATCCCCGACGCCCACGATCTGTCCTCGCTGCGCGTGCTCGGCTCGGTCGGCGAACCGATCAACCCCGAAGCGTGGCGCTGGTACCGGGAAGTCATCGGCGCGGGCAGCGCACCCATCGTGGACACCTGGTGGCAGACCGAAACCGGCGCCATCATGATCTCCCCGCTGCCCGGCATCACCCCCGCCAAACCCGGCGCCGCCATGGCCCCGCTGCCCGGCATCACAGCGAAAGTCGTCGACGAGGAAGGCAATTCGGTCGAAAACAATCGAACCGAAGCCGAATCTTCGGACCGCTCCGCAAGCTCCGCGGTCGTCGGATACCTCGTCCTCGACCAGCCGTGGCCGTCGATGCTGCGCGGCATCTGGGGCGACGACGAACGCTACAAGGCCACCTACTGGGAACGCTTCGCCGCCCAGGGCTGGTACTTCGCCGGCGACGGCGCCAAGATCGACGCCGACGGCGCGCTGTGGGTCCTGGGCCGCGTCGACGACGTCATGAACGTCTCCGGCCACCGCATCTCCACCGCCGAAGTCGAATCCGCGCTCGTCGGCCACCACAGCGTCGCCGAGGCCGCGGTCGTCGGCGCCAGCGACGCCACCACCGGACAGGGCATCGTCGCCTTCGTCATCCTCACCGGCGGCTCGAACAACTCCGGACAACAACTGGTGGACGAGCTCAAGGCCGAGGTCTCCCGCGAGATCAGCCCCATCGCACGCCCCCGCGAGATCCACATCGTGCCCGAACTGCCCAAGACCCGCTCCGGCAAGATCATGCGCCGCCTGCTGCGCGACGTCGCCGAGGGCCGCGAACTCGGCGACACCTCCACCCTGGTCGACCCCAACGTGTTCGAAGCCATCCGCGCCTCCAACGCCTGATCGACCGCGCTTGTCGAACCCACGTCCGGTGCCGCACCGGGCGTGGGCTCGCCCGTTCGCGCCGCTGGAACGCGAAGGCGGCGGTAGCCGGTCACATCGGAACCGGTAAAATTCGTCGAGGAGTGCCGGGAAGTCTGGTCGGCGTGTGGTTGGTGAGCCCGTTGCGGGAGTGCCCGCCGCAGTCGCCGTCCGCTCCCGAAAGGATCTCCGTGATCGTCGCGCTGCGCTCCGAGCTCGCTCGTTATCTCCGCACCGAAACCGTCGGCGGCGCATTACTGCTCGTCGCCGCGGCGGTGGCGCTGCTGTGGGCCAACTCTCCGTGGCGCGACAGCTATTTCGCGATGGTGGACACGCCCCTCGCGATCCCGCCGCTGCATCTGGACCTCACTCTGGGCGATTGGACCGAGGACGGTCTGCTCGCGGTGTTCTTCTTCGTCGCCGGGCTCGAGCTCAAACGCGAACTCGTCGTCGGCGAGCTGGCCGATCGCAAACGGGCCACGCTCCCGGTGGTGGCCGCGGTGGGCGGGGTGATCACCCCCGCGGTGATCGCCTTCACCATCGGCTGGGGTGTGCCGGGGATGGATCGCGGCTGGGCGATTCCGGTGGCGACCGATATCGCCTTCGCGCTGGCCGTCCTGGCCATGACCGGCTCGCGAATTCCGGCCGGGGCGAGGGTGTTTCTGCTCAGCCTGGCCGTCGTCGACGATCTGATGGCGATCGTCTTGATCGCGGTGCTGTTCACGACCACGGTGGCCGTCGGCTGGCTGGCCGGCGCGGCCGCCTGCTTCGCGGGCTGGGCCGTGGCGCAACGACTGCGTATTCGTACCCCGCTGGTGTATGTGCCGCTGGCGCTGCTGTCGTGGTACGCCCTGCACGAGGCCGGGATTCATCCCACGCTGGCGGGTGTGATCTGCGGGCTGCTGACCCGGGTACGCCCGGATCCGGAGGAGGACGAGGCGCCGGCGGCCCGGCTGGAGCATCTGTTCCAGCCGATTTCCGCGGGCGTGTGCGTCCCGTTGTTCGCTCTGTTCGCCTCCGGAGTTCCGTTGTCCACCAAGGTTTTCGGCGAAATGTTCACCTCCCGGCTGTCCCTGGCGATCATCGCCGGACTGCTCATCGGCAAAACCGTGGGCATCTTCGGCTCGAGCTGGCTGGCGATACGGTTCGGAATCGCCAGGCGGCCCGCCGGTCTCGGCAATCGGGATATGTCGGCCCTGTCGGTACTGGGCGGGATCGGTTTCACCGTTAGCCTCTTGGTGGCAGAACTCGCGTTGCCCGACCGGGCCGCGACCGAACTGGCGAAAGCCGCCGTGTTGATGACGTCCTTGGCGGCCTCTCTGCTCGGTTCGGCGCTACTGTTGCGGCGTGGGCGGGCGCATCAGGCGCGGCGAGACGCGAGTGCGGCCACCGAATACGAGTGAAGGCCGGACAGCACCGGGACATGGAGAAGGGTCGAGCAATTGAGCTTCACAAACGGCGGTAACGACGCGGGCCGAAACCGGACCATCACCTCGATTCCGCTGTCCGAGGTCGATACCACCGCGAATGCCAGCGTCGGGGATCTGGTGCGCGACGCCGCCGAGCAGATGTCGACGCTGGTCCGCGCCGAGGTGGAGCTGGCCAAGGCCGAGGTGACCGGCGAGATCAAGAAGGGCCTGCAGGGCAGCGTCTTCTTCATCGGCGCGCTGACGGTGCTGCTGTTCTCGTCGTTCTTCTTTTTCTTCTTCCTCGCCGAGCTGCTGGATGTGTGGCTGTACCGGTGGGCGGCGTTCCTGATCGTCTTCGTGCTGATGATCGTCGTGGTGGCGGTGCTGGGGCTGCTCGGCTACCGGAAGGTCCGCAAACTGCGCGCGCCGGAGAAGACGATCGAATCGCTCAAGGAAACCCGGACGGTGCTGCCGCACGGCTTCGGCTCACACGCCGACGGCCCGGCCGGCAAGCCGACGGCATAGTCCGGCGATTACGCTTTCGGCGTGTCGTCGAATCCGCTTCCCGATCCGTCCAGCGTCCGCTTCGACGGCCCGTGGACGCATCGCGACGTGCACGCCAACGGCATCCGCTTCCACATCGCCGAGGGCGGCGCCGACGATGCGGTGGGCGATCCCGCGCGGCCGCTGGTCGTCCTGCTGCACGGCTTCGGCGATTTCTGGTGGTCTTGGCGGCATCAGCTGACCGGCCTCACCCAGGCCGGCTATCGCGCGGTCGCGGTCGATCTGCGCGGGTACGGCGATTCCGACAAGCCTCCGCGCGGCTACGACGGCTGGACGCTGGCCGGTGATATCGCCGGCCTGGTGCGGGCGCTCGGGCATACCGACGCCACCCTGGTCGGCCATGCCGAGGGCGGGCTGGTGTGCTGGGCGACCGCGGTGCTGCATCCGCGGGTGGTGCGGTCGATCGCGTTGATCGCGTCACCGCATCCGGTGGCGTTGAAGCGGGCCGTGCTGCGCGATCGTCGCCAGCGCGCGGCCTATCTGCCGAATTTCCTGCGGTATCAGCTGCCGCGGTACGGCGAGCGCCGGCTGACCCGCCAGGACGGATTCGAAATCGAACGTCTCGTGCGCGAGCGGGTCGCGCCGCGGTGGGCGGGCACCACGGAGTTCGTCGACACCGCCCAGCGCATGCGCTCGGCGATCCGGATACCCGGCGCGGCGCACTGCGCCCTGGAGTATCAGCGCTGGGCCTTCCGCAGTCAGTGGCGTCCGGACGGCCGCCGCTTCCTGGCGGCGATGCGCGAACCCGTCCGTGTGCCGACGCTGATCCTGCGCGGCGACGCCGACCACTACATGCTCGAATCCACCGTGCGCGGCGCCGGCAAACTCGCGCCCGGCCGCCGCGTGGTCACGATTCCGGCGGCGGGGCACTTCGCCCACCAGGAGAATCCGGACGCCGTCACGACGGAACTGTCGAAACTGCTGGGCGACCCGGCCACCGCGCAATACGCCTGACGCGAGCGGATCCTCAGCTCAGGACGCAGTCACCGGTGCCGACGGGCGCGGTCGAATTCGACGCGGCCTCCAGATCGGATTCGACCTCCTTCAAGGTGAGGACATAGCCGGTGTCGTCGTCGGTGACCGCCGCGCCGAAGACCACGCCCAGCACCTCACCGTCGGTGTCGACCAGGGGGCCACCGGAATTGCCGGCGCGGACCCGGCCACGCACGGTGTAGACCTGCCGTTCGACGGTGTTGCTCTTGTAGATGTCGGGACCGGTCAGCTCGAGCGTCTCGCGGACCCGGGCCGCGCTGGCGGTGTAGGGGCCACCGCCGGGATAGCCGAGGACGATCGAACTCTGGCCGGACTTTCCGGGCGACGGCGCGAGCGGGATCACCGGCGCGTTGAGTCCGGGAACGGCCAGGATGGCGACGTCCTTGGACGGATCGAACAGCACGACCGTCGCGTCCAGGCGGCCGCGCGCGGTGTCGACCTGCACGGTGGAGGTGCCCGCGACCACGTGCGCATTGGTCATGATGCGCTCGGGCGCCACGACGAATCCGGAGCCCTCCAGCGCGCGCTGGCAACTCGGCGCGACCCCGTTCACACGCAACACGCTGTGCTGAAGATTCAGCGCGACGGGCGTGTCGAGAACGCTCGGGTCCGGCGGCTCGACCGCGGCGATCGGCGCGCGGCCGAACGGGCCGATCACCTCCGGCAGGCCCGACGTGTTGAGCAGTTTGGAGAATTCGTTCGGCACCCGGCGCAGCCAATTCGGCGCGACCCCGTTCACGTCGGCGAGCACCCGGGAGCCGTTGACCGCGGCCGCGATACCCGGTTGCGACGACGATGCCAGCGGCAACGCCAGCAGCCAGGCGGTGACCAGCACGGCCACGCACTGCAGCGCCGCACCCACCACGCTGTCGATACTGCGGGTGAACGGATGCCGCATACCGCTGCGCGCCGCGCGGCCGAGCACCATGCCCGCCACCTCGCCGACGATCACCAGCGCGACGATGAGCACGACGCCCACCAGGACGCGCTTACGGCCCTCGCTGATGTGCTGCAGGATGTGCGGCGCGATCAGGATGCCGGCCACCGCGCCGAGCACCACACCGAGAAATCCGAGCGCCGAGGCCACCGCACCCTGTCTCCACCCCGAGGTGGCGGCCAGCAGCGCGATGATGACGACCGCGAGGTCGAGCCACCCGGAACTACTCATAACGTCATCCCCACTGCCGCGAGCGAAGCCTGCAGATCACGCACGTCGTGGTGATCCCAGTCCCGCTCCCATCCCGATACCGCAAGCAGACCGGCGAGCACACCGGCGGTGAAACCCCAGACGAGCATGCCATCGACCGCGAAGGCCGGCCCCATGTACCCCAGGGGATGGCGAACGACGAACCGGTTCGCCGGGTCGATCAGATCCGCCAGCGGCACCCGCACCACGCGGGCGGCTTCGGTTTCGCTGACCACCCCCACCTCCCCGGGCGTGCGCCAATACGCGACCACGGGCGTGACGTCGAACCGGGACGGTGGGACGAAGATCTTGGGCAGGACGGCGAACGGTTCGACACCCACGGGGTCGAGACCGGTCTCCTCGCGCGCCTCGCGCAGTGCGGTGCCGACGGGACCGTCGTCACCCGGCTCCACGCCTCCGCCGGGGAACGCGACCTGCCCGCGATGTTGGCGCAGGGTGGCCGCACGCTGAGTCAGCAATACGTCCGCGTCGGCGGGCAGGCCGCCACGAGCTCCCGGATCGGCGTCCGGCGAACCGCCGAACAACACGAGTACCGCGGCCTCCCGGGGTCGCAACGCGGCCGATACCAGCTTGCCCGCGGTGCGATTGAGCACCTGATTCACGCCCGTCGGATCGGCCGGTTCGTGTTCGGCGACTCCGCGCAACCAGTCCGGGATGTCGGTGGCGAGCAGGTGCGGCCGGTGTTCTGCTGTCGAATTGTCGTTCATATCGGATCTATCGGGCACGGACGAGGTCCTCCACGGTTGTGCGCACTGCCTCCGCGTCCGGTCCGTACCGGTCGTGCCGGATCAATCCCTCGCCTGTCCTCGCGTCCTGCCCGTTCACACCCGCACCCCCAATTCCTGCGCGACCGTGGCGGCGACGTCGTCGGCGGTATCGAACGGCCGGACCACCACCTTCGCGATCGAACCGTCGGCGCGGACCAGGACCGAGACCGGCAGGACCGCCGGCGCCCGCACCGCCGTCCGCACCTTTCCGGCGCCGTCCTGCGTACCCGGCAGATGCACGTCGAGGTCGCGCAACCGGGCCATCGCCTTGGCCTCGTCGGGATCGCTGTGCACGGTCAGCACGGTCAGCGCGCTACCGGCGCGGGCCGAGAATTGCTGCAGCGCGGGCAGTTCCCGCGCGCACGGCTCACACCAGTAGGCCCACAGATTCACCAGGGCCGGACGGCCGGCCAACGCCTCGCCGAGGTCGACCGGACGCCCGTCGGCCAGACATTCGAGCGTGATTCCGGCCAGCGGACCGGCGGCAGGCGTAGGTGGCCGCCCCGTCGGATCACCCGGCCGCGGGCAATCGGCCAGTGCGGCCGCGGCACGCTGCCCGTCGGACACCGCAGCCGGCCCACCCTGGACCGCGGTGGTGGTGACGGACGGGCCGCGGTCGTCGCCGCGCGGCCAGACCGCGACCGCGAGCGCCACCACCGCTATGAGAATGACGAACGCCCATCGCCACGCCGTCGGAACCGATTTCACCGGCCCACCAATTCGAGCAGATGCTCGGCCTCGGGTCCCTTCACCAGTGCGGCGGCCGTCACGGGGTCGGTCGGGCCGATTCCGAACGAGGGGCAATCCTTGGCCAGCAGGCAGGCGCCGCACGCCGGTTTACGGGAATGGCAGACGCGGCGGCCGTGGAAGATCACCCGATGCGAGAGCATCGTCCATTCCTTGCGCTCGATCAGTTCGCCGACGGCGTGTTCGATCTTGACCGGATCGTCCTCGGTGGTCCATTTCCATCGCTGCACCAGTCGCGAGAAATGGGTATCGACAGTGATTCCCGGCACATCGAAGGCATTGCCGAGGATGACATTGGCGGTCTTGCGCCCGATGCCCGGCAATTTCACCAATTCGGACATCGTGTGCGGCAGCACGCCGTCGTGCTGTTCCACCAACGCCTGTCCCAGCCCGATCAGCGAACTCGTCTTGTTGCGGTAGAAGCCGGTGGGCCGGATGTATTCCTCGAGTTCCGTGCGGTCGGCCGCGGCATAGGCCTCGGCGTCGCGGTACCGTGCGAACAATGCCGGGGTCGTCTGATTCACCCGGACGTCGGTGCATTGCGCGGAAAGGATTGTGGCAACGGCCAATTCGAGCGGGGTGGTGAAATCCAGTTCGCAGTGCGCGTCGGGAAATGCCAGCGCCAGCGTGCGATTCATCCGCCGGGCGCGGCGTACCAGACCCAGCCGGGTTTCGTCGGCGAATCGGGCGGCCGGTTTCGAGTTCGCACTCGCGGATTTCTGCGGAGATTTTTTTCGAGCCACTGAACTCGATTCGGTCGATGTGACCGACGCCGCATCGGTGGCCGTCGCGGCCGTCTCGTGCCCGTTCACGGCGGTGGATCTGGGTTCACGCACTCGTCCACCATACGGAACCGCACCGACGTGAGCGCGATCGCGAACAATCCCCGTGTTCCATCTGAGACCTTCTCCGTGTTTACTCACCCGTATGCAAGGACTCGCTGTGGTGCTCTTCCCGGTGGTGTTGATGCTTTTCGCACTGTTCATGGAACGTGTCGAAAACCGCCTGCGCAAGCTGCTCGAACCGGGTGAAGAGGTCCAGCAATATCTGGACAGGGCTAGCAATGCCGAGGTCAACGAGCTGGCCAAGTTGGGCGTGCCCGCGCACGCCGGCTCCGGCGGCCGCCGCCGTAATCGCGACGAATTGGACGTCGCCCAGGCCAGCTGACCCGATTCCGCCGCCCGGCGATACCGCCGCCCCGACCCGCGAATACCCGAGCCCGGGAACTTTCCGCGGCGCCGCGCCCGTTCACAAACCGCACGTTACGTGGTGTCTGTCACTACGCTGCGTGGATGGCAAGTAGACTGCACTGTCGGCCGAACGCTTCGGTCCAGCACTGTGGCGAGCGACGCCGAGCCAGGCGGCAGCCTGCGTACCACGTAGGGACCCGCTGACGCCGCAGTAAGCACCGTCAATTCCCATAAGGAGCACATTCGTGGACGAGGCCCTCGCCAGAGCAGGCATCTTCCAAGGCGTCGAGCCCACCGCGGTGGCTGCTCTCGCCAAACAGCTTCAGCCTGTGGATTTTCCACGTGGCCATGTCATTTTCAACGAGGGCGAGCCCGGCGATCGGCTGTACATCATCACGTCGGGCAAGGTGAAGATCGGCCGCCGTTCCCCGGACGGGCGCGAGAACCTGCTGACCATCATGGGCCCGTCGGACATGTTCGGCGAGCTGTCGATCTTCGACCCGGGCCCGCGTACCTCCACGGCCACCACGGTGACCGAGGTGCGTGCGGTGACCATGGATCGCGATGCGCTCAAGGCGTGGATCGACCAGCGGCCGGAGATCGCCGAACAGTTGCTGCGGGTGCTCGCCCGTCGCCTCCGGCGTACCAACAACAACCTGGCCGACCTGATCTTCACCGATGTCCCGGGTCGAGTCGCCAAGGCGCTGCTGCAACTCGCGCAGCGGTTCGGCACTCAGGAGGCCGGTGCCCTGCGGGTCACCCACGACCTCACCCAGGAAGAGATCGCCCAGCTGGTCGGCGCCTCGCGCGAGACGGTGAACAAGGCCCTGGCCGATTTCGCCCACCGCGGGTGGCTGCGCCTCGAGGGTAAGAGCGTGCTGATCTCCGATTCGGAGCGGCTGGCTCGCCGGGCGCGGTAGGGATTTCCCACCGCGCTCCGGCGCATCCGGCTCAGTTCCGGCCGCGCAGATAGGCGAGCTGGGCCTTGACCGAGCTGCGCGCGGCCGGCCACAGCCGTTTGTCCACATCGGCGTAGACCTTCGCCACGATCTGCAGCGGTGTCGCGTTCTCACCCAGTTCGCGCAAGGCCGCCCGCACCTGGTCCAGGCGCTGATGCCGATGCTCGATGTAGTAACCGATCACCGGCTCGGCCCGCGGGTGGTCGGGGCCGTGCGCCGGGAGCAGCGCACGGCCGGGGGCGTGCCGGGCGAGCAGCGCGAGCGAGTCGAGATAGTCGCCGAGTGCGCCGTCCCGCGATTCCAGCACCGTCGTACCGCTGCCGAGCACGGTATCGCCGGTGATCAGCGCGTCGTCGAGCAGCAAGCTGACCGAATCCTGGGTGTGCCCCGGGGTGCCCAGCACCGTCAGGCGCAGCCCGGCCGCCTCGACCACTTCGCCGTCGGTGAGCGGCGCCGAGGAGCCGGACAGATATTTCGGATCCATCGCCCGTACCGGCGTTCCGGTCAGCTTCACCAGCCGATCGATGCCGCCGGTGTGGTCGTGATGGTGATGGGTGATCAGCGTCAGCGCGATATTGCCGTCGGTGGCGCGGGCGATCGCCTCGCTGTGCGCCTTGTCCTTGGGCCCCGGATCGATCACCACACAGTCGGATCGATTCGGCGCCCGCAGAATCCAGGTGTTCGTACCCTCCAGGGTCATCTGGTTCGGATTGTCGGCCAACAACACCGAAGCGGTCCCGGTGACCGGCCGCAGTTGTCCGTACGCGGGATGAGTGAGGGTCATCTCCCTTGCCTACCGCACTTCGGCGATCAGCTCCACCTCAACCGGAGTGTTCTTGGGCAACTCGAAAACGCCGACCGCGGACCGGGCGTGCACTCCCGCCGCGCCGAAGACCTCGCCCAGCAGCTCGGACGCGCCGTTGATCACCAGCGGCTGATCGGTGAAACCCGGCGCCGAGGCGACGAATCCCACCACCTTCACGATTCGCACGACCGCGTCCAGACCGACCAGATCGTGGACCGCGGCCAGCGCGTTCAACGCGCACAGCCCGGCCGCACGCGCGGCGTCCTCGACGCTCACGTCGGCGCCGACCTTGCCGGTCGCCGACAGCGCGCCGTCGACGAACGGCAGCTGGCCGGCGGTGTAGACCAGCGAACCGCTGCGCACGGCCGGAATGTAGGCGCCCGCCGGAGCCGCGACCGGCGGCAGGGCGAGACCCAGCCGTTCGAGGTTGGCCCGCCAGTCGGTGCCGGCCGTCACTGCTTGGGCCGCTTCAGGTAGGCCACGTGCTGCTCCCCGGTCGGCCCCGGCAGCACCGTGACCAGTTCCCAGCCGTCGGCGCCCCACTGATCCAGAATCTGTTTGGTCGCATGCGTCAACAGCGGCACCGTCGCGTATTCCCAGACCGTCACATCACTCATGTCGCAGAAGCGTACTGGGTGAACCGGCGGTGAATTGTGCGGCCGAGCGACTCGTCACGGACCGATCAGCACATTTCCGGCTCGCACGGAAGTGCGCTGTGTCCTACCAGACAGTAGGGCGATCCTCTGGTCGCTGTTTCGTAACGGGTTATAGGCTCGCGAGCGTGGGAGTACCGACAGCAGTACCCGTTTCGCAAGAGCCGGGACTGAAATTAGGGTGGCCGGACCGAGCCGACAAAGCGCGGCTGCATTACGTGTCCGGCAAGGGCGGGACCGGAAAATCTACGGTCGCAGGCGCTTTGGCGCTCGCATTGGCCGCCGGCGGGCGCCGGGTGCTGCTGGTCGAGGTGGAGGGCCGCCAGTCGATTGCCCAATTGTTCGATCTGCCGCCGCTGCCACCCACCGAAACCAAGATCGCCACCGCCGACGGTGGCGGCGAGGTGATGGCGCTGGCCCTCGATATCGAACACGCCTTCCTGGAATATCTCGACATGTTCTACAACCTCGGCTTCGCGGGCCGGGCGATGCGCCGGATGGGCGCCATCGAATTCGTCACGACCATCGCTCCGGGGCTGCGCGACGTGATACTGACCGGCAAGATCAAGGAATGCGCGGTCCGCACCGACAAATCCGGTAAGCGCGTCTACGACGAGATCGTGGTCGACGCCCCGCCGACCGGTCGCATCGCCGGATTCCTCGACGTCACCAAGGCCATGGCCGAGGTCGCCAAGGGCGGGCCGATCGCCGGGCAGGCCGAGGGCGTGGCGGCGCTGCTGCATTCCGAGCAGACCGTCGTCCACCTGGTCACCCTGCTCGAGGCGCTGCCGGTGCAGGAGACCGCGGATGCGATCGCCGAGTTGACCGAATCGGATTTCCGGATCGGCACGGTCATCGTCAATCGCGCCACCGAGGGCTTTCTCCCCGCCCCGGTGCGTGCCCGCGTCGCGACCGGTGACCTCGATCTGGACGCCGTCCGCGCGGGGCTGGCCGAGGCCGGAATCACGGTGGACGACAACGACTTCCAGGGCCTGATCCAGGAGGCCGTGGAACATTCGGCCACCCTGCAGGCCCAGGACGACAGCTCCGCCGAACTGGCGAAGGTGGATATCAGCCGCCTGTATCTGCCGGCGTTGCCCGACGGTATGGACCTGGGCGGACTGTACGAACTGGCCGAACATCTGAGCGCGCAGGGAGTCCGCTGATGAGCCATCCGAGCCCGCTGATCCCGCCGGCGACTCCGCTGCTGGATGTCGGGGCCGTCATCGCCGACCCGACCGCCCGGGTGGTGGTGTGCTGCGGCTCCGGCGGGGTCGGCAAGACCACCACCGCCGCGGCGATCGCCTTGCGCGCGGCCGAACAGGGCCGCAAGGTCGTGGTACTGACCATCGACCCGGCACGACGGCTGGCCCAGTCCCTGGGCGTCAGCGACCTCGGCAACGCTCCCCAGCGCGTCCAACTGCCCGAGACGGCCAAGGGTGAGCTGTACGCGATGATGCTCAACATGCGCCGCACCTTCGACGACATGGTGCTCGAGCACACCAGTCCGGACAAGGCCGAGCAGATCTTCGCCAACCCCTTCTATCAGACCGTCGCCTCCTCCTTCGGCGGAACGCAGGAGTACATGGCGATGGAGAAGCTGGGCCAGCTGGTCGCCAAACGCGAGTGGGATCTGGTCGTCGTCGACACCCCGCCCTCGCGCAATGCCCTGGACTTCCTCGACGCGCCCAAGCGGCTCGGCAATTTCCTCAACGGCCGGATGATCCGCGTCATCATGGCGCCCGGCCGCGGCGTGGGCCGCTTCGTCACCGGCGCGATGAGCCTCGCCGTGCGCGGGGTGTCCACGGTCGTGGGCGGGCAGATGCTCAAGGACGCGTCGCTGTTCCTGCAGTCGCTGGAATCGATGTTCGGTGGCTTCCAGGACCGCGCCGAACGCACCTACGCCATGCTCTCGCGGCCCGGAACCCATTTCGTGGTGGTCGCCGCGGCCGAGCCGGACGCGCTGCGCGAGGCGTCGTTCTTCGTGGATCGGCTCTCCACCGACGGAATGCCGCTGGCCGGGCTGGTTCTCAATCGCACCCATCCGGTGCTGTGCACCCTCTCGTCGGCTCAGGCGACCGCCGCCGCGGACCGGCTGAGCCCCGGCCCGGGCAGCGCCTCCGACGGCACCTCGAAGGAGGCCGTGGCCGCCGCGGACGCCGCCACCGATCCCGCGACGCTGACCGCCGACATACTGCGCATCCACGCCCATCGCGCGGTCACCGCCAAACGCGAACAGCATCTGCTGCACCGCTTCACCGGCGCCCATCCGCGGGTGCCGATCGTGACGGTGACCGCGCTGCCGTTCGAAGTGTCCGATCTGGACGCGTTGCGTGCGGTCGGCGAACAGCTCGCCGGATCCGACGCGGCCTGAATTCTCCAATGGTGATGACGTGCGGCCCCGATTCCGCACGTCACCGGGCGAAAAACGATCCGAGCCCGCACACGCGGACTCGGACCCGTACGACTATTCGACTACATCGCGACCTTCTGCTGACGCTGGGCGCGGAAGAAGTCCGCCCAGGAGGTCACCTCGGGATGCTGCTTGAGCAGCGCACGCCGCTGCCGCTCGGTCATCCCACCCCACACACCGAATTCCACTCGATTGTCGAGAGCGTCGGCACCGCACTCCATGAGCACCGGGCAGTGCCGACAGATGGTGGCCGCCTTGCGCTGGGCGGCACCACGCACGAACAACTGGTCGGGATCCACTTCCTTGCATCGGGCCTGGGACACCCAGGCGATTCTCGCTTCGGCCTGCTCCACGTCCAATCGAGCGATGGGGGTAGTCATGTGCATTTGGTGTGCCCCTTTGCAGTCCGAACACCGGGTCAACGGCGCTCCGGAATCGCGTGCAGCCCACAGCAACCCAACCCCGCTGCGCTCCGCACCACATTCCACTTTGAGTGTTAGCTCTATCACACTGGGTTCTCAATCTAGGTAAAGGTATGGGCCCAGCGCAAGACCGTGCCCGTAATTTCTGGTACGCCCGTCCCTGCGGAGGCCGCGCGACCAGGTGTCATGGCGCGCCGCCGACCGCGCACCGCGCGTGTGACGGCGGGCCAATTAGGCTGGGGCGCGTGCCGATCTCACATACGCTCGCGAGGCTCGCCGGCGCCTGCGTCCTAGCGGCCGTACTCGTCGCCGGATTGCTGTTCCCGCTCGCCGGCGGCTTCGGGTACATGTCGAACCGCGCAGCCGATGCCGTGGACAACGTTTCCTCGGAATTGGTGGCGGGCACCGCGCCGGCGGTGTCGACGATGGTCGATGCGACCGGAGCCCCCATCGCGTGGCTGTACGAACAGAGACGTTTCGAGGTCCCGAGCGACAAGATCGCCAACGATATGAAGTTGGCGATCGTCTCCATCGAGGACAAACGCTTCGCCGAACACGGCGGCGTCGACTGGCAGGGCACGCTGCGCGCATTCCTGACCAACACCTCGAGCGGTGAAGTCCAGCAGGGCGCCTCGACCATCGACCAGCAGTACGTGAAGAACTTCCAGCTGCTGGTGGTCGCGAAAACCGACGCCGAACGCCGTGCCGCCATCGAAACCACGCCGGCCCGTAAACTGCGCGAAATCCGAATGGCGCTGACCTTGGAGAAAGAACTCACCAAGGACGAGATCCTCACCCGCTATCTGAATCTCGTACCGTTCGGCAACGGCTCCTACGGCATTCAGGACGCCGCGCAGACCTATTTCGGCGTCGATGCCAAGGATTTGAAGGTCGCGCAGGCCGCCATGCTCGCCGGTATGGTCCAGTCCAGCTCCAAACTCAACCCCTACACCAACCCCAAGGGCGTGCTGGAGCGGCGTAATACCGTGCTGGACACCCTGATCCAGAACATTCCGAGCCGGGCCGACGAATTCCGGGCCGCGAAGGAACAGCCGCTGGGTGTGCTGCCGGAGCCCAAGGGCCTGCCGCGCGGATGCATCGCCGCAGGTGACCGGGGTTATTTCTGTGATTACGCGCTGCAGTATCTGGCCAATGCCGGTATCAGCAAGGATCAGATGGACAAGGGCGGATATCTGATCCGCACCACCTTGGATCCGGCGGTGCAGAATTCGGTCAAGGCCGCCGTCACGGCGAACACCGATCCGAATCTGGAGAATATCGCCGAGGTCATGAGCATCATCGCTCCCGGCCAGGACTCCCACCACATCCTGGCGATGACCTCGAGCCGTACCTACGGTCTGGATCAGGGCGCACATCAAACGGTCCAACCGCAGCCGTATTCGATGGTCGGTGACGGCGCCGGATCGATTTTCAAGATCTTCACCACGGCCGCCGCGATGGAGAAGGGCCTGGGCACCAGCGCTCAGTTGGACGTGCCCTCGTTCTTCGCCGCGAAGGGGATGGGTAACGGTGGCGCTCCGGGCTGTCCGCCCGCCACTTATTGCGTGAAGAACGTCGGCAATTACCGATCGCCGGAGTCGGTGACCGAGGCGTTGGCGCAGTCACCGAATACCGCGTTCGTCAAGCTCATTCAGGATGTCGGCGTGACACCGACGGTCGATATGGCGGTACGGCTCGGGATGCGCTCCTACACGGAAGCGGGCACCTCCGGCCACGGCAATCAGAGCCTGGCGGACATGATCAAACAGCAGAATCTGGGCTCGTTCACCCTGGGCCCGGTCGCGATCAATCCGCTGGAATTGTCCAATGTCGCAGCGACGCTGGCCTCCGGCGGAAAGTGGTGCCCGCCCTCGCCGATCGCCGAGGTGATCGACCGCGACGGTAAGCAGGTGCCACTCACCCAGCAGGCCTGTGAACAGGTCGTCGAGCCCGGGTTGGCGAATACGCTGGCCAATGCGCTGAGCCAGGACGCCGTGGGCGGTACCGCAGCCGGTTCGGCGCATGCGGTGGGCTGGAACGCCCCGGTCTCGGCCAAGACGGGAACCACCGAAACCCACCGGTCCTCGGCATTCCTCGGCTTCACCAATGCGATGGCCGGCGCCGCCTACATCTACGGCGACTCCCCGACGCCCGGCGAGATCTGCTCGTTCCCGCTGCGTACCTGCGGTGACGGCAACCTGTACGGCGGTAACGAACCGGCTCGCAGCTGGTTCGGCGGTATCAAACCGGTACTCGACAAATTCCCGCCGCCCGGATTGCCGCCGCTGGACGACAAATACGTGCGCGGCTCGAACAACGCGCAGATTCCGGATGTGAACGGGATGTCGGAGTCCGAGGCCCGCTCGGTACTCATCGGCGCCGGCTTCCAGGTGTCGACGGTCACCACGCCCGGGTCGGCGGCGAAGGGCACGGTCACCGCGACCACGCCGAACGGCTCGGCCATTCCCGGATCGGTGATCACGGTGCTCGTCAGCGACGGCACCCAGCGGGAGATTCCGCGCCCCGGACCGGCGCCCGCCCCGCCGATGCTCCCGGGTCTGCCGCCGATACCGAGGCTGCCACCGATCCCGATTCCGATCCCCCGGTAGCGATACGCGAGAGGCCGGCGAATGTGCGACACATTCGCCGGCCTCCTGCTTTGTCCGGGTAGCGGCCCTACAACCGGGCTTTGACCGCGGCCGAGATCCGCGAACCATCGGCCCGGCCCGCGGCCAGCGCCGTCGCGACCTTCATGACCTGGCCCATCTGCTTCACGCCCGGGCGCTCGCCGAGCTGCTCGGCCACATCGGCGATGGCGGTGTCGGCGATGTCGGCGACCTCGGCTTCGGTGAGCGGGGTCGGCAGATATTCGTCGATGATCTCCTGCTCGGCGCGCTCGTTGGCGGCCAGCTCGCCGCGACCGTTCTGTTCGTAGACGACGGCCGCCTCATTGCGCTTCTTGGCCTCCTTGCCGAGGACCGCGATGACCTCGGCATCGGAGAGCTCCTTCGCCTCGGTACCGGCGACCTCGGCGTTCTGCACGGCTGCCAGCAGCATGCGCAGCGTGCTGAGGCGCAACGTGTCCTTGGCCTTCATCGCCGCGGTCAGATCGGCGCGCAACTTCGATTTGAGTTCCGACATGCGCCACACGCTAGCCGTTGCGGGCGGACCCTCCCACCGCATTTCCGCGTGTCGAGCCGGGTGGACGGGCACGCCGACGCCCCACAAACCGGATGCCTGTGCGGAATCACACTCGGTATTCGTCACAGTGGTCGCCTATTCTGGGCTGATGCCCGTATTCTCGTCCCCCACACTTCGACGAGCAGCGCTGGGCTCCGGAGCTAAGGTCGCCGCCGCGGCCGCCGGTACCGCAGTGGCCGGAATCGGCTATGCCTCGCTGATCGAACGCAATGCCTTCGTCCTGCGCGAGGCCACGATGCCGGTGCTGCAGCCGGGCTCGTCGAGCCTGCGTGTGCTGCACATCAGCGACCTGCACATGACGCCCGGCCAGAAACTCAAACAAGCCTGGGTTCGCGAACTCGCCGCCCTGGAACCGGACCTGATCGTCAACACCGGCGACAATCTCGCGCATCCGAAGGCTGTGCCCGCGGTGGTGCAGTCGCTGACGGCGTTGCTCTCCCGTCCGGGCATCTTTGTGTTCGGCAGTAACGACTACTTCGCGCCCGTGCCGAAGAACCCGCTCAAATACTTCGACAAGAACCACAAGCGCGTGCACGGCGATCCGCTGCCCTGGCAGGATCTGCGCGCGGCGTTCACCGAACGCGGCTGGCTGGATCTGACGCATGTGCGGCGCGATCTCGAGGTCGCCGGAATCAAGATCTCCACGGCCGGCGTCGACGACCCGCATCTGGCTCGCGATCGCTACGACACGGTCGCCGGCTCGCCGAACCCCCTGGCCGATCTGAGCATCGGACTCACCCATTCGCCCGAACCGCGGGTGCTCGATCGGTTCGCCGGTGACGGGTACGACCTGGTGCTGGCCGGTCACACCCACGGCGGGCAGCTGTGTCTGCCAGGATTCGGCGCGCTGGTCACCAACTGCGGTATCGATCGGTCCCGGGTGAAGGGGCCGTCGCGCTGGGGTGCGCACACGCGGCTGCACGTGTCCGCGGGTCTGGGCACCTCGCCGTGGGCGCCGTACCGCTTCTGCTGCCGCCCCGAGGCGACCCTGCTGACGCTGGTGGCTGCCCCGCCGAAAGGCCCCATCGCCGACAGTGGCCATGGCGTCTCGGAATCGGAGGCCGTGGCGCGCTAGGGTGGCGTGCCGAGGCACGACATCAGGCAGGGGTACACGGTGAACAGTGGGTTCGAGCGGAACGACGACCCGACCGCGCGACGAGAACCCACTCCCGACTCGAACGAGACCCCGCCGACACTGGCGATCCGGCGGGTGCCGGGCGCGACTTTCCCTGTGTCACAAGGATCTCCGTGGGCTCGGCCGGGGTCGATCCCTACCGCTCCCGGCAGCGCGTCCGAACCCGCGCGATCCGGCTCCCCGGCCGAGCCCGCGGCGCCGGACGCCGGCCGGTCCCCTGGATCGCTGTTGGTCGGGAACGACACTGCCGGAGGACAATCCGGGCCGGCCCATCCGTGGTCGCCGCAGGGCGGCGCGAGCGGAGACGCCTCTCGCGGCACGAATGCGGGCCCCGGACCCCACCATCCCGACGCTCCTTCGACATCGCAGGGCATGCCGCCGGGCTTCGCTCCGTCGCCGCACGGTTTCGCCGCCCCGGGCGGGCCCGGTACGCCGCACAACCCGAATCCCTTCGGCGGGCAGTGGAATTCCGGTGCGCCGGGCGCACGGTCGGGGCCGGGCGGATCCGATGCGCCCACCACCGCCTTCGGGGCCCAACCCGGGACGCCGCAGTGGCCGGGCAGCGCGATACCGGGCACGAATAGTGCTTCCCAGCAACAGTTCTCGGCACCGCACGGTAACGGGCGCCCCGAGCCGGATTGGCAATTGGGGGTCGGATCACATCCCGCGCCGCAGCAGGCGTCCTGGGGACCGCCGACAGCCCAGCATCCGCACACCGCGCTGCTACAGGCCCCCGAGCAGCAGCGGCGGCGAAAAACTCTGCTGCTCAGCGGAATCGGAGTGCTGGTCGTCGTGGCGATCGGCGCGACGGTGGCGGTGGTCGCGAGCCGGCATTCCGACTCGCCGACCGCCGCGGGTCCCGGCAAGCCCTCCATGGTCAGTGCGCTCAGTAGCGAAAACCAGCCTCCCCCACCGCCGTCGCGGCCGCAGCAGACCGCGCCGCAGCAGTCTGCGCCGAAACCGCAGCCCGGCCCCGCGCCCCCGCCGATGGTTCCGGGCTACCAGGTCGTTCAGATTCTGGATCGGGGTGCGGCCTACGACGCCCCCGCGGAGTGGAAGGTCGATCCGATCGGTACCGCCGCCTGGGGTTCGGGATCGAACCCGCTGGAGATCGCCGGCTTGGCACAGGACGGCAAGAACTACTGCCCGAACTACACGCGGACCAACGCCTTCCTCACCATGTCTCCGCAGGCGGACCCGGCCGCGGCCGCCGCGGATATCGGGGCCCGGATGGCCAAGTTCGGCTGGTCGAACGCCACCGTCGCCGCCCCGGCCCCCGCCCAGCCGATGGTTTCGCTGGACGGGCAGCTGCACGGCGCCTTCGTGGAGACCACCGGCAGCGCGCCCCCGCCGGCCCCCGGCTGCGCCACGACCTTCGCGGTCTATACCTTCGCCTTCCCCAGCGAGAACGGGAACTTCGTCATGACCGTCGCCGCCGACACCGGCGTCGACAAGTCCGTGGACAAGGAAACCGCCAAGCGCATCCTCTCCACCATCCGCCCCCTGCCTGCCCGCTGACCTGCGGATTTAATGATCCGCTCCCCCCTGCTGTAAGCTACGACAGGCTCAACTCACGGGGTGTGGCGCAGCTTGGTAGCGCGCTTCGTTCGGGACGAAGAGGTCGCAGGTTCAAATCCTGTCACCCCGACTCGTGTGTGGAGACACGGCAGAGGCCCTGACCAATCCACTGGTCAGGGCCTCTTGCTTTGCCGATCACCCCGCTGCGAATCTCATCCTCGGTGGGTGAATGCGCACCCGCGCAGGGAGGCCGACACTGTCGATCGACGGAGGGGATGTCGACGAAAGCAGGCCGCAGATGAGTTCACCGCGTTCGTCCCGACCGAACATCGTGTTCTTCCATGTCGACAACCTCGGTGCGGGGGAATTGTCCTGCTACAGCGGCGGACCGTTTCGCGGCCTGTGGACCGAACGCATCGACCGATTCGCCGGTGAAGGCTTCCGGCTCACCAACTACGCCCCCGAAGCTCAGTGCACGCCGACCCGGACCGCATTGCTGACCGGCCGCTACGCCATCCGCACCGGCAACCATTCCGTCCCCCTGGGCGCGCCCCAGGGGTGGGGATTGGTCGCCTGGGAGCGCACGCTCGGCGACATCTTGTCCGACCACGGTTATGCATGCGCCGTCTACGGCAAATGGCACGTCGGCGAAGGGCGAGGCCGCTGGCCGACCGACCACGGATTCAGCGAATGGTCCGGCCCGCCACGCACCTACGACGAAGCCCTGTGGCCCGAGGATCCCTGGTACGACCCGAACCGAGATCCCGTCTCCCGCATGGTCACCGCCCGTGCCGGCGACTCCGATGTCACAGCGGGCGAACAACTCACCCTCGACGTGCGCCGCGATGTCGACCTCGACTACCTCACTCGCACAGCACGATTCATCCGCGCCGCCACCGCCGCCGGGCAACCGTTCTTCGTCTACTTCAACCACTCACTGATGCACATGCCCGTCCTACCTCGCCTCGACTTCGCCGGTCGCACCGGCAACGGCGACTGGGCCGACGCCCTGCTCGAACTCGACACCGACTTCGGTACGGTGCTCGACCTGCTCGACGAACTCGGCATCGGCGGCGACACGGTGGTGGTATTCGCCGGAGACAACGGACCGGAGGAAATGCTGCCGTGGCGCGGTACCCCCGGTTATTGGGAAGGCTCCTACTTCGCCGGCGGCGAAGGAAACCTCCGCACCCCCTGCATCGTCCGCTGGCCCGGCCACATCCCAACCGGCGTGGTCAGCGACGACGTCATGCACGTCACCGACTGGTTCACCACCCTTCTGACCGCGGTCGGCGCACCGGTCCCCGACGACCGCGTCATCGACGGCATCGACCAATTGGCCTGGCTCACCGCACGACACGACGAATCAGCCCGCGACGGTTACCCCTACTGGCAGGGCGATCAGCTCTACGGCATCAAATGGCGGAACTTCAAACTCGTGTTCAAGCAACAGAAATACTCCACCGACGCCGTCGAAAACCTGCCCAGCCCACACCTGATCAACCTGGTCACCGACCCTCAGGAACGAGAACCGTTCAACTACCGATACCTCCACACCTGGGTCGTCACCCACATGACTCGCGTCCTCGGCGCCTACCGGGAATCCCTGGCCCGCGAACCGCTCATCCCCGCCGGCGCACCACTCGACCACATCCCCGCACCGGAGCCCTGACGCACGCGGCTTCGATACCTCGACGACAACGCTGTGCCACGTGGCGCACACGCGCCGACACATCGGTGACCCGTCCGCCGGGCGAGCTCCCTTCCCATTTCCGGGACCATCGGAATTCCCTGTGCTACAACTTTGTTCGTGGCGGCACTCATCGGCTTGGTGGCGATTCTGGGGATCATCATCCTCATTGCGGGAGCGGTTCTGTTGGTCGTCAGTCTGGTCAAGTCGTCCGGGCGGCGCCAGGGTGGTGCGGCGCCGGTCGCGCCGCAGAATCAGGATCTGCCGATGTGGACCCCGCCGCAGCACCAGGATCTGCCGATGTGGACCCCGCCGCAGCACCAGGATGTCCCGCTGTGGACGCCTCCGCAGAAGCAGGACGTCCCGCTGTGGAGCCCGCCGCAGCAGAATTCGGCTCAGCAGAGTTCGGCTCAGCAGCCGCAGACGCCGTATTGGTCGTCCGGACCGCGATAGACCGGCGAGGGCCCGAGGCGCCGGCCGCGCCCTACTCACTCCAGATTCGCGAGCATCTCGCGCTGGTGCCGATACCCGATGGTTTCGTAGCCGACCACGGTGATGAACGGGGAGATCATCACGACCAGCAGGCAGACGGAGATCGAGACGCCGAACGCGGCGAGGATCACCGCGAGGGCCAGCACCAGGGCCGTGAGGGTCAGCAGCAGGATGTGGAACGGGTCGGGCGCCGACAGCAGCAGCGTGTGCAGCAGGTAGACCATCAGCAGGTAGACGCCGACCGGCAGCGCCAAGGCCAGGACCACCGCGACCGGGCCGATATGGGAGTGGTGCTCGAGTGACAGGCCCGCGACGTGCAGGCCCGCGCCGGCGCCGGCGATACCCATGTAGAGCGGGATGTGGCCGTATCCGAACAGGTAGCCGCGGTTGCGGCGGTGCACGAGGATCTCGCCGAACGGGGTGGTGAAGTACACCCACCACATGCCGAAGGTCAGGCCCACGCCGGCGACCACGATCGCGATCGCGTCGGCACTCCAGTCCGCACCGTCGCTGCCGCCGAGCAGCCCGCCCGAGGAGGCGACCGTGCCGACCACGCCCTCACCGAGGGCGATGATGGCGAACAGGCTGTAGCGTTCGGCGACGTGGTGCGGATGCCACGGGGTGCCGCTCGCGCGGCCCTGGGTCAGCACCGGTACGAGCAGTTCCAGCACGCCGAGCAGCACGCATCCCACACCGGCGACGAGCAGCGGCATGGGGACGAATGCGATGATCACCCAACCGATTTGGGCGATGATCGTCCAGCGGATACTCCCGTAGCCGACGTGCCGGAAGGAGGGCGACTCCCGCCCGGCGCGCCACCACTGCAGCACCATCGCGATCCGCATCACGATGTAGCCGACGACCATCACCCGCACGTCGAGGTGATCGCCCACGTCGACCGAGTGGAACATCGCGGGCAGGCCGAGGGCGAAGACCACGACGCCGATCATCACCACCATGGTGAGCACGCGGTACAGCCAGTCGTCGGTGTCGAACGCCGAGGCGAACCAGCTGAAATTGATCCAGGCGTTGACGATCGCGAACATCGCCAGCACGAAGGCGACCACCGCCTTGCCCGCGTGCCCGTCGGCCACCATCTCGGCGAAATACGACGCCGAGGTGCCGACCGCGACCACGAAGGTCAGATCGAACAGCAGCTCCAGCGGTGAGGACACGCGTCCGGGTTCGTCGGGATCGCGGCCGGTCATCGGGATGCGGCGGTGCGCCGGTCCGCGGGCGCCGCCGGTGGTCGCGGAGTCGCTCATGGGCACCGATGATGCCGTACCGGCGGGTCGGCTCGCCGCTACCGACCCGCCGGGGCACGATGTGCGTGCGGCGCTACTTCCCGGACGCGTCCGAGGACTGCAGCAGCGAGTTGAACTTGTTCGTGTAGAACTTGCTCGGATCCAGCTTGTGATCGATGGCCCCGGTGTCCTCGAGCCAGCTCTGCCAACGGGTGAAGTCCCCGTCCGACAGTTTGCCGTAGCGGGCCGGAACACCCACGGACAGCCAGTATTTCAGCGTCGAGGTGTCCTCACCGGCGCGGTGGCGGGCGTTGATGATGTCGGTGAATTTCGCGATCACCTGGTCGCGCGGCGTGCTGCGCTCCCACTCGATCGCCTTCGCGACGCCGGTGGTGAAGGCGCGGACCACGTCGGGGTTCTTCGCGATGAAGTCGTTGCGGAAGACGTAGGGGCCGCCGTTGATCGGGCCGCCGTATTCGTCGAGTTCGGTGAAGATCGGACGCACCCCGCCGTTGGCCACCGCACGCTGCTGGAACTGGCCGTTCAATGCCGCGGCGTCGATCTGTCCCTGACGCAGCGCCTGTTCGATATTCGGCGGCGGCAGCGCCACCAATTGCACCGATTTGATCTGGTCGACGCTCAGTCCGGCCTTTTTCAACGCATCGTGGATATCGGCCTCGTTCTGGCCACCGAGCGTATTCACGCCGACCTTCTTGCCGACCAGATCGGCGGCCGTACGAATCGGGCTGTTGTCGAGCGTGTAATAACCCTGGAAGGACTTTTCGTCCGACCCGTAGTAGTTGACCACCGCGGTGATGGGCGCCCCGGCGCCGGCCAGCTTGGCGACCGCACCGGCGAATGCCCCGCCGAAGTCGATCTGCCCGGTCGCGGCGGTCTGGATTTCCTGCGGACCGCTGATGGTGTTGCCGACGTAGTCGAGTTTGATCTTGCCGTCGAAGAATCCGAGGTTCTCCGCGACCTCCGGAAGCGTGACCTGATCGGTCCAGCCCAGATACCGCAGCGAGGTCACCCCGTTCTCGGTGTGGGCGGACCCTCCGCTGCCGCACGCGGTGAGCAGCACAGCGGCAGCCGTACCGGCTGCGAAAATGGATAATGCGGTGCGGATACGTCCGGACATCAGGTAATTCCTCTCGACACTGCGCACGGCGGCACGGTGGTGCGCGTCGGCCCGGCCGAGCCTAGGTGGTGCGAATTACGAAGCCTCCCCTTTGAATCACGACGATTCGGTTGGAGCGATTGCATTCCGGGCGAGTCCAACCCTTTCGGACACCTGCGCGAATGCGGTAGATCTGGGGATTACCGCCCGCGAACGAGGATGAGGATGTGCGATGACCGACCGCGTACTCCCGGTACTCGATCTGACGACCGCGGATTCCGATCCACTGCGGTTCCGCAACGAATTACGCGAGGCCACACACGAATTCGGTTTCTTCTATCTGGTCGGTCACGGCGTCGCACCCGAGCGCGGCGCCGAACTGCTCGCCTTGGCGCGGCGGTTCTTCGCGCTGCCGGAGGCGGCCAAGCAGGAGATCAGTCAGTTGCGCAGCCCGCAGTTCCGCGGCTATTCGCGACTCGGCGGCGAGCTGACCAACGGCCGGGTCGACTGGCGCGAGCAGATCGATATCGGGCCGGAGGCCGAGGCGATCGCCGGGGCGGAGGGGTACTGGCGATTGCAGGGCCCCAATCTCTGGCCGACGGCACTTCCGGAACTACGTCCCGCACTGCGTGATTGGGACGAATCTCTCGCTCGGGTCGGGCGTGCCCTGCTGCGGCACTGGGCCGCGGCACTCGGTGCGCCGGAGAACATCTTCGATCCCGCGTTCGCGGACCGCCCGGCCACCCTGATCAAGGTGGTCCGCTATCCCGGTAACCCGGACAATCCCCAGGGCGTCGGCGCGCACAAGGATTCCGGTGTGCTCACACTCCTGCTGGTGGAACCGGATTCGCACGGTCTGCAGGTGGAGCTGTCGTCCGGCGATTGGGTGGACGCGCCGCCGCTGCCGGGCGCCTTCATCGTGAATATCGGCGAATTGCTCGAGGTGGCCAGCGGCGGCTATCTGCGTGCCACCCGGCACCGCGTACTCGCCCCGGAACCGGGCACCGACCGCATCTCCGTCCCGTATTTCCTGAATCCGGCGCTGAACGCCCGCATACCGCTGCTACCACTGCCACCGAACCTCGCCGCGGACGCACGCGGAGTCACCGCCGACCCGGACAATCCGATTTTCGAGACGTACGGGCAGAACGCCTGGAAATCACGCATCCGGGCGCATCCGGACGTCGCCGAACTCCATCACGGCATCACCCCGAGCGCACCCGCGCGGGTGTATTGACTCACGGCTTGCGGCCGACGCCGCCCAGGATGCACCGGCGCACGTCCGACAGCGGTGTGAGCCGCGGTCCGTCCGGCCACCAGTCGTCGCACAGTACGAGCCCCGGTTCGACCATCTTCAAGCCGCCGAACAGGGCCTGAATCTCCTCCCGGGTGCGGAATCGCCCGCTGCCCATCGGACTGTGGACGAACCTGTCCTCCATCTTGCGGGCCAGTTCGCTCGGCCCGGAGTCCTCCGGATCGTAGAAGTGCGCGATCGCCACGTACGAACCGGAGGGCAGCGCGTCGATATAGGTCCGCATCAGGGCCGAGGCGTCGTCATCGAGATAGTGCTGCAGGGTCCCGATCTGAAACAGCGCCAGCGGCCGGGAGAAGTCGAGGTCGTCGCGCACCGTCGGGTCGGTGAGCACCTCGTGCGGGCGGAAGATGTCGCAGGCGACGATGCTGGTCTGCGAATTCGACTCGAGCAGCGCCCGTGCGTGCGCCAGCACCATCGGATCGTTGTCGACGTAGACCACCCGGGCCTCCGGCCGGATCCGCTGCACCACCTGATGGGTGTTCTCCGCCGTCGGCAGCCCCGACCCCAGGTCGAGGTACTGGTCGATCCCGGCCTGCGCGGCCAGGAAGCGGCACGCTCTGATCAGGAAGTCGCGGTTGGCCCAGGCCAGATCGTTCACCTGCGGGGCCACGGCACGCACCTGGGCGAGCACTTCACGGTCGACTTCGAAGTTGTCCTTGCCGTTCAGGGCGGCATCGTAGACGCGCGCGATACTGGCACGAGCGGTATCCACCCCGACCGGCACCACACTCGGGTACGCGGCAGAAGACTGCGACATGAAGGCTCCCCTGGCATTGCTGAAACGGCATTGCTGAAACGCTGACCCTGTGGAACTGGTACCCGGCACACAGCCGTCGCACTACAGACTGTGTTACGCCGAGTCTCCCCTATTTCCTGGGCTTACGGGCGCATACCCGACATTTCATCGCGCGGAGATCCGCTCGCCCCGTCGTCGCGACCTGCGATGACCGTGGTCGCACGGGCGCCGGTCGTTGGTATAGTCCGCAGAGTTCTCGCGATGGGAACGGGAAACCGGTGTCAATCCGGTGCGGTCGCGCCACTGTGTTCAGCCCATGCTGTCAGCCAGACCCCTTTCGTCGCTGCGCACGGACGGGGACGCGGGTTCCCCAGAAGGGTTGGGGCCCATGTCCTCTCGTCGCCGTCTACTTCGCGATGTCCTGCGGGACTGGTCCCGGCGCGACTGGCTGGAGGCCGGGGTGCTGCTCGGCGTGGTCGCGCTGATGCATCTGATCGGATTCGGCCTGCTGTTCGGTGCGATCGCCCCGCACGGTTATCACATCGGCACCGAGGTCTTCGGCATCGGGCTGGGCATCACCGCCTACACCTTCGGGCTGCGTCACGCCTTCGACGCCGACCACATCGCCGCCATCGACAACACCACGCGCAAGCTGATGAGCGACGGCAAACGCCCCAAGTCGGTCGGATTCTGGTTCGCGATGGGACATTCCACGATCGTGTTCGTCCTCGCCGCGCTGGTGGTGGCCGGTGCGCACGTGGTGGGCACACTGGTCGACGAGGACTCCTCGACCCGCAAGACACTCGGCACCATCTCGACCGTGGCCTCCGGCTCGTTCCTGTATCTGATCGGTTTGCTCAATGTGGTTGCGCTGATCGGTATCTGGCGCGTGTTCCGCCGGCTGCGCGACAGCGGGCACTACGATCGCGCGGAACTGGAGGCGGCGCTCGATTCGCGCGGATTCCTGGCACGCCTGCTGGCGCCGGTGATGCGGATGGTGGGGCGGCCGGTGCACGTCTATCCGGTCGGTGTGCTGTTCGGCCTGGGGTTCGACACCGCGACCGAGGTGGCGCTGCTCGCACTCGCCGGGTCCGGCGCGGCGGCCGGACTGCCCTGGTACGCGATCGTGGTGCTGCCGCTGCTGTTCGCCGCCGGGATGAGCGTGATGGACACGATCGACGGCCTGTTCATGAACGTCGCTTACGACTGGGCGTTCTCCGATCCGGTGCGCAAGATCTTCTACAACCTGGCCATCACCGGTCTGTCGATCGCGGTGGCCCTGTTCATCGGCTCGATCGAGCTGATCAAGGTGCTGCACGACGACACCGGATTCGGCGGTCCGGTGGCGGAGTGGATCGCCGGCATCGACCTCAACAACGCGGGATTCGCGATCGTCGGATTGTTCGTCCTCGCCTGGATTGTCGCGGTCGCCTACTGGCGGCTGGCGAAGGTGGACGAGCGCTGGGCGCCCGCGCCGACCGAAGAATCGGCCTGACCGTTCGAACCGCATCTCGTCGAGCCGCACACAATCGGCGGCCGACGACCGAAATTCTTGCGACGGCGATCACACCTGTGCCATAGTTCGCTGCATATGTGAGACGGAGCAGTCTCGCATTAGTGAAGGAGCCGAGTGTGACCGAACCTTGGACGCGCCGCATCCGCCGGACGACCTGCGTACTCGCCGCGGCGACGGCGCTGACCGTCCTGGCCGCGGTGGTGGCCCATCCGCCCAGCGCCACCGCCGAACCCGCGCCGGTCGCACCCGCGGCCCCGATTCCCCTGCCGCCCGAGCTGGATCCGGGCTTCTATCACCCCGCGGCGGAGATCGTCGCGGCGAAACAGCCCGGCGAGATCATCGCCGCGCGGCAGGTGCGGGTGGCCAATCTGGGGCTGATACCGGTCAACGTCGACGCATGGCAGATCTCCTACCGGTCGAACGACAGCCGGGACCAACCGATTCCGGCGGTGGCGACAGTTCTGAAACCACGTGGTTCGGCGCCGGACAAACTTGTCTCCATGCAGATCGCCGAGGACTCCCTGGCCGGCTACTGCGCACCCTCCTACGCGATCCAGCACTTCTCGGCCGGTCCGTTCCTGGGCCAGATCGTCGCCCCGGCCGAGTTCGTCATCGCCCAGGGGGCGTTGCAGCAGGGCTGGGCGGTGGTGATTCCCGATCACGAGGGACCGAACAACGCCTACGCCGCGGGTCCGCTCGCCGGCCGGATCACCCTCGACGGCATTCGCGCGGCCCGCGACTTCGAGCCGATGCGGTTGAGCCCGCAGACCAGGATCGGTCTCTACGGCTACTCCGGCGGCGCGATCGCGACCGGCCACGCCGCCGAACTGAAAAGCAGCTACGCCCCGGATCTGAATATCGTCGGCGCGGCCGAGGGCGGTGTGCCCGCGGATCTCGGCATGACACTGAACGTGGCCAACGGACAAGCGACGTCGGGCCTGGTTCTTGCCGCGGTGATGGGCCTGACGCGCGAGTATCCGGAGTTCGCCCGCTTCGTCGACGAGCATATGGACCCGCTGGGCAAGGGCCTGACCACGCTGCAGAGCGGATTGTGCGTGCAGTATGTCAGCGCGCTGCTGCCGTTCCTGAATCTGAAAGGGATGCTGCGGGTTCCGGGTGATCCGATGCAGCAGCCCGCGGTGGCCGCCGTGCTCGACGAGACCCGGATGGGTCGATCGGTGCCGGATATGCCGATGTACATCTGGCAGGGCAATCCGGACGAGATCATCCCGGTCGGCCAGGTGAACACCCTCGTCGACAGTTACTGCCGAAACCCCTCCGCCACAGTGCAATACACCAGGGAACACTTCGCCGAACACGTGGCCACCGAGATCTCCGGCGGCGGGGCAGCGATGCTGTGGTTGCGCGACCGGCTCGACGGCGTGCCGGCCCAGCCCGGGTGCCACACCGCCGATGCCGGATGGTTGTTGCTGGACCCCAACGGTTTCCAGATGCTGGCCTCGACCTTCGGTGAGACCTTCGCGTCGTTCTTCGGCAAGCCGATCGGCGTGAAGTAAACCGGAGCGATCGGCGCAGGACGCCCGGCACAGCGAGGTGCGGGGAGACGAAGGGCCCGTTCGACGTGGGGGGCGAACGGGCCCTTCGAGTACCGGTGCGCCGGTCAGCGAATGCGCAGCCGCCGGCTCAGACGCAGTGTCAGCAGGGTGCTCTTGAGCTGCTTCTCGAACGGCATACCCGCCCGCGCCGAGAGCACCTGCTTCTTCTGCACGCCGACATTGACCGTATCGGTGTATTTGAGCAGACCCGCATC
>NZ_BAFQ01000012.1 GCF_000308375.1 Nocardia aobensis NBRC 100429 | reverse complement strand
GGCCCGGTGCCCGGGATGTGATGCTGAGCGTCGTCGTGGCCGCTGTCCAACTGGGCGTCGGACATGCGGCGAATGCGCATCAGTCCGGCGTGCGACCACTGGATGCGCTGGGATACGCGTTGCTGGTGGCCGGCCCGCTGCTGTTGGCGCTGCGCTCGATGTATCCCCGGGCGGTGTTCGTGGGCGTGCTCGCGGTCACCGTCGCCTATCTGCTGGTCGGCTACGGTTACGGACCGGTCTTCGTATCGCTGGTCATCGCCTTCCTGACCGCGGCCTCGCGCGGCTCCCGCTGGTACACCTATCCGCTGGTGCCGCTGGGATATCTGCTGATGGTGTGGCCGGTGCCCGCCCTGCGCGGCGACGGCCCCGGGGGCTGGCCGGTCGCCGGGATCCTGGCCTGGCTGGTGGTGCTGATCGCGATCGCCGAGGGGATCCGGCAGCGGCGTTCGGCGCTGATCGCGCGGCGTCAGCGCGCCGAGGCGGCGCGGCGCAACCGGGAGGCCGAACGCGCCCGCGAACTCGCCGAGCGCGAACAGAGGGCGGCCCAGGAGCGGCTGGCCATCGCGCGCGAACTGCACGATGTGCTCGCGCACAGCCTGTCGCTGATCAATGTGCAGTCGTCGGTGGCGCTGGAACTGCTCGACCGCAAACCCGAACAGGCCGCGACCGCGCTGTCGGCGATCAAAGAGGTCAGCCGCGATGCGATCGGTGAGGTGCACAGTCTGCTGCGCTCGATCCGTGCCGGCGCGGAAACCGTTGCGGCGCCGACCGGTCCGGCGGTCGGCATCGGCGATCTGGAATCATTGCTGGCTCCGACCCGCGCCGCCGGGACGGCGGTCCACACCCGGATTACGGGCACACCGCGCCGGCTTCCCGTGGTGGTCGACGTGGCCGCCGCCCGCATCGTGCAGGAATCGCTGACCAATGTGCTGCGACACGCGCCCGGCGCGGAAACGACGGTGGTTGTGGATTATTCACCGAGCGAGCTGTGCATCACTGTGGACAACGAGCGACCTCCGAATTCTCCACAGTCGTCCACAACTGGTGGCGGGAACGGGATTCCCGGCATGGTCGAACGCGCGCACGCACTGGGCGGGGAGGTGTCGGCGACGCCGCGCGCCGACGGTGGGTTCCGGGTGGATGCTCGGCTACCGATCCCGGTGACCGCCGCCGGCGATCCCGGAACACCCGCCCCAGCGGCCGAACCACCCGGACCTCGGTGATCGGCTCCGAATACCCTGAGCTACAGGAGGTTTCGTGAACGACATTCGCGTCCTGGTCGCCGACGACCAAGCCCTCGTCCGCGCCGGATTCGCCGCGCTGCTGGACGCTCAGGACGGGATCGCGGTCGTGGGCGAGGCCGACAACGGTGAGCACGCGCTGCGGCTGACCCGGGAACTGCGCCCGGATGTGGTTCTGATGGATATCCGGATGCCGCTGCTCGACGGCCTGGCCGCGACCCGGGAGATCGCCGCCGATCCCGATCTCACCGGCGTAAGAGTGGTCGTCCTCACCACCTTCGAACTCGACGAGTACGTCTTCGAGGCCATGCGTTCGGGCGCCACGGGTTTCCTGGTCAAACACACCGAACCCGCGGATCTGGTGCGGGCGGTGCGGGTGGTCGCCGACGGGGACGCACTGCTTTCGCCCAGTGTCACCCGCCGCCTGGTCGCCGAATTCGCCACCCACGCCAAACCCGCGCCGACCGCGGCTCTGTCCGAACTCACCGACCGCGAGCGCGAGGTGATGGCGCTGGTCGCCGAAGGGCTCACCAACGCCGAAATCGGCCGGCGCCTCTTCATGAGCCCCGCCACCGCCCGCACCCACGTGAGTCGAATCCTGGTGAAACTCGGCGCTCGGGACCGGACGCAACTCGTGGTGATGGCCTACGAATCCGGTCTGGTCCGGCCCGGCTGGCAGTAGTCCGGCCGCCGCGGCCGGTGTCAGCGACCGAATTCCGCGGCCACCGGAATCACCTCGCGCCCCATCACCTTCAGGGACGTCAGCTCGTCGACGCCGGCCACCCGGCCGATCACCAGGTCGATGCCCGTATCCGCCATCCGCTTCAGCTGCCCCAGCACCTGACCGACGCCGCCCCCGTCCGGTCCGAGATCGAAGGCGAAGACACAGCTCTTGCGGATCTCGCGCGGATCGCGGCCGATCTCCACGCACAACCGGTCCAGCAGTTCGATCTTGTTCGCCAGCTCCGGACCCGGCCGCAGACTCGCCACATCCGCGTACCGCGCCACCAGCGGCAGCGTGCGCCGCTCACCGTCCCCGCCGATGAGCACGGGCGGATGCGGGCGATGCGCACCCGAGAGCGAGGTCCGCACCGCCTGCGGGGCGTTGAGCGGGCGCTCGACGTGAAAGTGCTCGCCGTGCACGGGTTCCGATCCGCCCCGCTCGCCGGTCCACATGGCCCGGCAGATCCGCAACGTCTCCTCCAACATCTCGTAGCGGTCGCGCAGCGGCGGGAACGGCAGGCCGTATCCCTCCACATCGCCGGTGGATGTGCCCGAACCGATCCCCAGCCAGGCCCGGCCGCCGGACAGCACATCCAGGGTGGTGACGAGCTTCCCGAGCATGGCCGGATGCCGATAGTGCACCCCCGACACCACCGCGGTCAGCTCGACCCGCGACGTATGCGCCGCGATGAACGACAGCGCCGAATACGCCTCCAGCACATTCTGTTCCACACGCCCGAGCCATGGGCTCTGCCAGAGGTGATCACCCACGGCGATGAGCGAGAACCCGCTGTCCTCGGCCGTGCGCACCACCTCGGCCAGACCCGGTCCGATCCGTTCCGAGGGGGTGTCCAGCGCGAAGTTCGTGAGATGCAATCCGATGTCCATGACTTCAGCCTCTGCCTCCGGGCGGCGCGAATCATCCGTCCGGAGAACACATCCCGGGTACGTCCCCGCGCGTAGTCAGCGGATGGCGCCGAGCTCGAGTCCCCGCCGAATCGCCTGTTCCACCGGTGAATACGTACCGTCGGGCCGGTCCAGCACGCACGGTTCGCGCAGCCGCAGCGGCGGCTGGGCCATGAATTTCGGGTTGCGTCCGCGATGCGCCTGGGCGGCATGCACCAGGAACGGGTGGCACAGATACACATCTCCGGCCCGGCCGGTGGCCGCCACTTCCGGAAGGCCCTCGGTGGCGGCGAAGTCCTCGACCAAGTCCGACATCGCGACCCCGGCCGCACCGTACGGTTCCAGCACCTTCGCGATCGGCAGATGTGAGCCCACCCGGATCCGCGTCGGCGCATCGTCGGGGCCGACGTCGGAGAACAGGAACAGCATCAGCAGGCCCCGGCCCTTCGACCGCACGTTGATGCGCCACCGCAGATACTCCTGCGGATCCTCGCCCGGAAAACTCGCGTCGATATGCCATCCGTCGTCGCCCGGCGGCTGCTCGCTGGGGAACCGAATCGGGAAGGTCCCCAGCCCCTGGTACGGAACCCATCGGCCCGCACCGACCAGCCGATCACACGCCTGTGCCAGCAGCGGACTGCGCGCGGCCCGGGCGAACGGCGGGTCGGCGAATCCGGGCAGGCGGACCACCGGCCGGGTCCACGTTCCGGAATCCGCCGGATCGCATCCGGTTGCGCGCCACAGGATTTCCCTCGCCTCGGCCGCGGTGGACTCGGAGAACGCACCCTCCACTCGGACGAAACCCTCGGCGACGAAGCACTCCACCTCGGCATCGGTCAGCACACAGCCCTCTTTCCGCTCGCGAACATCGCCAGAATGGAACATTCGCCCGCGCGGCCGCCACTCATTTTGTGCGCTACGACTTTTGTGCGCATACGACGATGCCGGCCACCCCGCCGTGCGGGATGACCGGCATCTACCGATCTGTGCGGACTACTTACTCGGCCGAGGCCTCGGGAGTGGTCTCACCGGCGCCGGCCAGCGCCGCGACCGGTTCGGCCTCCGCCTTCGCGGGCTTGGCCTTACCCGCGAAGGTGAACTTGGCGTCCTCGCCGGCACCCTCGCCGTCCCAGTTCTCGACGTCGACCTCGACGATCTGGCCGGGGCCGATCTCGCCGAACAGGATCTTCTCCGAGAGCTGATCCTCGATCTCGCGCTGGATGGTCCGGCGCAGCGGGCGGGCGCCCAGCACCGGGTCGAATCCGCGCTTGGCGAGCAGGCTCTTGGCCTTCTCGGTGAGGTCGATCTCCATATCCTTGTTCCGCAGCTGGGTCGCGACGCGGTTGATCATCAGATCCACCATCTCCACGATCTGCTCGTTGGTGAGCTGGTGGAAGACGATGACGTCGTCGATACGGTTGAGGAACTCCGGACGGAAGTGCTTCTTCAGCTCGTCGTTGACCTTCAGCTTCATCCGCTCGTAGTTCGAGCCCTCGTTGTTGGACTGGGCGAAGCCCAGACCCACGGCCTTCGAGATGTCGGAGGTGCCCAGGTTCGAGGTGAAGATCAGCACGGTGTTCTTGAAGTCGACCGTACGACCCTGACCGTCGGTGAGACGACCGTCCTCCAGCACCTGCAACAGGGTGTTGTAGATCTCCTGGTGGGCCTTCTCGATCTCGTCGAACAGCACGACCGAGAACGGCTTGCGGCGCACCTTCTCGGTGAGCTGGCCGCCCTCCTCGTAGCCGACGTAGCCCGGAGGGGCACCGAACAGCCGCGAGGCGGTGAAGCGGTCGTGGAACTCACCCATGTCGATCTGGATGAGCGCGTCGTCGTCGCCGAACAGGAAATTCGCGAGCGCCTTGGACAGCTCGGTCTTACCGACACCGGACGGACCGGCGAAGATGAACGAACCGGACGGACGCTTCGGATCCTTCAGGCCGGCGCGAGTACGGCGGATGGCCTTCGACACGGCCTTGACCGCGTCCTCCTGGCCGATGATCCGCTTGTGCAGCTCGTCCTCCATACGGAGCAGACGGGTGGTCTCCTCCTCGGTGAGCTTGAACACCGGGATACCGGTCCAGTTGGCCAGCACCTCCGCGATCTGCTCGTCGTCGACCTCGGCCACGACGTCCAGATCACCGGAACGCCACTGCTTCTCCCGCTCGGCGCGCTTGGCGACGAGCTGCTTCTCCTTGTCGCGCAACCGCGCGGCCTTCTCGAAGTCCTGCGCGTCGATGGCGCTTTCCTTCTCCCGGCGCGCATCGGCGATCTTGTCGTCGAATTCGCGCAGGTCCGGCGGAGCGGTCATCCGGCGGATGCGCATCCGCGCACCGGCCTCGTCGATCAGGTCGATCGCCTTGTCCGGCAGGAACCGATCGTTGATGTACCGGTCGGCCAGCGTGGCCGCGGCCACCAGCGCACCGTCGGTGATGGACACCCGGTGGTGCGCCTCGTAGCGGTCGCGCAGACCCTTGAGGATGTTGATGGTGTGCTCGACCGTCGGCTCGCCCACCTGGACCGGCTGGAACCGGCGCTCCAGGGCGGCGTCCTTCTCGATGTACTTGCGGTACTCGTCGAGGGTGGTGGCACCGATGGTCTGCAGCTCACCGCGGGCCAGCTTCGGCTTCAGGATCGAGGCCGCGTCGATGGCGCCCTCGGCGGCACCCGCACCCACGAGCGTGTGCAGCTCGTCGATGAACAGGATGATGTCGCCGCGGGTGTTGATCTCCTTGAGCACCTTCTTCAGGCGCTCCTCGAAATCACCGCGGTAGCGGCTGCCCGCGACCAGGGAACCCAGGTCGAGGGTGTAGAGCTGCTTGTCCTTCAGCGTCTCCGGCACCTCGCCGTTGACGATGGCCTGGGCGAGACCCTCGACGACGGCGGTCTTACCGACGCCGGGCTCACCGATCAGGACCGGGTTGTTCTTGGTGCGGCGGCTCAGCACCTGCATGACGCGCTCGATCTCCTTCGAGCGGCCGATGACGGGGTCGAGTTTGCCTTCGAGTGCGGCCTGGGTCAGGTTGCGCCCGAACTGGTCGAGGACCAGCGAGGTGGACGGGGTCCCGGACTCGCCACGAGCGCCGGACTCCACCGCCTCCTTACCGCCCTGGTAGCCGGACAGCAGCTGGATGACCTGCTGCCGCACCCGGTTGAGGTCGGCGCCCAGCTTCACCAGCACCTGGGCCGCGACGCCTTCGCCCTCACGAATCAGGCCGAGCAGAATGTGCTCGGTGCCGATGTAGTTGTGGCCGAGCTGCAGCGCTTCGCGCAGGCTCAGCTCCAGCACCTTCTTGGCCCGGGGGGTGAAGGGGATGTGACCGGACGGCGCCTGCTGGCCCTGCCCGATGATCTCCTCCACCTGGCTGCGCACACCCTCGAGCGAAATTCCCAGCGACTCCAGGGACTTCGCCGCGACACCCTCACCCTCGTGGATCAGGCCCAGCAGGATGTGCTCGGTGCCGATGTAGTTGTGGTTGAGCATCCGAGCCTCTTCTTGGGCCAGGACAACGACCCGCCGCGCGCGGTCGGTGAACCTCTCGAACATCGCTCCCTCACTTCCTGCTCCGCTATCCACGGCATCCGGCGCTGCTGTTGTGCTTCGTGCTTCACACCTGTGGCGCCAGCCTGCCATGAAGCCCTGGGGTTGCATCCCCCGCCTCTACTGTAGTTGGCGGGGGTCACGGCCGTCGTCCGTCCACCCTATTGCGAACGGGCGACAACGCGAGTCATACCGTTCCAACGCGGCACCAACCCGGAACGTTTCCCCAGCAACTACGCCCACAGCTGAATTTTCCCCTTCCGCTTCGCGACGGCGGGGTTCGCGGCCCGGATACGGAACTATCCGGTGATCGGCGGGATGAAGTGGCAGGGCACCGGCCGCGGATCGTCCGGATCCAGGGCGTTGAGCGCGAACGCCGCCGCCCGGTCGCTGCCCGCGATGCCCGCGTGCTCCGAGTAGTCCGCCGCGCAGCCGTCCTGGACCACGACGTTCGTCGTGTTCGGGCCGGGTACCAGGGCGACGGTGTACGGCACCACCAGCTCGTCGTAGCGGGTCTCGATATTGGTGTAGGTGACGTCCGGGTCGTACACGCCGTCGGCGTTCAGGGAGCGGATGAAATCCGTGCTACCCGTCATCTGCGCACAAGCGGCACAGGGGCTCGCCCCCAGGGCGGCGTCGAAGGCCGGCCCCGCGCCCAGCCGCCCCGCGATATCGCGAGCCGGGTCGATCACCGGGCCGAAGGTGCCCAGCCACGGCGCCGCGATCGCCACGAACTTGTCGACCTTGTCGGCACCGCCCAGTCGCTTCACGAAGTAGTTGCCCACCAGATTGCCCTGCGAGTGCGCGATCAGATCGACCTTCTCGGCGCCGGTCGCCGCCAGCACCCGGTCCACGAACTCCGCGAGCTGCGCCGAACTGTCCTCGATCGGCCGCATCCCGCCGATCGCCGAGAGCGGCCACGGCAGATCGTAGGCGCCGTAGGTCAGCGAATAGACGCAATATCCCTCGTTGGCCAGCAGCGGCGCGTACACGCCCCAGTTCGTCTGCGCCCCGCCGCCGGTGCCGTGCACCAGCACGACGGGTTCGGGATGGGCGTCGCTGGGCCGGCACGACCAGTCGTCGGCGCCGGGCAGGGATCCACCCGGATTTCGCAGCTCGTACGGAATGCCGGAGAAGAAGTTGTAGTCCACCGGATATTCGGCGTGGGCCGCGGCGGCGGCGGTCACCCACAGCATGCTCGAGATCGCCAGGACGAGCGCGGCTCCGAGCGCCCGGCGCGGCAGATGCGCGATATGAGACGGCATCGGGATCCCCTCCCAAAAAAAATAGAACGTGTTTCAACACGCTAGCGGGAAAAGGGGACCATTCGGATCGATACCGACGGGTAACCGGAATCGCCGGTCACATCCGGCGGCCGGGTATCAGAGGTCGCGGTGCGAGATGATGCCGTTCTGGATGGCCAGCGCCGCCAGTCGCACCCGCTTCTGATTCTGCGGCAGGTCCTCGACGCCGAACTTCGAAAACAGCGCGCGCAGATGGGTTTTGATCGCGTCCACGCTCAGGTACAACTCGTCGGCGATCTGCTGATTGGATGCGGGCGTGGCGAATTCGGTGTTGCCGCGATACGGGCGGCACAGCGCGATCAGTACCGCGCGCTGGGTATCGGTGAGCGATCGCGGACTCGGGACCGAGCCGACCGAGGTCCGGGTCGCATCGTCGACCCTGCCGGTGTAATCGTGGAACGACAGCATCGAGGTCCCGACCCGGATGCGGTCGCCGGCCTCGAGCCGGCGGCGGCCGGCCAGTCGCTCCCCGTTGACGAAGGTGCCGTTGCGCGACAGTCCGTCGTCGACGATGGTCCAGTGCGCGCCCAGATATTCCACGGCCGCGTGCAATCGCGATACCTCGGCATCCCAGCCCAGCGACAGATCCGCCTGCGGCGAACGCCCGATGGTGATGCGCTGATGATCCGGGGTCAGCGTCAATTCGTGCCGGCTGCCGGTGTCGTCGATGAACCGGAGAAACGATTCGTGAATGTCCGTCACCGCGTTGCTACCCCCACCCTCGTACCGCCAGTGACGTGGTCTGCATAAGCCCCATGGTGCCGCGCCGACGCGGCGGCGAGCAAGATCACCACGCCGGGGGCCGCATCGAAATGCCGCTGCCGCCCGGACGTCGCACGATTCCTCCGGGCGGCAGCGGCACAGACGCAGCCGGGTCTTTTCGACCGCACTAGTTGTTGCGGCCGACTTCCTTGTGGTAGCTCTCCACGACATCGGCGGAGATGCGACCACGCGCGGAAACCTTGTGGCCCTTACGCCGCGCCCATTCCCGAATTGCCGCACTCTGTTCGCGATCCATGGAAACTCGGCCCTTCGGCGCACCGGTGGTCGCACCGACCGGCTTGCTGCGCCGGCGACCGCTCACCCGACGGGCATTGGCGACCCACACGTCCAGCCCGTCCCGCAGCTTCGCCGCATTCGCCGCGGACAGGTCGATCTCGTACGAAACACCGTCGATCGCGAACTCGATGGTCTCGTCCGCAATGGACTCACCATCGACATCGTCGATCAGGCTAACGGTGACCTTCTTTGCCATGAGATGAACGTCCTCTCGAAATCGTGCGACCCGGATACCAGGCCGATGCCCGAGTCGAGAATACCTCTAGATACGAAATTTCCAAGACGGGGAATCGGCATTCAAACCCGGTACTCAGCGACCGGACGGACGCACAATTGGGAAGAGTATGGTTTCCCGGATTCCGAGTCCGGTCAGTGCCATCAGCAAGCGGTCGATTCCCATACCGGTACCCGTTGTCGGCGGCATACCGTGTTCCATGGCGGCGAGGAAGTCCTCGTCCAGCCGCATGGCCTCGTCGTCACCAGCGGCGGCCAGTCTGGCCTGGTCGACAAAACGTTCCCGCTGCACGACCGGATCCACGAGTTCCGAATAGCCGGTGGCCAACTCGAATCCGCGGACATACAGATCCCACTTCTCGGTGACGCCCGGCTTACTGCGGTGCTGCCGTGTCAGCGGCGACGTCTCCACCGGGAAGTCACGCACGAAAGTGGGGGCATAGAGCTTGTCGCCATAGCTGTGTTCCCACAGTTCCTCGACAAGTTTGCCGTGGCCGTAACCCTTGTCCGGAGGAATTTCCAGACCGACCCGATCGGCCAGTGCGAGCAATTCCGGAACAGTAGTTTCCGGCGTTACCTCGACACCCAGCGAATCGGATAGCGAAGGATACATCTCGACGGTGTTCCACTCACCACTCAGATCGTATTCCGTACCGTCGGCGAGCGTGACGACCTGAGTGCCGAAGACCTCTTGCGCGACTTCCTGGATCAATTCCCGCATCATCAGCGCGGAATCGTCGTAGGTGCCGTAGGCCTCATAAGTTTCCAACATCGCGAACTCGGGCGAATGCGTCGAGTCGGCACCCTCGTTACGGAAGTTGCGGTTGATCTCGAAGACCTTCTCGATCCCGCCCACCACGCAGCGCTTCAGGAACAACTCCGGCGCGATGCGCAGATACAGATCCATATCCAGCGCATTGGAATGGGTGACGAACGGCCGCGCCGCCGCACCCCCGTGCAGGGTCTGCAGCATCGGCGTCTCGACCTCGAGGAAACCCCTGCGCTCCAACGCATTTCGCAGTGCGCGCACCGCCGCGATCCGGGTGCGGGCGTTCTCCCGCGCCTCCGGCCGCACGATGAGGTCGACATAGCGCTGCCGGACCCGCGACTCCTCGCTCAGTTCTTTGTGCGCCACCGGCAGCGGACGCAGCGATTTGGCCGCCATCGACCAGGAATCGGCCATCACGCTCAGTTCCCCGGTACGGGAGGAGATGACCTCACCGTGCACGAAGACGAAATCACCCAGATCGACATCGGCCTTCCACGCCGCCAGCGCGTCGGCGCCGACACCGTTCAGGCTGATCATCGCCTGCAGCTTGGTGCCGTCACCCTCCTGCAGCGTGGCGAAGCACAGCTTGCCGGTATTGCGCATGAAGATGACGCGGCCGGCCACACCGGCCTGCACCCCCGTGCTGGTGTCGGGCTCGAGGTCGGGATAGGCGGCGCGGATCTCGGCGAGGCTGTGGGTCCGCGGCACCACGACCGGATACGCCTCGACGCCCGCGTCGATCAGCCGCTCACGCTTCTCCCGGCGGATCCGCATCTGCTCGGGAACGTCGACTTCCGCTGCGGCAGGATGCGATTGCCCCGCGGGAACCCGGCCCGCGGAGCCACCGGACGAAGGGCTGTTCGGGGTGCTCACAGCGAACCACCCTATCGTGCGCCGGAAATCGTTTCGCGCGCGCCCGACCCCCGCTCACCCGGGCGATTAGAGCGAGACGAGTGCGTTGATCTCACCGGCCAGATGCGGTGCGCCGGCGGCCACAGACAGCAGCCCCGCGGCCTTTACCGCCTGATAGCCACCGACCAGATCGGTGGCCCGGTGCAGACCCAACTGCTGCAGTGCCGCGGCCGCCAGACTCGACGTGTAGCCCTCCGAGCAGACGATCACCCATTCCCGGTCGTGATCGGTGGCCAGTGCGAGCCGCGCGGAGCTGGTGGGGTCCAGCCGCCACTCCAGCACGTTGCGCTCGATCACCAGGGCGCCCGGCAGGGTGCCCTCCTTGACGCGCTGGGCTTGCGGGCGAATATCGACCAGCAGGGCGCCGCGCGCGATCGCCTCCGGTAATTCGAATGCGTACATGCGCGTCAATCGCGCACGCGCCGCCTCCAGCATGTCATTGATGGTGAGATGCGTGTGCGTCATTTCACATCGCCTTCGGGCTGGTCGGTGAGCACGGTACGGGTGCGCCGCAGCGTTCCGTGGCCGGTCACTTCGTAATACGACATGGCGGACAGAGGTGGTGAATACGCGTGCACCGACAGCGTCGGATTCGACGGTTCGGGCACACCCGCGACGTGGTCCGGGGCACGCACCACGTCGTGCACCCAGCCGAGCGGGAAGGAGGCCTGATCACCGGCGGCGAGGGTGCGCTGACGCAATTCCTTACCGTTCCAGCGGAATTCCGAGAGCGCGCCGCTCAACACGGTCAGCGCGCCGAGCGAGCCGGCATGGTCGTGTAATTCCGTCGACCGGTCCGGCACCCAGCTGATCAACCAGACGTCGACCTCGTCGTCGGCGAGAAGGCGTACCGCCCAACGGTTTTCGGTGGGCCACACGCCGGCCGACGGCAGCAGATGATCGAAGCGGCCGGCCAGGACGTCCTCGGCACCCTCGTCCGTCAGCCGCAACAGGTCCGCCGGCCGCAACCGGGTCGGCAACGCGGACGAGACCGAACGATCGGTGATCTCCGCGGCGAGCCGGTTGGCCGGGCGAGCGGGCGGCAACTGCCCCGTCCGGCGGCGCGCGGCGTCACCGCTCGCGGCGGAGGTAACAGCAGAGGTGATTACAGAGGAACGCATGAGCGAAGCTCCAGGAGTAGTGGATGGCCGAGGGCGGATACGCAGCCTCGACAATCAGCCGAGGCGAATCAGCCTCGACAACACTCCTGGGTGCTCACGCGGAAAGTCACGAGCCGAAGTCTAGCAGGGTGGTCGGCGCGTGCAAGAGCGGTGTGTTCCACCCCACAGCAGCGCCCTCACGGGCGGCGGCGCTGCTGGTTGCGCTCGTAGACCAGACGCAGCCCGTCCAGGGTCAGATGCGGCTCGTGGTGGTCGATGGTCTCGGATTCGGGGACGATCAGTGGTGCGGTCGGGCCCGTCGCCACCACCGACACGTCGTCACCGGCGAAGGCGTCGAGCTCGTCGCGGATCCGGTCGATCAAACCGTCGACCAGCCCGGCGAAGCCGAACACCGCACCGGACTGCATGCATTCCATGCTGTTCTTACCCACCACCGACCGCGGGCGGGTCAGCTCCGCGCGTCGCAGCGCACTGCGGGCCACCAGCGCCTCGGTGGAGATCTCCACCCCGGGCGCGATGGTCCCGCCGAGGAACTCTCCCTTCGCCGACACCAGGTCGACACAGATGGCGGTGCCGAAATCGACCACGATCGCCGGCGATTCGAAACGGTGATATGCCGCAAGGCAATTCACGATCCGGTCGGCGCCGACCTCTTTCGGATTGTCGACCAGCAGCGGAATTCCGGTGCGCACACCAGGTTCCACCAGCACGTGCGGCACGTGCGACCAGTAGCGGCCCAACATGGTTCGCAGCTCCCGCAGCACCGGCGGCACCGTCGACAGGGCCGACACCCCGACCACCTGATCCAGCCGCTCGCCCACCAAACCCCGTACCTGCATGGCGAATTCGTCGGCGGTCAGCAACGGATTGGTGTGCACGCGCCAGGTGTGCACCAGTTCCGCATGCGCACCACTGCCCGAGAACAGGCCGATCTCGATACTGGTGTTGCGGACGTCGATCGTCAGCAGCATCCTCGCCCCGCTGCCCGCGGCTCAGGCGAAGGTCAGCGAGCGCGGCGAGGTCAACCCCGAACCCTCCGGGGCGTGCGCCGGGTCCGAACCCAGCTCCACCGGACGGTTGCGGTCGTCGACGAACACCACCCGCGGCTGGTACTCGCGCAGCTCGGCCTCGTCCATCATGCCGTAGGCGATCAGGATGACGAGATCACCCGGATTCACCAGATGCGCTGCGGCGCCATTGATTCCGATCACACCCGAACCGCGCTCACCGGCGATCACATAGGTTTCCAGGCGAGCGCCGTTGTCGATATCGACGATGCAGACCTGCTCGCCCTCGAGCAGATCGGCGGCATCCATCAGATCCGGGTCCACGGTCACCGAACCGACATAGTGCAGATCGGCGTGGGTCACCGTGGCACGGTGGATCTTCGACTTCATCATGGTGCGCAACATCGTGGTCGCCTTTCCTATGCGTCGGCCTGGGCAGGCTGGAAATCGGGGACAGCGTTGTGGCCGCCCGCGGCGGGGACGGTGACGGGGACGTTGTCGATCAAACGGGTGGCGCCGATTCGAGCGGCCACCAGCAGACGAGCGTTCCCGCTGCTCGGAATGGGGCCCAGATCCGAACCGCGCAACTCCAGGTAGTCGACATCGACACCGGTCGCGCCGTCGAGCACCGAACGGGCCGCGGCCACCACCGCGTCGGGACCCCGCCCCGCCGCATGCCGGCCCGCGGCCAGCGCGGCGGACAAGGTGATCGCCAATTCGCGCTGCTGCGCGTCCAGATAGCGGTTGCGCGAGGACAGCGCCAGGCCGTCGGATTCGCGCACCGTGGGCACCGCGACGATCTCGACGTCGAAGTTCAGATCCCGGACCATCTGCCGGATCAGAGTCAGCTGCTGATAGTCCTTCTCGCCGAAGAACGCCTCGTGCGGACGGACGATCTGCAGCAGTTTCGCCACCACCGTCAACATTCCGGCGAAGTGGGTCGGCCGGCTGGCGCCCTCCAACTCGGCGCCGAGCGGTCCCGGATGGACCGAGGTGCGCGGGCCCTCCGGATACATCTGGGCCACGCTCGGCGCGAACACCAGCGCCACGCCCTCCTCGCGCAGCAGCGCCACATCGCTGTCGAGCGTGCGCGGATACTTGTCGAAGTCCTCGTTCTCGCCGAACTGCAGCGGATTGACGAAAATCGACACCACCACAACCTGATTCGTGCGCTTGGCGCGGCGCACCAACTCCAGATGGCCCTCGTGCAGGGCACCCATCGTCGGCACCAGCGCGACCTTGCGACCCACCCCGCGCAACGCGGAGGTCACCGCCGAGAGCCCGGCCGGCTCGTGCACCACCGTCAGCTCGCCCGGGCGATACAGGGTGCGCAACTGCTCCGGGGTCAGCTTCTTCGCTCGCGAATTCGACATCAGTGTCCCTCCAGCAGACCGATCAGATCCGGGCTCGTGCGGGCCAGCTGCGCCGTCCGCAGCGACATCGCGCGATAGCCCGCGGCCAGCTCCGGATCGGCCGCGGCCAGTGCCTCCAGGTGCGCCGACACCGCGAGGGCGTCACCACGCGCCACCGGACCGGTCAAGGCGGGCAGACCACGACGCAGCGCATTGTCCAGCGCCGCCGACGCCAGCGGCGCCAGCATCCGCTCCGCCAAACCGTTGGGCTGCTCGTCGACCACCTGCTGCCCCAGCAGACCCGGGCCGTCCAGCGCCGCCCGCAACGCCGCCACCGCGTCGACGATCAGAGTGACCAGATGATTACTGCCGTGCGCGAGAGCCGCGTGATAGAGCGGCCGGTTCTCCTCCGGCACCCGCACCGGTTCGCCGCCCATCTCGATCACCAGCGACTGCGCGATCGCATAACCGATCTCGTCGGCCGCGGTGATGCCGAAACAGGCATTCGCCAAGCGGGCGGTGTCCTCGTCGTGGCCGGTGAAGGTCATCGCCGGATGGATCGCCAGCGGGCGGACACCGGTCAGCGGGGACAATACGGCCACGCCGTTCGCCCCCGAGGTATGCGCGACGATCGTTCCCGGGCGGACCACCTGCGCGGTCGCCAAACCGGCCACCAGACCGGGCAGTTCACTGTCCGGCACGGCCAGAATCAGCAGTTCGCTGCGCGCCGCGATCTCCTCCACCGGCAAGATCTGCGACTCCGGCAACCGCGTCCGCGCCCGATGCCGCGACGCATCGGAAATCGCGCACACCCCGAACACCACATGGCCGGCGCGCTCCAGCGCGACACCCAGCGCCGAGCCCACCCGGCCCGCCGACACGATGCCGACCGTCAGCCGAGCAGGCGCCGGATCGGAGCCGGAAACAGCGGATGAGCCCGATACCGCGGGCGCGGCGGGGCGCGATGAACCGGCCTCGTCGGGCCGCGAAAAATCGGAGGTCACCGTTGTCCTCTCGGAAGGCGTTCCAGTCCCGCATGGCGGGTACCGGACGTTACGAGTCGAGAATAGGTAGTGACCGGGGGCGCTGCCAGAGGACCCGCGCGTGATATTTCCCTCAGTACGGCTGAAAGACCGTCAGGGTGCACATCGATGTCGACATGCACCCTGACGGATGACCTGCCAAGCGGCGGGGACCGGCCCTAGGCGGCCTTGCGGGCGGGTTCGCTGCGGTAGCGGGAGGTGGGGCCGTGGATGCCCAGGAGGCGCCAGGCGACCTTGGCCACGGGGTTCATCAGGCCGCTGGTGCTGGCCAGGGCTCGGACGTCACCGAAGATGTTGCGCATGGTGACCTGGGACTCCGCGCTACCCCAGTAGGCCTCGCGCATCACCTCCGCGGGGATGTCGAACTTCTCCACGAACTCCCTGGGCGGAGTCATGATCATGTCGAGCATGATCCGCATCGCGGTCGGGAAGAGCAGCGACAGCACGAACTTCGTGGCCGGATGCATGCCCGGCACGTTGCGGCGCAGATATTCGTGCGCGAACGAGATGTGGCGGGCCTCTTCGGCCACGTGGATCTGCATCACCCGCTGCACCATCGGATGCAGGTCGGTGCCGGCGCGCAGCAGCGACTTCTGCAGGTGGTCGATGGGTTCCTCACCGCCGAGGATCATCGTGAAGAACAGCTCCGGGAAGTACTTCACGGCCGGCCAGATGATCATGGTGAGCTTGCGGTCGATGGTGCCCATGCCGACCACATCCTCGCCGATGCGGTTGATCATCTCCTGGAACATCATCGTGTGGTTGCACTCTTCGGCCGCCTCGTGCGTCACGTAGCGGAATTCCGGATCACCGTTGGGCACCGACACCAGGTACTGCATCAGGCCGCGGATCAGCAGCTGTTCGAAATCCAAGCCGACCTTGGCGATGCCGGCCTGCCGCCACATACCCATCGCGATCTGACGTTCCACCGGCTGCGCCTTGTACCAGGGGTGGCGGCCCAGCGGGTCCTCGTCCGGCAAGACCCAGCGGGTGTCGGTCGGATCGACCGCGAATTCCGGTGAGTCCCAATCGATGTCGACGTAGGGGTCGAAGTTCTTGTGGACCGACCCCTCGGACAGACCACGCAGGATCTCGTGATAATCCGGATCGGCCGACGTGTTCTTTACAGCAGCGGACAGCATCTTCGGTGTCTCCTTCGCATACTCCTCCTGCGAAAGTTACCGATACTGCGCGTCACATGCAACCTGTTTCACGGCAGCCGTCGCTGGGTATCACGACGAGCCGTTCTGCTCCGATCGCAGGTTGGCCATGATTTCCGCGACGGTGAGCTTGCGTCCCGGCTGATTCTCGTCGGAATCGGCGTGGCGACGGCGACGGGAACCGGCGGTACCCATGGTCGTCGCCGGTTGGACGGGGGCCAGCCGCGGCACCGAGGAATTCGGGCGCGAGTCGCCGGATTCCGCAGCGCCCGCCTTCGCCGGCTCGGAATTCTCGTTCGCCGACGCGGTGCCGGATTTCACCGAGGTCGACGCGGGGCCGGCCTGCCCGTCAGCGGCCGTCCGGTCGGATGTGGATCCGGGAGCCTCGGCCTTCGAAGATCCGAACCCCGACGGATCCGGCTGCCCAGACTCGGCGGTCGCGTCCCGGCGGTCGCCGTTCCCTTCATCATCCGTCGATCGGACGGACGACTCCCCTTCCTCATCCGACGCCTCCACCGACACCACGGCGGTCTCCGCCGTCACCGGATCGTCGTACGGACTGGCGAAGGCCGGAGGTTCGGGATGGTCGGGATCGAAGACCGGCGAGACCACGTGCAGCGGCACGGCCGGCGCGCTCCACGCGTCCCAGGTGTCGGTTTCCTGCGAGCTACCGTTCGCCACGGTGGCGCGGGTGAGCTCCTGCACGCGCACAGCCTCGGCACGCAGCGCCGGTCGGTCGACCAGTAGGTCGCCGTCGAACAGTCGCTGCAGGCTTTCGCGCAACACGGTCAGCTCACTCCGCAGCGCGGCCAGTTCGGCGGCGTCGGCGCCGATCTCCCGGCGCACCCGCGATTCGACGCCGAGTTCGTATTCACGCCGGGCGGTGATCTCGCGTTCGAGCTGCAACTCGTAGACCTTCTGCAGGTCACGAGCCTTGGCCTGATCGATCGCCGCATCCCGGCGATAGCGGGTCGCCGCCAGCGCGGCCACCGCGGCGGCCCACAGAGCCGCGACCAAACCGACCCGGACCAACTGCACATTGTTGCTGAAAATCAGAAACACGCTGGCAATCAGACCGAGCAGAATTAATACGCCGACGACGATTTTTCCCGCGTTGTCCCGCTGTCGCGGGGAAGCACTGCTACGGGAGGGTGAAACCATGTCCGCAAGGGTAACTCGAATAGCGGATTTCGGCGCGCAGCCGGTCCGGAACTCGACTCAACCGTGTTAGCTATGAGGTAGCTGGTTCGTCTGGTGGCTCATGTGGCGCGCGGCAGCAATACTCCAGCCACAGCGCGGCGGCGACCAACACCACACCGGCGATCAGACCCACGATGGCGCCGGGAGTGTCCGACGCGGCCGCGCGCATATCCGACCGCTGCGGCAGCACCCAGATCAGGAAGCCCAGCCACACGCCGGCCGCCAGGGAACCCACCTGGGCCGAAGCCTTCGCCAGCGCCACCGCGCGGGCCGCGGTGATCGGATGCAACTGTTTCGGACCGTCACCGATGCGGTGATCGCCGACGCGGGCGCGAATCACGAACGCCAGCACCGCTTCCACGGCGGCCACCGGATACAGCGAGGCGGCCGCGATCACCGTGATCGGCGGAAAGCTCGAATAGGCCCAGCGAGTCGCCACCCACGCCACCGCGGCGGCGATCAGGACGTTCGCGAGCAGGTCCAGAATCTTGGTCGGCCTCATGACATTCACGACCAGCCACCGATCATCGTTGCGCCGCGGACAGCGACAGGTCGGTGAGCCGGACGCCGTCGATCTCGTCCGGATCGAGTTCGGACAGCAGGTCCCGGATCGGCCGGGTCCGGCCGTCGACCTCCAGCGTCGCATCGGGTTCGATCTCGGCCCACGGCACCAGAACGAATGCGCGGTGGTGCGCCTGCGGGTGCGGCAGCGTCAGTTCCGGATCCGCACTGGTCACCGGCCGCAGCCCCTCGGCGCACCAGATCACGTCGACATCCAGAGTTCGTGCGCCCCAGCGGATCTCGCGGACACGCCCGGACCGCTGCTCGAGCTGCTGTCCGCGGTCGAGCCAATCGCGTGGGCCCAGCTCCGAATCCTCCACCACCACAACGGCATTGAGGTAGTCCTCCTGCGGCACTCCACCCCACGGCGCGGTCGAGTACACCGGCGACACCGCGACCAGCTGCGGCGTCAGCGCCTCCACCACGCTGCGGAGATGGGCGAGCCGATCTCCCAGATTCGACCCGATCGACAGCACCGCACGGCTCATCCGGCCACCTCCGGGGTCGGCGGTACGTCTCGCCGCCTGGTGGCCACCACGCGAACATCGGCGAAGGCATGCGGAATCGGCGCCGAGGGCTTGTGCACGACCACCTCCGCGGCGACGACGCGCTCATCGCGCATCACATCGTCGGCGATCTCGGCGGCGACGGTCTCGATCAGATTGCGCGGCGGGCCGGAGACGATCGCGACCGCGTGCTGCGCCAGCTCGCCGTAGTCGACGGTGGCCGACAGCTCATCGGTCGCGGCCGCCTTCGCGAAATCCAGCCACAGGGTGATGTCGACCAGGAATTCCTGGCCGTCGCGGCGCTCGAAATCGAAGCAGCCGTGGTGACCGTAGGCGCGCAGGCCGCGCAGCTCGATGCGATCGGTACTCACTCGCTCCCCTGATGGTGTGAACCAGCGGATTCGGCGGCTCGCCGCTGCCCGGACTCGGCGGCTCGCCGCTGCCCGGATTCGGCGGCTCGCCGCTGCCCGGATTCGGCGGCTCGCCGCCAGGCATCCGCGACGGCGATGGCGTCGAGCGACGACCGCACATCGTGCACTCGCACGCCCCACGCGCCGTGCTGGGCGGCCAGGGCCGAGATGGTGGCGGTGGCGACCTCGCGCCCGTCGGGCGGGCGCGGTCCGGACTCGTCGGCCAGCAGCGAACCCAGGAAACGCTTGCGGGAGGCGCCGACCAGAATCGGCAACCCCTGGGCCGTCAGTTCCGGCAGTGCGCCCAGCAGGGCCCAGTTGTGCCCGGCGTTCTTGGCGAAGCCGAGGCCCGGGTCCAGGACGAGCCGGCTCGGATGCACGCCGGCCGCCATGGCCAGATCCACCTGCGCCGAGAGTTCGGCCAGCACTTCGCGCACGACGTCGTCGTAATGATCGGCCGGGCCGATGTGGCGATGGTCGGCATTAGCCCGCCAGTGCATCAGAATCCACGGGATCTCTGCGGCGGCAACGACTTTCACCATCTCGGCATCCGCGCGACCACCGGACACGTCGTTGACGACGCTCACTCCGGCGTCGATCGCGGCGGCCGCGACACTCGCCCGCATGGTGTCCACGCTGGTCGGCACGCCGGCCTCCACCAGACCGCGAATCACCGGGACCACCCGCTGGGCCTCGGTCTCGGGATCGATGCGAACGGCGCCCGGGCGGGTGGATTCACCGCCCACATCGATGATGTCGGCGCCCGCCTCGTACAACCGCACCCCGTGGGCGACCGCGACGGCCGGGTCGAGATAGCGGCCACCGTCGGAGAAGGAGTCGCTGGTGACGTTCACCACGCCCATCACCACGCACGAGCGCCCGTCCCGGGGAGTGATCACTGCGCTCATGGGCGATCGCTCATTTGCGCAGGATCAGGTCGAGGGCCTCGGCGCGCGAGGAGGCGTTGGTCTGCAGCAGGCCACGCACCGCGGAGGTGGTGGTGCTGGCGCCCGGCTTGCGGATGCCGCGCATCGCCATGCACAGGTGTTCGGCCTCGACCACCACGATGGCGCCGCGCGGATCCAGTTTCCGCATCACCGCGTCGGCGATCTGGCTGGTCAGCCGCTCCTGAACCTGCGGCCGCTTGGCGTACAGGTCGACGAGGCGGGCCAGTTTGGACAGACCGGTGACCCGCCCCTGCGGACCCGGGATGTAGCCGACGTGCGCGACCCCGTGGAAGGACACCAGGTGGTGTTCGCAGGTCGAATACATCGGGATGTCGCGCACCAGCACCAATTCCTGATGCCCCTCGTCGAAGGTGGTGTTCAGCACCGAATCCGGTTCCACGTACAGACCCGCGAACATTTCGAGATAGGCGCGCGCGACCCGGGCCGGGGTATCGATCAGCCCGGGCCGGTCGGGATCCTCCCCGACCGCGACCAGTAGTTCCCGTACCGCCGCCTCGGCCCGCTTCTGATCGAAGGTCCGACCGGTCCCCAGCGCGATCGGAGCCGGTGCCTCCGCAACCACGGCGGCACCCGCGCCCGACGCCGAATCGGAGCCGGCGGGAGCGCTGTTGTTGGCCGACATACGAGGACACCTCCACAATCACGTAAATCAACGCGCCGACAGCGCGGTTCGACCGTCGAGCCTAATCGCAGCCGGTCAGCGGCGGCTGTTCGGTCCGTCCCAATCGCCGTGATCCTGGGTGCCGTTCTGCGTCGAACCCTCCTGATCTCCGGACCACTCGGGCCGGCGATGACCACCGCTGTAGCGCTGGGGTTCGCCGTATCCCTGGGATCCGCCGTAGCCACTGTCGTACTCCGGCTGCTGCTGCGGCGCACCGCCCGCGGACGGATCCTCCTGCGGCGGCCAGCCCGGAGCCGACCAGTCGGCGGGAGCGCCGTAATCCGGGCGGGAGCCGTGCGTACCCTGCCGCGGCGGATATCCCGGGCCATTCGCGGGCCGCGGGTAGTTACCGGGCTGCGGGGCCGGATAGCCGTAGCCGGGGGTCGGAGCCGGGGCCGGGTTGCGATGACCCTCCTGCGGATAACCGTTGGCCGGCACCGGCTGCGGAGCGGGCCGGCTCGGCTTGCGGGTCTCTGCCTCCTCCGGCCACGGTTCGCCGCGTTCGGCGGCGAGCTCGCGCGGGGTCTTCACCGGCGGCCGGTCCGAGGGCACACGTTCACCGAAATCGTTGAAGGCGGTGATGCGCGGACGCTTGTCGACGGTGGCGAGGACCTGTTCGAGATCCTTGCGGTGCAGGGTCTCGCGCTCCAGCAGCGCGGTGGCCAGCGCGTCGAGTTCGTCGCGATATTCGTTGAGGATCGCCCAGGCCTCGGTGTGCGCGGCCTCGATGAGGTTGCGCACCTCCTCGTCGATCTCGCGGGCCACCTCGTGCGAGTAGTCCGAGCCGGTGCCCATCGTGCGGCCCAGGAACGGGTCGCCCTGTTCCTGGCCGTAGCGCACCGCGCCCAACCGGGCACTCATGCCGTATTCGGTGACCATCGCGCGCGCGATCTTGGTCGCCTGGTCGATATCGGACGAGGCGCCGGTGGTCGGCTCGTGGAAGACCAGTTCCTCGGCCGCGCGGCCACCCATCGCCATCACCAGGCGGGCGATCATCTCCGACCGGGTCATCAGGCCCTTGTCGTCCTCGGGCACGGTCATGGCATGGCCGCCGGTGCGACCGCGGGCCAGGATGGTGACCTTGTAGACGGGCTCGATATCGGGCATCGCCCACGCGGCCAGGGTGTGACCACCCTCGTGGTAGGCGGTGATCTTCTTCTCGTGTTCGCTGATGATCCGGCTCTTGCGACGCGGACCGCCGATCACCCGGTCGACCGATTCCTCCAGGGCCGGTCCGGTGATGACGTTGCCGTGCTCACGCGCGGTGAGCAGCGCCGCCTCGTTGATCACATTGGCCAGATCGGCACCCGACATGCCGACGGTGCGTTTGGCGAGGCCGTCCAGATCGGCATCGGGCGCGATCGGCTTGCCCTGCGAATGCACCCGCAGAATCGCGCGCCGACCGGCGAGGTCCGGATTGCCGACCGGGATCTGGCGGTCGAAGCGGCCCGGACGCAGCAGCGCCGGGTCCAGGATGTCCGGCCGGTTGGTGGCCGCGATGATGATGACGCCGGTGCGATCGCCGAAACCGTCCATCTCGACCAACAACTGGTTCAGCGTCTGCTCGCGCTCGTCGTGACCACCGCCGAGGCCGGCGCCGCGCTGGCGGCCGACCGCGTCGATCTCGTCGACGAAGATGATGCAGGGGCTGTTCTGCTTGGCCTGGTCGAACAGGTCGCGCACGCGCGAGGCGCCGACACCGACGAACATCTCGACGAAGTCGGAACCGGAGATGGTGAAGAACGGCACCCCGGCCTCACCCGCGACCGCGCGGGCCAGCAGCGTCTTACCGGTTCCGGGCGGGCCGTAGAGCAGCACGCCCTTGGGAATCTTGGCGCCCAGCGCCTGATAGCGAGCCGGGTTCTGCAGGAAGTCCTTGATCTCGTACAGCTCTTCGACGGCCTCGTCGGCGCCGGCCACATCGGCGAATGTGGTCTTCGGCATATCCTTCGACAGCTGTTTGGCCTTGGATTTACCGAAGCCCATCATGCCGCCGCGGCCACCGCCCTGCATGCGGGCCATCACGAAGACGAACAGGCCCAGCAGAATCACCATCGGCAGCACGAACAGCAGCACCTGGGTGAACCAGGAGTCCTGTTTGACCTCGGTGTTGTACGGCGCGCCCGAGGCCTGGACATCCCGCAGGATCTGCGCCGAGACCTCGCTGCCACCGGGGTACTTGGCCATGATCTGGGTCTGGCCGCCGGTGGCGTCGTTGCCGTTTTTCAGGGTGATGCGCAGCTGCTGCGATTTGTCATCGATCTGGACCTGCTTGACGTTCTGCTTGTCGGCAAGCTGGGTGAGCGCCACCGAGGTATCGACGTTCTTCCAGCCGCGCGTGTCGTTGCTGAAGTAGCTGACCAGATAGATCACGAGCAGGATGCCCGCGACTATGGCCAGGTTGCGAAACACTGTCTTGCGGTTCATAGAGCGTCGGCCGGCGGGCCAGTCCTTTCCGGTGTTTCCGGTGTATGCCTACTATGCGTCGGGCGGGGCCGTATCCATACCGGCACCGACCGGGTCGGGCAGAACGGATGCGGACAAGCCACGTTACCGCGTACGGTCTACTCGATACATCGCGCAGTTCGGCAGCTGATGCAGTTCAACAGGTAAACGGTCGGAGAACGCTGGTGGTTCCCGGCCTATCGGGCGATCACCTCGCGGTGTCCGTCCAAGTGGTCCCAATCATGGCATGCACGACCTATTGTGAGCGACAACACAGGACGAACGCAGGGGGTATGGACATAGTCGAGCTACGGACACCCACAGCGATACTGCGCCACGGCGGCGGGCGACTCCAGGTTCTGCGGCCGGGCACCGATGGCGAGCGGGTGCTCGACGTTCCGGTGTCGGACCTGCTGAAGGTCCGGCTGAACCGGCGCGCCGACGACGCCGTCGTGATCGAGATCTACCTGCGTTATCCGAGTCCGGTCCTCACCGGCGTCCCGGCCGACCGCACCCCGCTCCCGGTGCTGATCGCCGAACACGACGTGCCGGCCGCGACCGTGATCGTGGAGCGGATCAACTCCCAGATCCTGGCAACCCAGCGCATCGATATGTCGGCGCCCGATCTGGTCCCTCCCGCACCGGTCTGGGGTAAGACCGGACCGACCCGGGCCGACGTCGACCGCGCGATCCGGCGGATGGCACCCCGGCGGGAGACCCGCTCGGCCGCCGGAGCACTGCACACGATGGTCACACCCGACGAGTTCATGCTGGAGACGGCGATGGTCACCGCGGTCCCACCGGCCGGACGCGGGCGCGGGCTGCTGGCCGTCACCACCGGGCGGGTACTGCTGCTCTCGATCGGTTCCACCCCGCGCTATGCGCACGAGATGCCCGTCTCGGCGCTGATCTCGGCCGAGGTCGGTAAGGGTTCGGGCGACGAACCGGGTGGCGATTACGGCATCGACCTCACCGACGGCAATACGACGCTGAGTTTTCTGGGGACCGACCGGGCCGATACCGATCGGATCGTCGGCGCGGTGAACTTCGCGATTCAGCGCGAATCCGCCGACGGCGCCGTGGCGCCGCCGGATCCGGGCGTGGCCCAGCTGTATTCGGAGTGGGAACTACTGGTCGAGCGACATTCGCTGGCGATGGTGGACGATGCGCAGTTCCAGCGTTACGGCCGCGGGATCCTGCGCTCGCTCCCCGACTGAGGCGCTACTCGCCTTGGAGCGCGATGCGCCGCCACGGACTGGTCGGCCGCATCCATAGTCGGACCAGTTCGAGCCGCCGATCGGTGCCGCCGGACTTGAGCACGGCCATGTCCTCACAGGCCTGCCAGTAGGTCCAGCCGGTGAGATAGGCGTCGCCGAACTGCCGCCAATTGCGGTAGCGCTTCTGCGTCGGCGGCAGCGCGCGCATCACGTAATCCCAGGCCGTATCGGCCTCGAGGTAGCCGGCGGTGAAGGCCATCCGTGCCACCGCGACCACCCGGGCGAGATCCCAGGCCTGGATATCGGCGGGCAGCGGCTGCACCAGATGGCCGGTCAGATCGAGTTTGATCGCCTGGGACCAGATGTCGTAGTCGCGGACCAGCGCCTCCGGGTTGTCCATCCCCCGAAACGCCCCGACCTGCCGCAGGAAGGCGCGATGCCGATCGGCGCGCTCACCGAAGCGGTCCCGTTCGGGCGAATTGAGGGCCGCGTTCACCAGCGGATGGACCAGCGCGTACAGCGGTGCGTGCATCCCGTCGAGCAGCTGTTCCATCGACGCCATCGCCTCGGTCCCGTCGGTGATGCCCCAGGCCCCGGTCAGGGTGTCGATGGCCAGTTCGCGGCGGTCGCCGAGCGGATGTTCTCGTTCGGGTCCGAGCAGCAGGGCATCGTGGAAGGCGTCCCAGCGGGCGGAATAGAACGCCCCCAGGGACAGCGCGCGCAATTCGTCGTCGGAAACCTGAGCGCCGGACCAGTGGTCGTCCTCGCGCTCGTCCAGTTCCGGATAGGGGAATGTGGTCAGGGTCGGCATGTCGCGGGCAGCCATGGTTCCGATTGTGTCGCATCGGCCATCCGGGGGTTCGGTTATCTCCCGATGCCGTGTCGACTGTGACCCGGAAGGCCGGATTCCGGCGCTTCTGGACATACCGCCACAGTCCGATACACACATTTTTCACATTTGCCGTTTCATCGGGCGCCGTAAGCCCCTGACTAGGGCTACTCTCGGCGCCATGGGTAGCAACATCACCGTGCTGCGCGGGCTCGAACCCCGCGCCACCGACCAGGAAATCTTCGCTGCCGCACAGGAATACGTGCGGAAGGTGGGTGGCCTGACCGGTCTGTCGTATGTCACGAAACCGGCCTTCGACAAGGCGGTGGCCGCGGTGGCCGCGGCGACGACGACGCTGCTGGCCGAACTGCCAGACCATCCGGTGACCGCGGCCGCGGAACCGCCGCTGCGCGCGACCGGCGACCGCGTCTGAGCGCTCACACCCCGTAGACCGCCACGCATTCCAGCGCCAGCTCGAGCCGCAGGCCACATTCCTCGATGCGACGCCCGAGCGTTTCCTCGATGCGCTGAATGCGGTAGCGGACCGTGTTCTTGTGCACGCCCAGACGCGCCGCCGCACCCTCCGGGCTGCGGTGACAGCGCAGATAGGCGAGCAGCGTCTCGCGCAGCCGCGCCGAATTCGCATCCGGTGCGGCCAGCGCTCCGAGTTCCCGCCGGATCAGCGCGCGCATCGCCGCGACGTCCGCACCGGCCAGATAGGCGGGTTCGACCCGCGCGTACGGCAGCACCCGGCCGAGATCGACGGCCGCCCGCTCGGCCACCTGCCTGGCCGCGATCGCATCGCGATGGCTCTGCCGGAATCCGGCCACACCCGTCGCGGACGAGCCCAGCGTGAGGCGGATCGGCGCGGCGACGATATCGGCGGCCGCGGCGGCGACCGCCTCGGCATCGGCCGCGAGCCACGCCCACAGCGCCGCCGAACCCGCCGGCACGGTGAGGACGCCGACCCCGCCGAGCGCGGTGGCCAGCCGCGTGGCCGTTCGTTCCAGCCGTCCGAGTTCATCACTGCCGGCCGCCAGCCGGTCGTCCGCGCCGATATCCCCCGCGGCGCCACTGTTGCCGGCGAGGCCATCGCCCTGCGGGCCGGTCACGGCGTCCGGGCCTTCCCGCCGGCCGTCGCCCGCGCCGGGGAGGGCGAACCCGTCCACCGCGGCGGACAGGAGCGCACCGGCACCGCGCGCAACAGAATCGGTCCACAGCACGATCGCGACCTGGCGTTGCCCGAGACGGAATCCCAGCCGCGCCGAGGCGTGGTCCGCGTCGATGTCCTCACCCGACAGCAAGGTCCGCACGATCTCGGTGCGCTGGTTGAGCGCCGCGCGCAGGCCGCGCTCCCGCTCCTGCATATAGGTGTCGGTCAGCGCCTCGACGGAGGTGTTCACCCAGCGGGTGGAGCGTTCGAACAGCCGGATCAGCGCCGAGCGTTCGAACTGCTCGGGCAGCCGGCGCTCGTCGATCACCTCGGTCATGTAGTCGATCGCGGCCTCCTGGCCGGCGTGGTAAACGCGGAGCAGGAGCCGCAGGTCGTAGCCACGGCGGGCCAGCGTGCGGGCGAAGGCGTGCGCTTGTTCGGGGACCGCGTACTCCATCGCGTCCTGGGTGAGGCCGCTGAGGACGGCCAGGGCGTGTGCCCGGGTGCTGGATTCCAGATCGCGGCGCAGATCGCGATCGGTCAGTTCCGGCACGCGGCCGATGATCTGCGCGTCGAGCCGGGCCACCATCTGTTCGAGGGTCTCGCCGCGCAGTGTCTCGGCGACGAAATCGGCCATCCACTGCCGGACCGCCACATCGGACGGGGCTGTCGCCATCACCGATCCCCTCGTTCACCCGATCTCGTTGTGCAGCCCGCCGGCGGCCGCGAAGTTTTTGTGCTCCGGTGCCAAATTACAGCCGAGTCCTTGACCGCAAAGACCAAGCAGCACGCGAATCATTGTGACACGATCATAGATCAGTGAAGTGATTCACAATGTCAACCGTTCGCAGCGCAGCGCACGTGGGGAGAGACAGCATCGTGCCGAATACCGAACCGTCACCCGGCGAATCCACGGCCGGGAAATCGACCGGCGCAAACAAGCCGGCCGCCCGTAAGACCGCGGGCCGGACCGCGGCCAAGAAGACGCCCGCGAAGGCGGCGAAGTCCGCCCCGGCCGCGAAGTCGAGCACGCCGGCGGCGACGAAATCGGCTCCGGCGGCAACCGTGAAGAAGGACCCGGCACCCGCGCGGCAGGCGACAGCGGCGACCGCGCTGGTCACCGACATCGAGGTGCGCAATCCGGCGACCGGCGAGCTGGTGGGCACCGTCCCCGCCGAATCGGCCGACGCGGTTGCCGCCAAGGTCCGCGAATTGCGGCTCTACCAGCCCGAATGGGAGGCCATCGGGCCGGAGGGCCGCAAGGAATGGCTGCTGAAGCTGCAGGACTGGATCATCGATCACACCGATCATCTCGCCGATGTGCTGCAGTCCGAAACCGGCAAGGCCCGCGTCGACGCGCTGATCGATCCGAGCTTCTCGGTCGATCTCACCGGCTATTACGCCCGGCGCGCCGGCAAGTTCCTCTCCGACGAACATCCCTCGCCGCACAGCCCGCTGGCCCGGGTCAAGAAGCTGACCACCGCCTACCGGCCCTATCCCGTGGTCGGCGTGATCACGCCGTGGAACTTCCCGCTGGCGATGCCGGTGATCGACGTGATTCCGGCGCTGGCCGCCGGTGCGGCCGTCGTTCTCAAGCCGTCCGAGGTGACTCCGCTGTCGGCGCTGGAATTGGCGCGCGGCTGGTCCGAAATCGGTGCGCCGCCGGTACTGGCCGTGGTGACCGGCGCCGGCGAGACGGGCGCGGCGGTCGTCGACAACGTCGACTACGTGCAGTTCACGGGTTCGACCAAGACCGGTAAGCGGATCGCCGCGGCCTGCGTGGAGCGGCTCATCCCCTACAGCCTGGAACTCGGCGGCAAGGATCCGGCGATCGTGCTGGCCGACGCCGATATCGACCGCGCCGCCTACGGCATCGCCTTCGGCGGTCTGTTCAACGCCGGGCAGGTGTGCATCTCGGTCGAGCGGGTCTACGTCGAGGCTCCGGTCTACGACACCTTCGTCGAGAAACTGGCCGCGCACGTGCGCGAACTGCGTCAGGGCGCCGACGGGCGGGAGCCGAGATACGATGTCGGCGCGCTGGCCAACGACGCGCAGAAATCCATCGTCTCCGACCACGTCGAGGATGCGATCGCCAAGGGCGCGCGAGCGGTGACCGGCGGCAAGGCCACCGGTGTGGGCACCTTCTACCAGCCCACCGTGCTGGCCGACGTCGACCACTCGATGAGCTGTATGACCGAGGAGACCTTCGGCCCGACCATCCCGGTGATGAAGGTCGCCGACGAGGCCGAAGCCGTTCGGCTGGCCAATGATTCGATCTACGGCCTGTCCGCGTCGGTGTGGACCGGCGACAAGGCCCGCGGGGAACGCGTTGCGCGCCGGCTGAATGCGGGCGCGGTGAACATCAACGACGTCTTCGCCAACATGTTCAGTTTCGCGCTGCCGATGGGCGGCTGGCAGCAGTCCGGTGTGGGCGCGCGCTGGGGCGGCGCCGACGGCGTGCGCAAGTACTGCCGCAAACAGGCCATCACCGTGCCGATCCTGCCCACGCAGGAAAAAGAACTCATGTGGTTCCCGTACAACACCACCAAACTCGGTTTCGCGCTGGCCGCGATGCGCGCCGCGGGTGCGCGCGGCATGCGCCGGCTGGGCATCAAGGACGTGCTCGACACGGTCGGAGGGAAGAAGTGACCGACTTCGGCAAGATCAGCGGCAAGGTCGTCGTCATCACGGGCGGCGCCCGCGGTATCGGCCTGGCGACCGCGACGCGGCTGCAGCAACTCGGCGCGAAGATCGCCATCGGCGATGTGGACGAGACGGCCGTCAAACAGTCCGGCACCGACCACGATTTCGATCACTACGGCCGGGTGGACGTCACCGACCAGCAGTCGTTCAGCAGTTTCCTCGACGAGGTGGAACGGGCGCTGGGACCCGTCGATGTGCTGATCAACAACGCCGGCATCATGCCCACCGGCAGGGTGGTCGACGAACCGGATGCGTTGACCCGCCGCATCATCGATATCAATGTCTACGGCGTCATCCTGGGCTCGAAACTGGCGCTGGCCCGGATGTTGCCGCGGCGCAGCGGCCATATCATCAATATCGCCTCCCTCGCAGGGGAGACCCACATCCCCGGTCTGGCGACCTACAACGCCACCAAGCACGCGGTCCTGGGCTTCACCGACACGCTGCGGGAGGAGTATCGCGATACGGGCGTGTCGTTCTCGTCGGTGCTGCCGACGCTGACCAATACCGAACTGGGATCGGGTGTTTCGGCGCCGAAGCTGATGCGCCCGGCCGAGCCGGAGGAGATTGCCGAGGCCATCGCGAAACTCCTGGTGGCACCGAAGTCGAAGGTCCGCGTGACGAAGGTGGCCGGCGCCATCTCGCAGGTGGTCGGATTGCTGCCGGAGTCGGTGGGCGATGCGATCGGACGTGCTCTGGGCGCGCAGCAGACCTTCCTCGGCGACGTCGATTCGGCCGCCCGCAAGGCCTACGAGGAACGGGTCCGCAACGGCACCGAATAGCGCGGAGCGAAATGTGCTGTCCGGCCGCGGTGTCCAGTGGGTGCCGCGGCCACCGTGCATTCGGGCATCGCGGTCGTGGTTTACAGCACCATCCGCCACGCCCCGTGATCATCAACGGTGTGCGTCGCCGAAAGTGATAACTTGCGCGACAACATCGAAAACAGCCCATATCGACCACAACGCGACGGGGGCTTCGACATATGCACAACGAGGGCACCGCACTGGCCGACGCGACATCGAACGCCGTCTCGCGCGCCACCCGGGAGGTAGCAGTGGACGCAGACGAAACCACCGGTTCGGGACCAGCGGATCAGACCTCCGGGTCGCCGGCGGAAAACGCTGAACCGCAGCACGTTTCCAGCACCGGTTCCGGGTCGAGCACCCCGCCGGGCGACCGGGCGCAACCCCCCGCCGCGAGCAGTGAGCCGGTCACCGGCGGCGGTGCCGCGGACGCCGAGAAGGCCCCCGATCCGGCGAAGCTGACGACCGCCGTCGCGATCGCCGCCGCGGTGCGCGACGGTCTGGTCACGGCCGGGCAGGTGGTCGACGCCGCGCTGGATCGCATCGCCGGGGGCGATACGCGGGTAGGCGCCTTCCACACCGTCCGCGCGGAGCGGGCACGGGCCGAGAGCCGCGCCCTGGCCGACCGCGCCGACCTCGACATCCTCCCGTTGGCCGGCGTCCCCGTCGCGGTGAAGAACAACATCGATGTGGCCGGTGAGATCACCGACGCGGGTTCGCGCGCGGGGTCGGGCGTCCCCGCCGCCACGGATCACCCGGTGGTGCGGCGGTTGCGGGCCGCGGGCGCGGTCGTGGTCGGCCTGACCGAGATGCCGGAGGGCGCACTGTGGGGCACCTCCGACACGCCCGAGCGAATTGCTCGTTCCCCGTGGAATATTCGCTACAGCGCCGGTGGCTCCTCGGGTGGATCGGGCGCCGCGGTCGGTGCCGGACTCGTGCCGGTGGCCCACGGTAACGACGGGCTCGGGTCGGTGCGCATACCCGCCGCCTGCTGCGGCGTCTTAGGCATCAAACCGGGACGCGGCGTGGTCCCGGCCCAGGTGGGGGTCGACTCCTGGAGCGGCATGACCGAGAACGGGGTGCTCGCGACCACGGTCGCCGATGCGGCACTCATGCTGTCGGTGCTGGCCGACCGGCCGGCCCTGGCCGATCTGGAACCGCCGACGCCGCTGCGCATCGCGATCGCGCCCGGATCGCCGTCTCCGCTGGTCCGGGTGGACAAGCACTGGGCCGCGGCCGCGCAGACCGCCGCCCGGCTCGCCGAGGAGGCCGGTCACGGCGTCGTGTCCGCCGCACTGCCGTATCAGGGCGCGACCACCGCGCTGGCGTGGCGCTGGCTGGCCAATGCGGCGCGCGAGGCGGGTGCGGTCGCGAATCCGGAACTGCTGCAACGCCGTAGCCGCGTGCATATCGCGCTGGGCCGGGCGGTGCTGAAGGCCGGTCTGGTCCAGCCGAATCAGGTCGACCGGATCGAGGCGCGGCTGCTCGACTTCTTCGAGCAGCACGATGTGGTGATCACCCCGACGCTGGCCACGCCCGCCCTCGCGGCGCGCAATTGGCACGCCCGGGGCTGGCTGGCCAATGTCGTTGCCAACGTTCGCTTCTCGCCGTTCACGCCGCTGTGGAATCTGGTCGGCTGGCCCGCGGTGAGCGTCCCGATGGGGTTGCACCCGCGCACCGGGACGCCGGTGGCCGCGCAACTGGCCGGGCCGCCCGGCAGCGAATCGACGCTGCTACGCCTGGCCGCCCAGTTGGAGACCGCTCAGCCCTGGCAGCGCACCGCCTGAGCGCTACCGCTCGTCTTCGACAGCGCTCACCGGTCGTCTTCGACAGCGCTCACCGGTCGTCTTCGACGACGGAAAACCCTCCGGCGACAACGCGATTGGCGAAATCGAGAATGGTCGGCCGGTCGTCGTCCGCGCGCCACACCATCGCGAGTTCACACGGCGCGAGGCCGGCGACCGGGCGGGCGGTGAGCCCGGGCCACCGATACATCGGCACGTTGTTCTCGGCCAGCAGGCAGACGCCGAGTCCGAGGCTGACGGCCTCGAGCCGTTCCTCTGCGGTGGCGGCCTCGCCGCCGATCTTGGCCTGCCGCCCACCGCGGGCGTCGCCGCCGAGCCAGAAGTCGCGTGCCGCACCGGCTTCGGCGGGCATCGCGATGAACGGCTCGTCGATCAGATCGGCGAATTCGATGGCCTCGTGATCGGCCAGCCGGTGGTTCTCGGGGAGGAGCACCCACCTCGCTTCGGTGCGCAGCACCTGCCAGCGGTAGCGCCCGGAATCGGGCACCGGCAACCACATCAACGCCAGATCGGCCTGCCGGCCCGCGAGGCCGCTGGAGGGATCGGTCCACGATGCCGAATGCAGGGCCAGCCGATGTCCGCTGGCGCTTTCCAGTTCGGCGATCAGACCGCGTCCGATCGAGCTCTGGATACCGACCCGCAACACCTCACCGGCTTCCTGGAGGGCCACGTTGGTGACCTCCCACAGCTCCAGGATGCGACGGGCTCCCTCGAGCAGTTCTTTACCGGCGACGGTCAGCGCGACGCTGCGCTGGTTGCGATCGAACAGGACCACGTCGAGCTGACGCTCGAGCTGGCGGATCTGCCGCGAGAGGGTGGGTTGAGCGATGTGCAGCCGCTGCGCGGCATTGGTGAAGTGCAGTTCCTCAGCGACGGCGACGAAGTACCGCAGGTCGCGCAAATGCGGGTCCATAGCACCTTGCTATCAGAATTGGTCAGGGAAATCTAGCCGCTTTAGACCTTCAAGTCTGAATAGAGGGTCATAAACAGCCAAACGGTTTGTTACTGACAGCATAGGGCTCCGCCATAACTCCAGCACAATCGCCTCGGTCAATTCTCAGCGAACGCGACAGCCGTCGCGAGAAGCCGATGAAACGACATCACCGCAGGCGTCGACCAGCGGTGATGTCACGTTCAGCGCGGCGCGGAGAGTTCCGCCGCCGATGCGGCCCGTCATCCCGGGCGATCAGCAACTTCCATCGATAGCGATTGCGCAGGGAACATCGTCAAACGGTGATTTTCGCCACACTCCGGCGGAATTCGGTCACCAATTCGGTCATGTGCCCAGTTCAGGCGCTGTAGACCCGCGGGTTCAGGGTGCCGATGTAGGGCAGATCGCGGTAACGCTCGGCGTAGTCCAGCCCGTACCCGACGACGAATTCGTTCGGGATGTCGAAACCTACGTGCGCGACCTCGATGTGGGTGCGCAGCGCATCGGGCTTGCGCAGCAGCGTCACCACCTCCAGTGAGGCGGGGTTGCGGCTGGAGAGGTTGCGCATCAGCCACGACAGCGTGAGACCGGAGTCGATGATGTCCTCGACGATCAGTACGTTGCGCCCGGCGATGTCCTTGTCCAGATCCTTCAGAATCCGGACCACGCCCGAGGACGAGGTGGACGACCCGTAGGACGAGACGGCCATGAACTCCATCTGCGTCGGGATCGGCAGCGCCTGCGCCAGCTCGGTCATGAAGAAGATCGCACCCTTGAGCACGCCGACCAGCAGCAGATCACCCTCGGGCGCGTCCGGGGGATATCGCTTCGCGATGAGTTCGGCCAGCTCGTCGACCTTGGCTCGGATCTGCTCCTCGGTGATCAGCACCGACGCTATGTCGTCCCCGTACACGTGTGCTGGGTTCCCTTCGGGTCGTTATCGTGCGAACGCCAACGTCAGCCTGCCACGTTCGCGCCTGGCAACCAACCTGATCCCCGGCATTCCTCCGCCGACCGCGACGCCGCCCTGCCCGTGCCAATCGGTGATCAAGGACTCCACCGCGCGTAAATGCTTGTCCGTCAAGGCCTTTGCGCCGCCACCGAGGAGCCACGCCCGGATGACACGCCGACGGATCGCGGGCGGAACCGTGGCGAGTGTCTCGACCGACAGCGACGAACCATCACGCGCATCGATCAGCAATCGATCGGCAATCGCATCGAGCGCCTCGCCGTCCTCGCGCAGTTGCGCGGCCGTGCGAGCCAGCGCCGGTGCCACACCCCCGCCGAGGACCTCCTCCAGCAGCGGCAGCACCTCGGTCCGCAACCGGACGCGGGCGAATTCCGGAGCGGCGTTGTGCGGGTCCTCGTACGGGTCGAGACCCAGATCCCGGCACATCTCCCGAGTGACCGCGCGCCGCACGCCCAGCAGCGGCCTGCCCCAGGGCTCGTCGTAGTCGGCCATGCCCTGGATCGAGCGCTGGCCCGAACCGCGCGCCAATCCGAGCAGCACGGTTTCGGCCTGATCGTCGAGGGTGTGCCCGACCAGCACCGGCAGGCCGTCGCGCAGCTCGTCCAGTGCCGCGTAGCGCGCTTGCCGCGCCGCGGCCTCCGGCCCGCCCGGTCCGGTCACCGACACGCGGCGCATCCGCACCGCCCGGCATCCCAGCCGCCGGGCGATCTCGGCGGCCTCCGCCGCGACCGCCGCCGAGCCGTCCTGCAATCCATGATCGATGATCAACGCGTCGACCTGGTCGGCCTCGGCGAGCGCCGCCGCCGTGAGGGCCAGCGAATCCGCCCCACCGGACAGGGCGACGGCCACCGCGCCCTCCGGCCGATACCGCAGCAGCCACTCGCGTACGGCGTGCCGCATCCCCAGCACCGCCGCCGTCTCCGGAAGCCGGGCGCGCGCGACCCCGGCGGCGCCCGCCGGGGTCACCCCAGGACTCGGTCGATCCATCGTTGCGGGGTGCTGATCTCGTCGGGCCGGGGCAGGGTGTCGGCGTCGGTCCACACGGTGTTGAACCGCTGCATGCCGACCTTGCCGACGACCTCGTCGACGAACGCCTTGCCGCGCACGTACTGCGCGACCTTCGCGTCCACCCCGAGCAGGGCGCGCAACAGCCGCTGGACCGGATTGGCCGGGCGCCGGCGACGCTGATCGAAGGCCTCGCGGATCTGCGCGACGGTGGGGATCACGGCCGGGCCGACGGCGTCCATCACGTGGTCGGCATGGCCCTCCAGCAGCGTGCCGAGCATCAGCAACCGGTCCAGCGCGTCGCGCTGCGGCGGCGGCTGGGTGGCGCGCAGCAGGCCGAGGATGCCGCGATCGGCGGGATCGTCGCTCACCCCGTTGTCGCGGCGGCGACGCATTTCCTCCAGCAGCCGGGTGAGTACCTCGTTCACCGATTCGTCGCCGACGGCGCCGAGGGTGTCGACGTTCTGCTTCATATAGTCGGCCAGCCAGGGCGCGGAGGAGAACTGCACCCGGTGCGTCACCTCGTGCAGGCACACCCACAGCCGGAAATCGCTGGGCGAGACGCCGAGTGCGCGTTCCACGGCCATGATGTTGGGCGCGACCAGCAGCAGGGTGCCGTCCGGCCCGCTGAACGGATCGTATTGGCCGAGGATCGCGGTGGACAGGAAGGCCAGCATCGCCCCGGCCTGGACGCCGGCCGGTTTCCCGGCGAAGCGGCCACGGTCGTCGTCGGCGGATCCGGTGAGTTCGGACATGGATTCGGCGGCCGCGCGGATCCAGCCGCGGCGATCGACGATCGTGGCCTGCGGAACGGGCTGGTCGTCGAGGAGCAGACTCACCTCGCGCACCGGGCCCTCGGCCCGCACGGACGCCTCGGACAGTTCCTCGACGACCTGTTCGGCGGAATACCGCGTGGTGCGCGGACCGGACGGCACGACGGCGCTACCGGCTCGTGCGGCCAGCTGCCAATCGACCGAGCCGGCCAGCACCGAGCGTTTCGCGGACGCGTTCTTCGCCACGTCCGTGGCTTCGCGACCGGCGACCACGGCGTCGTCGGCGGTACGGCCATCGGCGGGGTCACCGGATCCGGTCATCGCATTTCCACCCGTCAGGAGCATCCACAGTTGCGAAGCGTGGTGGCGACGGCGTCCAATGCCGGGCGGCTGGCCTCAGGGGGCCGGTCGTTCGACATCAGCGCGAAGGTCATGACGCGGCCGTCGCGATCCAACACATATCCAGCCAACGCGCTCGACACCGACAGAGTTCCGGTCTTGGCACGCACCCAGCCCGCTCCGGCGCGCTCGGGGCCGCCGTCGACGAACCGTACGGCCAGCGATCCGGTGCCACCGGCGACCGGCAGATAGTCCAGCAGCGGCGCCAGCGGCGAGGCGACCGCGGCGGCGTCGCCGGTGTTCACGACCGAGGGCGGTGTGGTGCCGCCCGGATCCGCACCGCCCGGCTGCGCGGACGCGGCCGATTCGGCGATGATCCGGTCGAGCAGTCGCGCCGGAACCCGGTCGTCGGTGGACAGTCCGCTGTTGTCGATCTGGGTGACGCCCGCGGTGTCGAAACCCGCCGCCTTCAACGCCGTCAGGGTGGCGGAGGCGGCACCGGCGAACGACTGCTCGCCACCGGTCGCCGCCGCGATCTCCCGGCCGATCGTCTCGGCGAGCACATCGTCGGAGTGAATCATCATGTCCCGCAAGCGGTCCCGCAGTTCCGCGGAATCCACGTGGGCCAATTCGGCGGCGCCGGGGGCGGCCTTGCCCAGCCGTACCTTCGCCGGGTCGGCGCCCAGTTCCAGCGCCAGCCGGCGACCCGCGTCCAGGGCGGGCGTGGCCGAACGCGGCGAATATTCGACCAGCGGGTCGAGGCGGCCGCCGTCGATCATCACCGGTTCGATCGGCGCCCACGAACCGCCCGCGATATCGGCCGGATCCCAGCCGGCCGGCGAAGTCGGACCCGAATACAGCGAGGTGTCGACCACGACCGTGTCGACCGGATGCCCGGCGGCACGGATCTGAGCCACCAGATCCGACAACTTCGGCCCGTTCGGGTAGTAGCCCTTGCCGTCGGCCTGCGCGGTCAGAGTCGGATCGCCGGCGCCGACCAGCACCACCTCACCGGGCGCCGAACCGGCCACCACCCGCGTGGTGAGCCGACGATCCGGCGGCAACACCAGCAGCGCCGCCGCCGCGGTCATGACCTTCAGGGTGGACGCCGGGATCATCGGCTTGTCCGGATCGGCGCTCCAGAGCGTGGCGCGGGTGTCGGGATCGGAGATCGATCCGGCGAAATTGCCCAGGTCCGGACTGGTAGCCACCTGGGCAAGGGCAGCGGCCAGACCCTGGCGGCTGGGTTCGGGCGCACTCGCCGAGGCGGGATTCAGCTGGGGAAAGGGCTTCACGGGGGCCGGGGGTGCGGCTATCGTCAAACCCCCGTGCCGGAACTCCTCGGTCCACGGCCGCACCGTCACCAGAGCCACCGTGGCCACGACGACGGCGACAACGGTTGCGACCAGCACCGCGACCCACATATTGCGGCGTCGGCGAGCGGCCAGCCCACCGATGTTCTTCCTACCTCGACCTACCACGTGACAGCTGTCTCCCTATTCACCCGTGTGAGGCGGACGCTCCCTGCCGCACCCATGCGCGCATCGACCACACTATCCTCACCTCGCCGGCGTTCCACCGAACGAGCTGGCGCGTCGGCAGCCCACCGGACCGGTCGGCGAGTCGGCCGCGGCACACGCCGGCGAGCAGCCGTACCGCATCAACGCCATACGCATCGGACGAAGGAGATGACGTGGAGTTCGACGTCACCATCGAGATCCCCAAGGGGCAGCGCAACAAGTACGAGGTCGACCACGAGACGGGTCGGGTGCGGCTGGACCGCTACCTCTACACCCCGATGGTCTACCCGGCCGACTACGGCTACATCGAGAACACCCTCGGCTCCGACGGCGACCCGCTGGACTGCCTGGTGCTGCTGCCGGAGTCGGTGTTCCCCGGCGTGATCGTCGAGGCCCGCCCGGTCGGCGTGTTGCTGATGAGCGACGAGGCGGGCGGCGACGAGAAGGTCGTCGCGGTGCCGGCCGGTGACAAGCGCTGGGATCACATCCAGGACGTCAACGACATCCCGGAATTCGAGCGCAAGGCCATCGAGCACTTCTTCGAGCACTACAAGGACCTCGAGCCCGGCAAGTGGGTCAAGGTCGATGGCTGGGACGGCCGGGCCAAGGCCGAGACTCTCACCACCGAGGCGTTCGAGCGGCTGCAGGAGCAGGGCGGGCACTGAGTGCCGGTCGACGGCGCTCGCGGGCGTATGCGTCCCGCCGAGCGCCGTCGCACGTGCGCTACTTGCCCTGGAAGTTCGGCTTGCGCTTCTCGAAGACGGCCTGAATCGCCTCGGTCAGATCCTCCGAGGGCAGGAACGCCGCGTTCCACGTCGAGACGTACCGCAGCCCGTCGGCCACCTTGCCGGCCTTGGGCTGATCCAGCACGTCCTTGATGCCCTGCACGACCAGCGGCGGATTCGCAGCGATCTCCTCCGCCAGCGTGTGCGCGGCGGCCAGCACCGCCTCCTGGTCCGGGTAGACGTCGTTGATCAGGCCGATCTTCTCCGCACGCGCGGCGTCGATGTCCTTGCCGGTATAGGCGAGCTCGCGCACATGGCCCTCGCCGATGATGCCCGGCAGCCGGTGCAGCGATCCGATGTCGGCGACGATGGCGACCTTGGCCTCGCGCAGGCTGAAGCTGGCCTCCGCGCTGGCCAGGCGGATATCCGCGGCGGCGATCAGATCGAGTCCGCCACCCACGCACCAGCCGGAGATCGCGGCGATCACGGGTTTGCGGCAGTCGGCGACCGCGGTCACCGAGGCCTGCATGCGGCGGATCTCGTAGAGGAAATCGGTGCGCGGTGCGGCCAGGGCCTTCTCGCCCAGCAGCGGACCGAAGGTCGGGCTCATCGCGGGCAGATCGAGGCCGTAGGAGAAGTGCTTACCGGAACCGGTGAGCACGATCGCGCGGATCTCCGGGTCGGCGTCCAGCTCGCCGAAGATCAGCGGCAGTTCACTCCAGAAATCCGGGCCCATGGCATTACCCTTGCCGGGTCCGGTCAGCGTCACTCGCGCGACGTGACCGGTGCGCTCGACGTCGAAAGCCTTCCAATCACTCATTCGTCCAGCGTATCGGGGCAGTTCGGCGGCGCCGGGACGGCGTCGGGATTGCGGGAGGGCGGGCACGACGTAGGTTGGAGGCGTGAGCAGTTCCCAGCGACCCGACGCCGAGCTGGCCGATCTCGACCCTCAGCATCTCGAATCTCAGCACGACGGCGTCACCGCAGCGCAGTACCGGGCAGCCATGCGCCACTACCCCGCGGGAGTGACGATCGTCACCCTGAGCCGGCCGGAACGCCCGGTGGGCTTCACCGCCACCTCCTTCGCCTCGCTGTCGCTGGATCCGCCACTGATCTCGTTCAACATCGCGCACACCTCCTCGTCCATCGACGCGATGAGCGAGGCCGATTCGGTCGTCGTGCACTTCCTCGGTGAACATCAACAGCATCTGGCACAACGGTTTTCGCGCGCCGCCGAAGAGCGTTTCGCCGACCCGGAGTTGTGGTCGACGCTGGAGACGGGCGAGCCGGTGCTGCACGGCACCCCGATCTGGGTGCGGGCCACCGTGCATCGGTTGATTCCCATCGGCGACCACACCCTGGTGGTCGGATTGGTCACCCGGGTGCACGACGACACCGGTGGCGAGCCGATGCGCAACCCGCTGCTGTACTACAACGGCACCTATCACCGCCCAGCCGGATTGGACTGAGCCGCAATTCCTTTCACGCGTCGCCGATTTCGCGGGCGGCGCGGCGCCACTGCTCGCTCGAGTCGGGTGCTTGACAACGCCGGGCCGGTTCTGCCACTCTCGGCTCAGGTCACGAGTACCAGCGTCAAGCCCCGGCTAGCTGGTCGGCAACCCTCCTCCGCGGTGGGGTGCTCCGGGTGACGACCTGGCCGATGCTCGACCGAGCACGGCAAGCGCGGACTCCGATCACCCTCCACGTCCGGAGTCCCTGAACAAAGGGATCGCCCCGATGCGTACTGCTGTCTCGACAATTGCCGCCGCTACCGCCGAAACCGTTGTCCCGGAACAGGTTTGCGCTCACGGCGGCTACGCCTCCCGCTCCGGCGCCTCCTGCACCTGCTCGGCGCCGGACTGCGCCGGCCATGCCACCCGTTCCTGCCGCACCGGTGAACCGATCGCGCGCGTCTCCGGCTGCGATCTGCGAGTTCCGTTCGTACAGGGCGGTTTCCGTACCTACGCCAACTTCGACTACGCCGCCAGCGCCCCCGCCCTGGCCCAGGTCACCGACCGCGTGAACGAGCTGCTCCCCTACTACGCCAGCGTGCACCGCGGCGCCGGATACGCCTCCCGCATCAGCACCGACCGCTACGAGGCAGCGCGTGTTGCGGTAGCGCGGGCGGTGAACTGCGCCGACGACCAGGTGGTGGTGTTCACCCGCAACACCACCGATTCGCTGAATCTGCTGGCGTGCTGCGTTCCCGGCGACACCGTGGTGCTCGATATCGAGCACCACGCGAATCTCCTGCCCTGGACGCGCCGCGGTCGGCGGGTGGTTCCCGCCGCCGCGACGATCGTGGAGACGCTGCGGCGGATCGAGGCCGCGCTGTGCGCCGAACCCGCTGCGCTGCTTGCGGTTACGGGCGCGTCGAATGTGACCGGTGAGGTGCTGCCGCTGGCGGAACTGACCGCGATCGCGCATCGCCACGGCGCCCGCATCCTGGTCGATGCCGCGCAACTGGCCCCGCATCGCCGAATCGACCTGCAGTCGTTCGCGGAATCCGGCGGAACCGGCATCGACTACCTGGCCTTCTCCGGGCACAAGTTGTACGCGCCCTTCGGCGCCGGTGTGCTGGTGGGCCGCCGCGACTGGCTGGATGCGGCGCCGCCGTATCTGGCCGGCGGCGGGGCGGTCACCGCGGTCACCACCGAGCAGGCGCACTGGGCGCCCGCACCGCAGCGGCACGAGGCGGGATCCCCGAACGTGTTGGGCGCGGCGGCCGTCGCGGCGGCCTGCGAAACGTTGTATGCCCTCGACGAACAGGCCGTGGTCGAGCACGAACACCACTTGATCCGCCGCCTGCGCGACGGCCTGAAAACCGTTGCGGGCGTTCGGCAACTGCGCATCTTTTCCGACAGTGCCGACAGTGTGGGCATCGTGGCATTCACCGTCGACGGGTTCGAGCCCGGCCGGGTCGCGGCGTATCTGTCGGCCGAATTCGGTATCGGCGTGCGTGACGGGCGTTTCTGCGCACATCCCCTGCTGCAGCGGCTCGGTGTCGACGGCGCGGTGCGCGCGAGCGTCGGTCTGGGCACGTCGGTCGCGGATGTGGATCGCCTGCTCGAGGCGCTGAGCCGACTGGTTCGAGACGGCGCTTCGTGGAATTACACGTATGCCGGCGGCCAGTGGTCCCCGCTGCCGGAGACCCGGCCCGGCTTGACGGAGGCGGGGCAGGGCGCGGCACCCTGCGCGATCTGATCCGGCACGATCCGATTTACGGCACCAGGTAGCGGGCGGCCAATTCTTCGATCAGCGGATCGCCGTCGGGAACGGAGTCGATGGCCTCGAGATCCTTCTCGATGGCGATCTGGCGCGGATCGTCCTGCTCGGCGTCGGGCGCGCCGTCCTCGTTCAATTGGCGCAGCATCTTCTCGCGCACCCGAGCCTTCAGTGAATCAGCGATTTCCTGGGTCATATTTCCAGCATGCCCGCCTAGACCGGGGCCAACCATGTACCCCACGGGGTATTGCGGACCATGGTGAACAGCACGAGCAGCCCGATCAGCCACCATTGCGCCTGGCCACGAAGGGTGAACGGGAAGGCGGTGTCGGCTCGGCCGCGCCAGCGGCTCAGAGCCCACCGCCCCCACCACAGCACCAGGGTGAGCAGCAGCGGAAGCACGAATACGTTGCTGTGCAGTGCGTCGAGTACCCGGCCTTCGGTGAGATTGTGCACAGCCCGCAGTCCACCGCAGCCCGGACACCACCATCCCGTCAGCGCATAGAACGGGCATATCCCGTATGCCCCCTGGCTGTGCGGATCGTGGAAGTGCAGCACCGCGGCCGCGGCGACCACCGCACCGGCCGCCAGTAGCGGCCCGCCCTGACTACGCCATCCAGTACGCGGCACCGACCGTTCGCCGGGCAGCTCGCGCGCGATATCCACAGGGTTCACGGTAATCGGCGGGCGTGGTGAGCCGCCAGCCTCGGCTCCACACCACCGATCCGGGGGTGCCGTCGCCGTGATGCTCACTCGGATGCTGTCGTGCGTCCGAGCGCGAAACCTGGGCATCCAGGGAAATTCGGTTCTAACCGATGGTCACACGGTCAGCGGGTACGCGTCGTCACCGGGGCGGTGAGGGTGCCGGCGAGCATGTCGATCACCTGGTCCCAGGCCTCCCGGTCGTCGGCGGCGATCCGGCCTGCCTCGACGGCGCGTTCGTGGTCGGCCAGCAGCGCGAACAGCACCGTGGTGAGGCTGCGCAGCCGGCGATGCCGCAGGCGCGGCGGCAGGTCCGAAAGAGCGCGGTCGAGCCCGCCCACGATCACTCGCACCGAGGTCCGTTCGGCGCTGTCCAGATTGGCCGCGTCCGACACTGCGGGATGGGTGCGGATCTGTTCGAGAAACCTTGCGTAATAGGAACTTTCGTCACGCGCTCCCAGTTCGAACATGGGGATGACCAGTGCGTCGAGCAGAGTGTGCACATCGTCGGCGGCCGCGGCCGGGCGCTGCGCCAGCAACTCCAACCGGCGCACCTCCAAAGTCGCCAGCCGCTGCTGGACCACCGCCTCGACGAGTCCGTCGCGTGAGCCGAAGTGATACGGGATCGCCGAGTTGTTGCGCTGCCCGGCCGCGGCGGCGATATCGCGCAGCGGCACCAGATATCCCCGCTCGGCGATCAGCCGCTCCCCCGCCACCATCAACCGCTCCCGGGCACTCACTGCTTCCACCCTGAGCACGATACGTCCTACCAGCGGATTGAGCACTAGTCCTTGACAGTTAAGAGCTAATTCTTAACACTGCGAGGACAACAACCGAGAGGACTAGCGATGATCCTGGACAAATTCCGACTCGACGGGCGCGCCGCCGTCGTTACCGGCGCGGGGCGCGGCATCGGCGCCGCCACCGCCCTCGCCCTGGCCGAGGCGGGCGCCGATGTGGCGATCGCCGCGCGCACGCAGTCGCAACTGGACGCGGTCGCCGAGCAGATCCGGGCGACGGGGCGGCGCGCCCTCCCCGTGGCCTGCGATCTGTCGGATCTCGATGCCGTCACGGCACTGGCCGACGCCGCCGCCACCGAATTCGGCCGCATCGACATCGTGGTCAACAATGTCGGCGGCACCATGCCGAACACCTTCCTGACCACCTCGCCGGAATTCCTCGAGGAGGCCTTCCGCTTCAACGTCTCCACCGCGCACGCCCTCACCCGCGCGGCGGTCCCGCACATGCTCGCCGGCGAGGGCGGCTCGGTGGTCAACATCTCCTCGATGATGGGCCGGGCGCCCGGGCGCGGCTTCCTCGCCTACGGCACGGCCAAGGCGGCGCTCGCGCACTGGACCCGGCTGGCCGCCGCGGATCTGTCGCCGCGGATCCGGGTCAACGGCATCGCGGTCGGCTCGGTGCTGACCTCCGCACTCGAGGTCGTGGCACAGAATCCCGAGGTCAAGGCGAAGATGGAGGCCGATACGCCGCTGCATCGGCTGGGCGATCCGACCGATATCGCGGCGGGCATCGTCTACCTGTGCTCCCCCGCGGGCAGTTATCTCACCGGCAAGATTCTCGAGATCGACGGCGGTATCGCCGCGCCCAACCTGGAACTCGGCCTGCCCGATTTGTGATAACAAGGCGGATTCTTCCGCACCATCGGGGCCCGCGGCGGGTCACAATGATCAACTATGCATCGTGATCGAGCACACATCGATCGCTGACGGTGCCGTCCCAGCTTGTCGACGAATGTGCCCGCCGCCCGGCTCGGCCGGACAGCGGGCCGGGTAGAGAGGTCGGACGCATATGAACTGCACGAGCATCACCCGATGGACGATCCGAGCGGCGGCCGCGACCGCGATCGCGGCTGCCGGATTCGCCGTCACGGTGCCCGCGGGCGCCGATCCGGTGTGGCCCGGCGGCCCCGACATCCCCGGCGTTCCGCAACTCGTTCCTTCCCCGCCCGGCCAGATCTCGGCTCCGTGTTCGGCCGCCGCACGCGCCTGCCTGCGCCTGTCGACCAATGAGGGCTGGCTGATGGACAACGGCCGCGTGGTCTACGGCCCGACCCCCATCTCGCACGGGCGGCCCGGGTACGAGACACCGCCCGGCACCTTCCACGTCGCGTTCAAGGAGCCGTACCACTGGAGCACCATGCACAACGCCGAAATGCGTTGGGCGGTCTTCTTCAACGGCGATATCGCCACCCATATCGGGCCCATCGAGGAGCAGTCCCACGGCTGCATCCGGATGACCCCCGAGGGGGCCAAGGCCTTCTACGACTACGTCAATCCGGGTGACGTCTTCGAAGTCGTGCCGTGAGCGTGGGCGCCGGCCCGGACTCCGGGCCGGCGCGCTACGAATTCAGGGCTACGAATTCAGGTGGCCCAGCTTGATCGCCAGCAGATTCGCGATCACGACGCCCGCGAAGACGACCGCCGCCACCCGATGGCCCAGTCCCCACAGCGCGGCCGCGGCGCCACCGAACACGACGACCTTGGTGATCACCGCGAGCAGCGGAATATCGAAACTCGCCTTCGGCGCCGCGAACATTCCCCACGCCACCGCGGCGGCCAGCGGGATGCCCAGCGCCAGAATCACTTTCATCACGGTGCTGTCACCGGCGCGCCACCCCCACAGTCCCAGCACCACCAGCGCGCCGAGCTCCACGGCGAACGCGACGGTCAGGTTGGCCCACTTCCACAGTTCCTGCATGACTGCCCTCTCGTTTTCTGGAGAGCAGCGCTCTCTAATAAGAGCAGTGTGCGCGAGGGATGGGGTGTTGTCAACCGGAACGGGGATGGATCGCGCACGGAAGGGCCGCGCTAGCGGCGCGATATCGGACGAATCGAGTCGACATCCGCGAAAATGGCCGGCACTTACCGACGCCACCCGCAGGCCGGTTCCCGCCGGCGCGGACAAAACGGAGACACCGGCCCCCCACAGGACCGAAAGGCCCGTGAAGTGTCCCGGAACGTCCTCAGCCGGCCGTTCGCGGTCGATCGGACAGGCCGAGACGCAGGTGCTCGCTGTGATACACCGCCTCGTCCAGCAATTGCGCGACATGGGTGTCGTAGAGGCTGTAGACGATGCTGCGACCGGCGCGAGTTCCGATGACGAGGCCGAGGTTGCGCAGCAGACGGAGCTGATGAGAGACCGCGGACTGCTCCATCCCCACCGCCTCGGCGAGTTCGGAGACCGGCCGCGGCCCCTGGCGCAATTCACTGAGGATCAGCAGCCGGCTCGGCGTGGCCAGGGCCTGCAGGGTGGTCGCTACATGCGCGGCGGACTCACTGTCCAGCCGGGCAACCGGCCGATCGCGGCCCTCGACCCCATGTCCCATAACCGTGGAGTTTAGCCGACCAGGTATACATGAAGACCTCTTCACGTGTTCTGTTATTCTCGGGTTGTCCGCTCCCGACCTTCGGAGGTTTTCGTGTCCGCACCGGCCGCCACGCGCCCCGCCGCGCTCACGGCGATACCCGCGCGGCGGACGCGGCCGTTCGCACTTCCCGAAATTCGTTGGGCCGCAGCGGCTCTCCTGCTCTTCGCGGCCGGCTCGGTGGCCCGGCTCCTGCACACACCTCCCGAGGTGTGGTGGTCGCTCTATCTGGCCTGCTATCTCACCGGCGGCTGGGAGCCCGCCCTGGCCGGCGTGCGCGCCCTGCGCGAAAGGACACTGGATGTCGACCTGCTGATGGTGGTGGCCGCGATCGGCGCCGCCGCGATCGGGCAGATCACCGACGGCGCACTGCTGATCGTCATCTTCGCCACCTCGGGCGCACTGGAGGCGTTCGCGACCGCGCGCACCGAGGATTCGGTGCGCGGCCTGCTCGATCTGGCACCCGATACCGCCACCCGGATCGACGAGGGCGTCGAAACGACCGTCAGGGCAGCGGATCTGGAGGTGGGCGATGTGGTCCTGGTCCGTCCCGGAGATCGCATCGCGGCCGACGGCACGGTCGTGGCGGGGGCGAGCGAGGTCGACCAGGCAACCATCACCGGCGAGCCCATGCCGGTGGACAAAACACCCGGTGACGAGGTGTTCGCCGGAACCTCGAACGGCACCGGGGTCCTGCGCGTGCGGGTCGGGCGCCGGGCCGAGGATTCGGTGGTGGCCCGGATCGCCGCCCTGGTCGAACAGGCCGGCCGGACCAAGGCGCGGGCGCAGCTGTTCATCGAGAAGATCGAGCAGCGCTATTCGGTGGGCATGGTCGCGGTGACGCTCGCGGTGTTCGCCGTGCCGTTGATCTTCGGTGCGGCGCTGCGCGATTCGCTACTTCGGGCCATGACGTTCATGATCGTCGCCTCACCGTGCGCGGTGGTGCTGTCCACCATGCCGCCCCTGCTCGCCGCGATCGCCAACGCCGGCCGGCACGGCGTACTGGTGAAATCCGCGGTCGTGATGGAACGGCTGGGCAGCACCACCCGGGTGGCCTTCGACAAGACCGGCACGCTCACCCGCGGCGTCCCGGAACTCACCGATGTCCGGGTGCTGCCCGATTGCCCCTGCACGGTCGAAGAAGTCCTGCGCTGGGCCGCGGGCGCGGAATACTCCAGCGAGCACCCGCTGGCCACCGCGGTCGTCCGCGCCTGTCATGAACGCGGACTCGACCTGCCGCCCGTCGACCATTTCAGCGCGCAACCCGGGCGCGGTGTCACCGCCACCGTGGACGGTCACCTCATCGAGGTGGGATCGCCTGCCGCACTGCTGGATTCGACCGACAAGGACGCAGCGTCCGTCGTAGCGGAGATACAGGGCGCGGGGCATACCGCTGTGATCGTGCGGCGCGAGCACCGGTCGATCGCGATTCTCGGCATCACCGATCAGACGCGCCCCGAAGCGGCCGATGCCGTCGGCGCGCTCACCGAAATCACCGGAGCCGCAACGGTTCTGCTCACCGGCGACAACCTCGCCGCCGCCCGGCAGCTCGCCGGCCGGCTCGGACTCACCGATGTCCGGGCTGAGCTGTTGCCGGAAGGTAAGGTCGCCGCGATCGAAGAACTGGAAGCGGCGGGCGACCGGGTCACCGCCGTGGGCGACGGCATCAACGACGCACCCGCGCTCGCCGCCGCGCACGCCGGAATCGCCATGGGCGGCAACGGGTCCGACCTCACCCTGCATACCGCCGACGCGGTCGTCATCCGCGACGATCTGACCACCGTGCCCGCGGTCATCGCCCTCTCGCGCCGCGCGCGCCGCACCGTGATCGCCAATCTGATCATCGCCGCGACCTTCATCGCCGTCCTGATCACCTGGGATCTCGTCGGCCACCTTCCGCTACCGCTGGGCGTCGCCGGACACGAGGGTTCCACGGTCATCGTCGGACTCAACGGTCTGCGCCTGCTCCGGCGCAGCGCGTGGGGAAGCGGGACGACGCACGGGAGCAACTGACGGTTTCGGCGGCCACCTGCCCGGACCTCGGCCGATCCGCCGATCGCGTCCCTTCGCCGTGGCGGGAGGCGCATACTGATCGAGCGCGCATGGTGCGGCGGCCGGGGTCGAACCCACCGCCGGGGTACCTCGTATCAGAGACAGAACGTTCCCGAAACCGACCATCAGAGGTCACCATGACCGATCTGTCACCGTTCTACGCCGACGTGCAGGCCCACTACGACCTGTCCGACGATTTCTTCGCCCTCTTCCTGGATCCCACGCGCACCTACAGTTGCGCGTACTTCCGTGAACCGGACCTCACCCTGGAACAGGCACAGCTCGCCAAGATCGACCTGTCGCTCGGCAAATGCGATCTGCATCCGGGGATGACCCTGCTCGACATCGGCTGCGGCTGGGGTTCGACCATGCTGCGCGCCGTCGAGAAATACGACGTGCGCGTGATCGGCCTGACGCTGAGCCGCAACCAGTACGAGCACGTGCGGGACCTGCTGGACCGGTTGCCGCCCGGCACCGGGGAGGTGCATCTGCGCGGCTGGGAGGAATTCGACCATCCGGTCGACCGGATCGTCTCGATCGGAGCCTTCGAACATTTCCGGCGCGAACGCTACGACGCGTTCTTCGACCGCTGCCACCACCTGCTGCCCCCGGACGGCCGCATGATGCTGCACACCATCATCGGCTTCCACCGCCACCAGCTCCGCGAGATGGGCATCCCCCTCACCCACGAATATCTGGCGTTCAGCAAGTTCGTCCTCGACGAGATCTTCCCCGGCGGTCAACTTCCGCAGCCGCAGTGGATCGGCGAATACGCCGAACGAGCCGGCTTCACCCTGCACGACGTCCAATCGCTGCAGCCGCACTACGCCCACACCCTCGACCTCTGGGCACAGGCCCTCCGCGACCACCGGCCCGAAGCCGTCGCCCTGACCTCCCCGGCCGTCTACGACCGCTACCTCCGCTACCTGACCGGCTGCGCCGACCTCTTCCGCGACGGCTACATCGACGTCCGCCAGCACGTCCTGCTGGCATGACGGACGCCGCCACCGAACTGAAACGTGTTCTAGTGTGGCGGCATGGATGTGAGTTACGAGGGGACCGCGCGGGAGATCGCGACGGACAAGGGCGTGCTGCGATACCACGAGGCCGGGAACGGTCCGCCGCTGTTGCTGCTGCACGGCTCCGGGATCGGCGTCAGCGGGTGGCGGAACTACCGGGGCAACCTCGGCGCGTTCGCGGAGCGGTTCCACTGCTACGTGCTGGAGTTCCCGGGATTCGGGGTGAGCGATCCCGTCGACGGGCATCCCGTGCTGACCGCGGGGTCGTCGGTCGTCCGATTCATGGATGCGCTGGGCATCGAGTCCGCCGCGATGATCGGCAACTCGATGGGCGGGGTGGTCGGCGTCAACGTGGCGATGAAACACCCTGCGCGCGTGCGCAAGTTGGTCACCATCGGCGGTCTGGGGCCCAACATCTTCAGCCAGAACCCGAGCGAGGGCACGCGACTGCTGCAGGACTTCGCCGACGCCCCGAGTCGCGAGAAACTGGTGCGCTGGCTGGAATGCATGGTCTACGACCGCAGCTTGATCACCGAAGAACGCATCGAGGAGCGCTGGGAAACCGCGAAGGATCCGGACTCGCACAAGACGCTCGCGGCGATGTACGGCTCCCGGGCGTTCGCCGCGCAACAGCAGATGATGGCCACCTCCGGAGTGCCGCCGTACTGGTCCATGCTGGGTACGGTGCAGTGCCCCACCCTGCTGACCTGGGGTCGCGACGACCGCCAGTGCCCACCCGATATGCCGATGATCCCGATGCGCCTGATTCCCGACGCCGAACTGCACATCTTCCCGAACTGCGGGCACTGGGTGATGATCGAGGCCAAGGAGGCGTTCGAGCGGGTCACCATGGAATTCCTGCTGCGCTGACGTCCGCGACTTATGCGAAACCGCCCCGGAAATCGGCTTCCGGGGCGGTCGCGTGTTCACGTCGCTGCCGCGCGCAGCCCGCGGCGGCCGCGCGCGTCAGTAGTAGTGCGCGCGGCCGGCCACCGGGCGCCCCAGCGCTCCCAGCAGAGCCAGCGCAGCTCCCACGACCAGCGCGATGATGCCCAGCGTCCACAGGATCGGAATCCCGAGCAGGAAACCGAGCACCAGAAGGACAACCCCGAGAGTGATCACAGCAATCTCCTCACTTTCGCTCACCTCGCACCGATCCGGCGACCGGCTGCGATCAGCGGTGGCTCGAACCATCCGATACCCGCATATCCGGGAGTGAAACGAACTCTCTTCATTGCGGGGACGATTCGCTGATCGGAGCGTCGAGAAGTCGGCGAGTTTCGGAAGCTCAACGCCGACCGGCAGCCTCCTGATGTTCGGGATCCACCACTCGCTCCAGCGCGCGCAGATCGGCCTCGAGCGCCCGGAACAGCACATAGGCGACCACGAAGGCGACGATGGACCCCACGCACAACACCCGCACCGCGACGATGATCTTCGGAGTATCGCTCAGCGGCAGGAATGTCACCCCGGCCACCGCCAGCAGTGGCACCGACGCCGCCACCGCGAGATATCCGTTGCAGCGGCGATCGAGCCGGCGCAGCTGCACCGCATCCTCGCGGCTGATGTCGCCGTGCCGGAGAAACAGCGGGTAGACGCAGCGGACCATGTAGAAGGTCACCAGGAAGAACGGATATGCCACCGCCATCGCGCCGCACACCAGCAGCCCGCCCACGAAGTGCACCATCTCCTGTCCGGTGAGCTCGTGGGTCGCGAAGTGCAGCACGAGCGGGAACAGAATCGCCGACAGGCTCCAGAGCGAGAACGCCACCACCACACACCGATCACCGAACAGCAGGGCATCGGATCTGGCGCGGGCGAGTATCCGGGAGTCGTATTCGCGTCCGCGCCGCATACCGCGCGGAACGGCGAGTAGATAGCGCGACAAGTACAGCACGGTCACGACACCCACCGGGAAGAAGACCGCGTTCACCGTGCTGGTGAAAATCCACCATGTCTGTTGGGCGGACACACTCATCCGGTCGATGATCAGGGTTCGATTGTGCAGCGTGTTGTACACGGCCGCAATCACATTCGGGGCGCCGAAGGCCAGCACCACCAGCGGCACCAGCCACCTCCGCGCCCGGAAACGCCAGCTGGTGGGTGCCGGATCCACCAGTTCGCGGGCCCGCGCGTCCAGGCACAGTTCGAACTGCTGGGCCAGTTCGTTGCCGTTGGACCACCGCTTGTCACGCGTGGGCGCCAGGCAGGTCAGCAACACCCTGCACAGTGCCGCCGGACAATCGGACGGAATCCGTTGCAGCGCAGCCGAATCCACACCGGCACGGCGACGTGCGAGCATCGCCCCCAGCGCGGTGGAGTCGCTGCGCTCACCCGCGGTGCTGTCGTCGAACGGCTTGGCACCGGTCAGCAGCTCCCACAGCACCACACCCAGCGAGTAGATGTCGGAACGGGTATCCAGATCGTCGGCGGAACGGTGGTAGCCGGGATGGCAGGCCTCCAATTGTTCCGGCGACATGTACGACAGCGACCCACCGAAGTACGCCACCGGATTGGCGCCGGCCACCTCGCGGCTGAAACTGATGTTGAAATCGGCGAGTTTCGGCACCGCTTCGGCGGTGAGCAGCACGTTCGCCGGTTTGACGTCGCGATGCAGCACGCCGTGCTCGTCGGCGTAGGCCAGCGCCTCCGCGAGCCGGCGGCCCAGCCAGGCCACGGTTTCCGGCCACGACAGTGCCGCGATCTCGGCGCGCACGCTGGAATCGGTCGGGCGGATCTCACCCTTCTCCTCCATCGCGGCGTCGACCGCGTCCAGCAGCAACCGACCGCTGCGCTGGTCGGCAGGGGTGGACCGGACCCGGCGCAACACACCCAGCAGGGTGCCACCGGGCAGAAACTGCATGTACAGCAGCCGCAGTCGGCGGCTGCGGGAATCACCGTGCGGGTCCGGTTCGCCCAGCAGCCGCTGGTCGAAGATCCGGACGATGTAGTCGTGGTCGAGCTGGGCCAGCGTCTGCGGTTCGGTGCCGCGGTCGGCGGAGATCTTCACCGCCACCAGCCGCTGCAACGAGCGCTGCCGGGCCAGGAACACCCGCGCGAAGGCTCCGCTACCCAGCCCGGTGAGCAGATCGAAATCATCGATGCAATCGCCTACCTGGATGCTGTCCAGCCGAGCGACCTGCGATCCGGTCGTCTCCTGTTCGGCGAACACGTCGCCCGGGGTGCGGGTGCCTTCGGGGGCGACCATGGTCGAGGCGATGGCAGTCGGGTCCGCACCGGCGCGTTGAGTGCTCCGATCCTCGTCGTCGGCATTGAGCAACTCGCTCAGCTCGGGCGCTTGCGCGGGATATTCGCGCAGATATTCGCTCGGATCGACCCGCTCGCCGCTGTGCCGGCGAATCACGAACTCCTCATAGACCAGGCTGGCCGGAACGCGGTCCGGCGACAGCTCGGCGAATTCCGCGCAGTAGTTCCGCAGCCGCTTGCGGGGCGGCGGCTCGGGTCCGCCGGACGGCGTGAGCGCGGGCCGGCGCAGCCAGCGCTGGCGCAGGTCGACGCGGATCAGTTCGATCAACGCGTCCAAGCGCAAGGTCTCTGCGTCGGGCAGGTAATCGCTGATAGCCGGGGCCGGGGCGTCCGATTCCCACGCGGCTGCGAAGGCGGCCACCGCGCCGGATTCGAGTCCGGCCGTTGATCGTCCGAAGTCGCTGTCTGAGCCGGAGCCGTCGGTCATATCCGCTCCTGTCGAATCCGAACCGCACACTGGCCGGTCGGTGAAGCGATGGATGCGATCCGCCACACCCAACACCATCATCCCCGAGAGGCGGTCCGATCGAGGAGAAATCGCACGGCCGCATCCGGTCGACCCCCGGGGCGCCGAGGCCCGCTGTGACTACGTCGATCCGGGCGATGTCTTCGAGGTCGTGCCGTAATCGGTTTGCCGGCGTCAAATCCGCGCGGGGCGGGCGCCGCGCCGCCGTGGACGCAGCTGATACAGCCGGTATCCGGCCAGCGCGAGGAAGACGGCCCCCAGGCCGGCGACGACCCCCATGTCGATCAGCCACGTGCCCAGGGTATGTCGCCACAGCGGGTCGGGTGCGCCGTTGTGCGGCGACAGGGTGTCCAGGTCGAGGGTGGACGCTGCCGCAGCGTAGCCCCAGCGGGACGGCGACAGGTAGGACAGCTGTTCCAGAACAGGGGTGCCGGGCAGCCGTACCAGACCGCCGGTGAACACCAGTTGCGCCATGGACAGCACAATCAGCAGCGGCAGCGTCTTCTCCGAGGTGTTGACCGACACCGAGACCAGCAAGCCCAACGCCAGCGAGGCGATGCCGAGCATCGCCATCGCCAGGATCAACTCCAGCGGGACCGAGGTGAATACGCCTGTCGCCGGCATGCTCACCCCGATGGTGCCGATCAAGAACAGCACCGCCGCCTGCAGGATGGTGATCACGCCCAAGACCAGGAGCTTCGACATCAGGTAGACCCCTGCGGACAGTCCGGCCGCGCGTTCTCTGCGGTAGATCGTCTGCTCCTTGACGATCTCGCGAATCGAGTTGCCGGTGCCGATGAAACAGGCACCGAATATCAAGATCATGAGCTTGGTGGGGGCATCGGTGTTGGTTCCGGGCGCCCCGGCGAAACCCTCGCCCGACGGCACCGCGGCGATCAAGCCACCGAGAATCAGCGGCATCACGCCGAGCAGCGCCAGGTAACTTCGGTCCGAGGCGATGACCGCCAGGTATCGCCGGCACACCGTACTGAGCTGGCTGAGCTTGGACTGCGACGCGGGCGGGGGTGCCGGTGCGTGTACGTCCGCCGGGCCGACATCGTCGGTCGGCCCGATCTCCACGTACTGCTCGAAGCGTGGCGATTCCCGGAATTCAGCAGCCCAGTCGCGGTCCTCCTCGCGGTCGAAGGACTGAAACACCTCGGCCCAACTGCGCTGCCCGAACTGCTGCAACCCCTCCGCGGGCGGTCCGTAATAGGCCAGCCGACCGCCGGGTACCAGCACGAGGAGGCGGTCGCAGGAATCGAGGTTCGCGACACTATGGGTGACGACGATCACGGTGCGCCCGTCGTGGGCCAGTTCGGACAGCATGTCCATGACCGTCTTGTCCAAGCCCGGGTCGAGGCCGGAGGTCGGCTCGTCGAGGAACAGCAGAGACGGTTTGGTCAGCAACTCCAGTGCGACGCTCACCCGTTTGCGCTGGCCACCGGAGAGCCTATCGATGCGGGTGTCGGCATGCCGGGCCAAGCCGAGCTCGGCGAGGACCTCGTCGACCCGCTGCCCGCGCTCCTCGGGGCGCGTGTCACCGGGGAAGCGGAGTTCGGCCGCGTACAGTAGCGCGCGCCGCGTCGGAAGTTGGCTGTGCAGGATGTCTTCTTGCGGAACCAGTCCGATGCGGTGGCGGAGTTCGTCGTAGTCGGTGTAGAGGTCGCGTCCGTCGTAACGAACCGTCCCCTCTGTCGCCGGACGCAACCCGGTCACCGCGCCGAGCAACGTCGATTTGCCCGCTCCACTGGGTCCGATGACCCCGACGAGCGAGCGCTGCGGAATCGGGAAGCTCACCTCGTCGAGGAGAACCTTGCCTTCCGATGTCCGCACGATGAGGTTCTGCACCGAGACCGACACGTCACCGGTGTCGACGTACTCCCGCAGTTCGTCGCCGACCAGCCGGTAGGTGGTATGCCCCATGCCGATCAAGTCGGATTCGGACAGGTCCGCCGAATCGACGCGGGCGCCGTTGACGTAGGTGCCGTTGTGGCTGTCGAGGTCGACGACCCGATACCGGCCTGCGCCGGTCACTCGCAGTTCGGCGTGATGACGGGAGACCATGAGGTCGGGCACGACGATGTCGTTGTCGGAGGCCCGCCCGATCCGGAGTGTGTCCGAGACGATCGGGACGACCGCGCTGGGGCGAGCCGCCGGAGGCGACGACCGCGCGACCTGGCGGGGGCGGCCCCCCGGATGGACCGTCGTCATGGTGGCTTCATCGTCGAGCTGGTAGCCGGGATCGGGGACGAGCATC
>NZ_BAFQ01000013.1 GCF_000308375.1 Nocardia aobensis NBRC 100429 | reverse complement strand
CGGATGGTCGAGATATGAACAGATCGAATGCCGATCCGGGTGGCGCGCTCCCCGGTACGGCCACGCAGGCTCGGCCGACCGCGGCCGAGGTCGTGGTCACCGACGCGCTCACCAAGAAGTACGGCGACCATACGGCCGTGGACGCGGTGTCCATGTCGGTGCGGCGCGGCGAGATCTACGGATTTCTCGGTCCCAACGGCGCCGGTAAGACGACGACGCTGCGGATGCTCGTCGGGCTGATCGCACCGACCTCCGGTACCGCGACGGTGCTGGGCCGCAGTCCCGGCGAACCGGAGTCGTTGCGGCGCATCGGCGTTCTGATCGAAGGGCCCGGCTTCTATCCGTACCTGTCCGGCCGCGACAACCTGCGGGTACTGGCCCGCTACCACCGGACCGAGCGCACCGCCGGTATCCGGCGTCGCGACCGATTCGCCGAGGTGGACGAGATCCTGGCGCGGGTGGGTCTCGCCGATCGGGCCGACGACCGCTTCCGCACCTATTCGCTCGGCATGAAGCAGCGCCTCGGCGTCGGCGCCGCGCTGCTCGGCAATCCCGACCTGCTCATCCTCGACGAGCCGACCAACGGCCTGGACCCGGCGGGCATGGCCGAAATGCGGGAACTGGTCACCGGTTTGGCCGCCGACGGGCACACCGTCGTGCTCTCCTCGCATCTGCTCGGCGAGGTGCAGGAAATCTGCGATCGGGTCGGCGTGATCTCCGGCGGGACGCTGCTCACCGAATCGACGGTGAACGAATTACGGGGCGCGGCAACGCTTCTGGTGCGCGCCGAGCCGCTGGAGACGGCCTATCCGGCGGTGCGCCGGGTGGTGGGTGAACACCGCGCGCTGCTGGCCGCCGCCGGCATCAGGGTCGATGCCGGTAGGGCACTGGCGCCCGAGGTGGCGCGCGCGGTGATCGCATCCGGCGCGGATCTGCTGGAGCTGCGCACGGACGAGAAGTCGCTGGAGGAAGTGTTTTTCGAGATGACGAAACAGGAGCACCCGTGAACGACGTATTGGCTTGCACCCGAGCCGAATTCGCGCGGCTGCGGAAGTGGCCCGCGTTCTGGATCGTGCTCGGTACCTGGATCGCGCTGAATCTCGTCTTCGCCTATCTGTTCAACTATCTGGCCTACACCTCGGGCAGCAGTTCCCGGATGTCGAACGGGCAACCGCGCGAGGTGCTGTTGCAACTGATGCTGCCCGCGGCCGTGCCGGAGGTGTTCACCCAGGGCATGGCGATGTTCGGCGGTGCGCTCATGCTGGTACTCGGGGCGCTGGTGGTGGGCAGCGGATACGGCTGGGGCAGTTGGAAAACCGTCTTTACACAGGGGCCTTCGCGCCGCGCGGTGGTCGGCGGCACCGTGCTGGCCCTGACGAGCGTGGTGGTGGGCTTGGCCGGTGCGGCGTTCGTGGTGGATACCGGTGTGGCCGCGGTGATCGGGGTCGCCGAGCACCAGACGCTGACGCTGCCGACGGCCGCGCACACCCTGTTCGGCCTCGCGACCGGCGTGGTGATCCTCGGTATGTGGACGCTGGCCGGGGCGCTGATCGCGGCGATCGCGCGCGGTCCGGCGCTGGCGGTCGGGCTGGGGCTGGTGTGGGTGCTGGTGGTGGAGAATCTGCTGCGCGGCGTTGCCTCGATCTTCTCGCCGATCCGGGCCGTCACCGACCATCTGCCGGGGACTGCGGCGGGTTCGGCCGCCGGGGCCATGCGCAGTGTGGGCGGCGCCGCGACACCGGGCGTCCTGGACATCCTGTCGCGACCGGCGTCGTTCCTCGTCCTGGCGGCATATATCGCGGTATTCGCCTGCGGCACAGTGGTATTGATGGTGCGTCGCGATATGGCGTGACCGTCCGCGCGGTGTCGTGCGGGAATCGTGCCGGACAGCGGTGAGTCGAGCGTTCTCGGCGAGTAGGTTCGATCGCGACGGCTCATACAATACTCACTCGACGAAAGGACAGCGATGCCTACACGTAGCGCGCGTACCGCATGGACCGGTGGCTTGCAGGACGGATCCGGACAGGTCGACCTGGCCAGTTCCGGTGTCGGCAAATTCGACGTCTCGTTCCCGAAGCGGACCGCCGATAACGCCGAGGGCACCACCAGCCCCGAGGAATTGATCGCGGCCGCGCATTCGTCCTGCTACGCGATGGCGCTGTCCGGTCAGATCGGCGCCGCCGGCGGCACCATCGAAAGCCTGGACGTGAATGCCGACGTGACACTCGGCCCGGATCCCGCGGGCGGCTTCCGCATCTCGAAGATCGCGCTGACCGTGCGCGGCCGGGTCTCGGGTATCGACGCGAGCGGCTTCGAGCAGGCCGCCCAGGCCGCCAAGGCCGGTTGCCCGGTCAGCAAGGCCCTCGCCGGCGTCGAGACGATCGAACTCGACGCCGCACTCGAAAACTGAGCCGGCGCTCGCCGAAGTAATCGCGGGCGTCGGGGACAGCCACCCGGTGGTCGGGCCGACCACCGGGTGCAGGGACCACTACTGGGCCGGTTTGCCCGCGACGTCGAGGACGACTTCGAATTCCAGCAGGGAGGCACCCGTGGCGACCGGCTGGCGGGCCTGTCCGGCGTGCGCCTCCTTGGCCGGTCCGTCCCGCCACGCGGCGAACGATTCCTCCGAATCCCACTGCGTCACAACGAAATACCGGTTGTCACCGGCCACCGGGCGGAGCAACTGGAAGCCCAGGAAGCCGGGCGAGTTCTCCACCGCGTGCGCGCGATGCGCGAAGCGCTTCTCGAGTTCGGGTCCGGCTCCCTCGGGAACCTCGATCGCATTGATCTTCACAACAGCCATGAGCCCAGGCTAATCCTATGGTTCGCCACGTATCGTCGGTGCCGATGTTGTACGACGAGGGCGGCACCGGGGTGCCGATTCTGCTGCTGCACGGATTGATGGGCAGCGCGCGGACCTGGGCCGGCCAGGTGCCGTGGCTGCGCGAATTCGGTCATGTCCACTCCTTCGACGCCGCCGGCCACGGTCGACCGGCGCCGCCGGAGCTCACCACGGAGGCGTTCGTCTCCGACCTGGCGGCCGCGACCGCCGCGATATCGGAGCCCATGGTGGTGATCGGGCATTCGATGGGCGGACTGCACGGATGGATGTTCGCGGCCGCGCATCCCGAGCGGGTGCGGGCGCTGGTGGTCGAGGATATGGCGCCCGATTTCCGGGGGCGCACCGCCCAGCACTGGGCGGAGATGATCGAGGCCTGGCCGCAGCCGTTTGCCGATGCCGACGCGGTACTCGACTATTTCGGCCCGGTCGCCGGGCGCTACTTCCTCAACTCGTTCACGCCCGCGCCGGACGGCTACCGGTTACACGGTTCCGTCGCGACCTTCCGCGACATCTCCGAGGAGTGGGGCACTCGCGACTTCTGGGCCGAATGGGCTGCGGTGCGCGTGCCGACACTGCTGATCGAGGGCGAATACACGATCACGCCGCCGGGTCAGATGCGGGAGATGGCGGCGGTGCGGCCGGGCGTGCGCCATGTGGTCGTCGGCGCCGCCGGACATCTCGTCCACGACGATCAACCCGCTGTCTATCGCGCCGAAGTCGAACGGTTTCTGCACGAAAACGTGGGTTGATCGGATCGCGCGCGGGCGGGAGCGGGCCGAAACAGCGGCCTTCGGGGGCTGCGGTCCGACAGCTGCGGGCAATCGCCTTCAGTCTCGGGCCGGAGCCGACGTATGCTCCTCTGAGGCCCCGACCAAAAGGTGAATCATGATTAACTTCTCGATCCCCGCCGACCTCGCCGCCGAACGTGACCGCATCCGCCGGTTCGTCATCGACAAGATCGTCCCGTTCGAGCGCGACCCCCGCCTGACCGCGCACGGGCCCAACGACGAGCTGCGGCAGGAATTGGTCGAAGTGGCGCGGGCCGAGAAGCTGCTCACCATTCAGGCGCCGGAGGCGCTCGGCGGTCGCGGGCTCACCCACGTCGAACAGGCCGTGCTGTACGAGGCGGCCGGATGGTCCACCCTGGGGCCGGTCGCGATGAACTGCGCCGCGCCCGACGAGGGCAATATGTTCCTGCTGTCCAAGGTCGCGAACCCGGAGCAGGTGGACCGCTACCTGATGCCGGTGATCGACGGCCACCAGCGATCGGTCTTCGCGATGACCGAACCCGGGGGCGCCGGATCGGATCCGGCCCAGCTCGCCACCACCGCCACCTTCGACGGCGAGAACTTCACGATCAACGGCCGCAAATGGCTGATCACCGGGGCCGACGGAGCGAAGACCTGGATCGTCATGGCCAAACTCGAGGACAACGACCACCTCCCCGCGGGCCCGACCCTGTTCCTCACCGAGGGAGATACGCCGGGAATCGTCATCGAGCGAACCATGAACACGATGGACCGCAACTACGTCGGCGGCCACGGCGTCGTGCGCTTCGAGAATCTGGTCCTGCCCAAGGAGGCGTTGCTGGGGGAGAGCGGCCAGGCCCTGCGCTACGCCCAGCTGCGACTGGCGCCCGCCCGCCTCACCCACTGCATGCGCTGGCTCGGCGCCGCCGAACGTGCCCAGAGCATCGCCGTCGAACACGCCAAGACCCGCACCGCCTTCGGCAAACCGATCGGCGAACACGAGGGCGTGTCGTTCATGCTGGCCGACAACGAGATCGCCCTGCACCAGTGCCGCCTGACCATCTGGCACGCCTGCTGGCTGATGGATCAGGGCCACAAGGCGCGGCACGAGAGCTCGATGGCGAAATCCTATGTATCCGAGGAACTGTTCAAGGTCGCCGACCGCTGTGTCCAGGTCCTCGGGGGCATCGGCATCAGCGACGAGACCGTGGTCGAGATGATCTTCCGCGACATGCGCGCCTTCCGCCTCTACGACGGCCCCACCGAAGTCCACAAATACGCGATCGGCCGCCAAGTGCTGCGCGGATAGAGGGCCTGCCCGCGCTGCCCCCGTCAAGGCGCACATCTACGAGCCGTTCACTCTGGTGGGTCTCGGCCCGCCTCGATTTTGCAGCGACGGAGCGATGGAGCGCAGCGACTGAGCGGAGGAGTGAAAAATCGAGGCCCAAGGGGCCGAGACCCCGCCGAAGCGAAGCGAAGGCCAATAACACAGCAAGTAAGGTGGGCGGGAAAGATCACCCAAACCTAGGATTGTGTCGCATGAGTTCGGAACTGCAGGTCGATGTGTCCGCCGGTGTCGCCGTACTCACGCTCAATCGTCCCGCGCAGCAGAACGCCATGACGCCCACGATGGCGGCGGAGCTCGGAACCGCGCTGCGGCGCTGCGATACCGAGGACGCTATCCGCGCGGTGGTGATCACCGGGACTCCGCCCGCGTTCTGCGCGGGCGCCGATCTGTCCGCCCGCGTCGGTGACGTGCGCGGCACGATCGATCCGCCGCCGTGGCAGATCCGCAAGCCGGTGATCGCGGCCGTGAACGGGCATGCCGTGGGCATCGGGCTGTCGCTGGCACTGCAGTGCGATCTGCGATACATGGCGACCGACGCCGTATACGGGCTGAACCAGGTGCGTCGCGGCGCGATGGCCGACGGTTACGCGCACTGGACACTGCCGCGTCTGGCGGGGATGGCCAATGCGGCCGACATCATGCTGACCGGTCGCACGTTCGACGGTGAGGAAGCGCGCCAGATGGGCGTGGCCAACAGCAGTCTGCAGGCCGGCGAGGTGTTGCCGACCGCCCTGGCCGTGGCCCACGACCTGGCGGCCGGTTCGGCGCCGCTGCCGACGGCACTGACCAAGCGGCTGCTGTGGGAGGGCCTCGGAATGAGCCCCGAGGCGGTCGGCCGGCTGGAATCCGAACTGCACGGCTTCGTCGGCAAGAGCGTGGACGCGGCCGAGGGGATGGCGGCGTTTCGCGACCGCCGCCAGCCGCAGTGGAAGGGCAGTATCAGCGCCGAATGGCCCGCGGGCGAGTTGTCGTCGCCGGGCGAACGTCCGGGGCTCGACGGCACCACCGAGGAACCGGCCTAGCGGACGGTCAGCGCCCGCCGATGAGCATCATCAGAAAGACGCACGCGTACAGCACCATCAGTACCGTGCCGACGATGCCGACCACATAGCCGACCACCACCTGCGAGCGGCCGCCGATGGTGCCGCCGGACATCTCGATCTGGTCGAGCGCCCGTTTGCCCATCACCCACGCCACCGGACCCAGTGCGCCGCAACACAATAGGCTCAGCACACCCAGGATCAGCACCGTCGTCGCATGGGGGTGTTCGACCGGGTTGCCGGTCGGCGGCTCAGGCAGCGATCCCCAGTAGTCGGGTTGATTCATGGCCACCGTGCGAGTTTACGGCGTGCCGACCCGAAAAGCTTGGTAGACGGGCATCTTGGGAGTTTCCGGCCCTGCTCAGCGACGTTGCCGGGCGATGTCGGAGAGCACGACGCCCGCCGCCACCGAGGCGTTGAGCGACTCCACCGGCCCGGCCATCGGGATGCTGATGATGGTGTCGCAGGTTTCGCGGACCAAGCGCGACAGGCCCTTACCTTCCGAGCCGACGACCACGACGGTCGGTGTGGTGCCGTCGAAGTCGTCGAGGACGGTGTCGCCGCCGGCGTCGAGGCCGACCACCTGCAGACCGGCCTTGGCCCAATCCTTCAGTGTGCGAGTCAGATTGGTCGCGCGCGCCACCGGCAGCCGGGCCGCGGCGCCGGCGCTGGTGCGCCAGGCGACCGCCGTGACACTCGCGCTGCGGCGCTGGGGAATCACCACGCCGTGGCCACCGAACGCGGCGACGGAACGGATCACCGCGCCCAGGTTGCGGGGGTCGGAGATGTTGTCCAGCGCCACCAGCAGCGGCGCGGTCCCGGACGCGCGCGCACTGTCCAGCAGATCCTCCGGATGGGCGTAGCGGTACGGCGGCACCTGCAGGGCCATGCCCTGATGTAAACCGTTGGCGCTCATCCGATCCAGATCGGTGCGCGACACCTCCAGGATGGAGATTCCGGCGTCGGCGGCGCGCTGCACGGATTCGGTCAGGCGGTCGTCGTTCTCGGTACCCAGCGCGACATACAGCGCGGTGGCCGGAACCTCCGCGCGCAGACACTCCACCACCGGGTTGCGGCCCAGCACCAACTCCGGTCCGTCGTCGCCCTTGCGGGTGCCGGGCCGGGCGCGGTTCTGGCCCTGCGTCGCCTTGGCCGCTTTCGCCGCCACCGCAGCGCGTTTCGAGGCCGGGTGGTTCTTGCGCATGGTGGCGGGCGGGGTGGCGCCGCGGCCCTCGAGCCCGCGGCGGCGCTTACCGCCGCTGCCGACGACCGCGCCCTTCTTGGTGCCGCCCTTGCGGATCGCACCTCGTCGCTGCGAATTTCCTGCCATCAGTATGCCTTTCGTGTCGGTCGCGACACCCGCACCCGATCAGCAGGCTTCGCCGGTTGAATCATTTGGCCAGCGACCAATCCGAGCCGCCGGCAGTGTCGACGACTTCGATTCCGGCCGCACCGAGCCGATCGCGCACGGCGTCGGCGGTGGCCCAATCCTTTTCGCTGCGGGCCCGCTGGCGGCGCTCGAGTTCGGCCCGCACCAGGATGTCGAGTGCGGATTCGGCCGCCGAGGTGTCCTTCGGGCCGGCCCAGTGCGGATCCAGCGGATCGACACCCAGGATTCCGAGCATCGCCCGCACCTGTCCGGCGGCCTCGCGCGCCGATTCGCCCGCGCCCGCTTCCAGCGCTCGATTGCCCTCGTGCACCACGCGATGAATTTCGGCCAGTGCCTTCGGGATCGCGAGATTGTCGTCGAGCGCCTCGGCGAAGGCATCGGTCCATTTCCCGACCGCGACCTCACCCACCCGCTCGACGGTGCGCTGTACGAATGCCTCGAGTCGCTGATAGGTCTGCGCGGCATCGCGCAGCGCCTGCTCGGAATATTCGAGCATCGACGCGTAATGCGCACTGCCCAAATAGAACCGCAATTCCACGGGCCGCACCTGGGTGAGAATATTCGGCACCGAGAGCGTGTTGCCGAGCGATTTCGACATCTTCTCGCCGCCGAGCGTCACCCAGCCGTTGTGCAGCCAATACTGTGCGAATCCGTCTCCGGCAGCACGGGATTGGGCGATTTCGTTCTCGTGGTGCGGGAAAACGAGGTCCATACCACCGCAGTGGATATCGAATTCGGGGCCGAGGTAGAACTCGGCCATCGCCGAGCATTCCAGATGCCAGCCCGGGCGCCCGGGACCCCACGGCGACGGCCAGGTCGGCTCGCCCGGTTTGGCGGCCTTCCACAGCGTGAAATCGCGCGGATCGCGTTTACCCTCGCCGGCGCTCTCGCCCTGCTGCACATCCTCGAGTTTGTGCCCGGAGAGCGCACCGTATTCCGGATAACTGCGCACATCGAAATACACGTTGCCGCTCGACGCGTAGGCGTGCCCGCGGTCGATGAGCCGCTGCATCATCTCGACCATCTGGGTGATGTGTCCGGTGGCCCGCGGTTCCACCGACGGCGGCAGTACCCCGAGCGCCTCGTAGGCGCGGTCGAAGGCGCGCTCGTGGGTCGCGGCCCATTCCCACCACGGGCGGCCCGCGGCGGCGGCCTTGGTGAGGATCTTGTCTTCGATGTCGGTGACATTTCGCACGAAGGCCACGTCGTAGCCGTTCGCGGTGAGCCAGCGGCGCAGCACGTCGAAGGCGACGCCGCTGCGGACGTGCCCGATATGAGGTTCGCCCTGCACGGTGGCGCCACACAGGTACACCGACGCACGTCCAGGGACCAGCGGGGTGAAATCCCGCAGGGTCCGCGTCGCGGTGTCGAACAGGCGCAGAGTCACGACCAGCCATCCTAAGGCTTGTTGAACAACGGTATGGGTGGGCCCCTCCTATGGTCCACGGTCCATCGAATGCGATGGCACCGCGGGTCCGGAAAGGATTCGCCGGGGCATGTTTCCGGAGCGAGTTTCGAGCCGAGCGGTGCGGCCGAAGGCGCGAGTGCGAATACGGCGGTCGGCGCCGAGTTCGCTGCGGTCGATCGACGCGAGCAGTAAATCCGCGATGGATCGCCGACTGCGGTTATGCGGTACTACATCGCCCGTCGTGCACGAGTAATGCGGTCGCCACCGCGGCGATGCCCTCACCGCGTCCGGTGAGTCCCAGACCGTCGGAAGTCGTACCCGATACCGAAACCGGTGCGTCGAGCAATTCGCCGAGTATTTTTTGCGCTTCGGCGCGTCGCGGCCCGATCTTGGGGCGATTACCGATGATCTGTACCGCCGCGTTGAGGATCCGATATCCGGATTCGCCGAGCAATCGCCGCACCTCGGTCAGCATCGCGGCGCCGGATACGCCTTCCCATTCGGGCCGTCCGGTGCCGAAGACCGCGCCGACGTCGCCCAGGCAGGCGGCCGAGAGCAGCGCGTCGCACAGAGCGTGGGCGGCCACATCGCCGTCGGAATGTCCGGAGCAGCCGTCGTCGCCCTCGAACAGCAGTCCGGCCATCCAGCAGGGCCGGCCGGGTTCGATGGGATGCACATCGCTGCCGATGCCGGTGCGCAGCGCGGTGAGATCGGTCATCCGGTCACCGCCGCTCCGGTCGTCGCGGGGAGCGCAGCGTCCGCTACCAGCGCGTTCGCGAGTTTCAGATCGAGTGGGCCGGTGATCTTGAAGGCCAGCGGATCGCCCGGGACCACCGAGACGGTCGCGCCCGAGGCCTCCACGAGGCCCGCGTCGTCGGTGGCGGGCAGGTCCAGCGCGTACGCCTCGCGCAGCAGCGCGGTATCGAAGCCCTGGGGAGTTTGAATGGCCCGCAGCCCCGAACGGTCGGGTGTACCGGTGACGTCGCCGACCGCATCGACGGTTTTGATGGTGTCGGCCACCGGTATGCCGGGAACGACGGCGCGGTGACCGGCGTCCAGCGCGTCCACGACCCGCGCGATCAGCGACGGCGGCGTCAGGGCGCGGGCCGCGTCGTGCACGAGGACATGGGTGGCTTCCGGTGCGGCGGCCAGGCCGGCACGGACCGAGTCGGTGCGTTCCACGCCGCCGGCCACCACGTCGACCGGTATCGGGCTGGCCGCGTGGGCACGGGCGGCGAGCAGTTCCCGGGCCGCATCGATCATCTCGATGGGCACCATGATCACGATGCGGTCGACGACCCCGGACGCGATCAGACCGTCTACTGCGTGTACGAGCATGGGACTGCCGCCGACCGGGACGAACGCCTTGGGTGTCGATTCACCCAGGCGAACGCCCCGGCCGGCGGCAGGAACCAATGCCACAACGCGGCGGGAGTTGAGCGTCAAGGCGATGCGGTCAGGAAGCCGCGGCGAGAACCTCGTCGAGCAGGGTCTCGGCCTTGACGTCGTCGGTGCCCTCGGCGAGCGCGAGCTCACCGACCAGGATCTGCCGGGCCTTGGCCAGCATCCGCTTCTCGCCGGCGGACAGGCCGCGGTCCTGCTCCCGACGCCACAGGTCGCGGACGACCTCGGCCACCTTGTTCACATCGCCGGAGGCGAGCTTCTCGAGGTTGGCCTTGTACCGCCGAGACCAGTTCGTCGGCTCCTCCGTGTGCGGAGCGCGTAGCACCTGGAAGACTCGGTCGAGACCTTCCTGGCCGACGACGTCGCGCACGCCGACGTACTCCGCGTTCTCTGCGGGAACCCGAACGGTGAGATCGCCTTGGGCGACCTTCAGGACCAGATACTCTTTCTGAACACCCTTGATGGTGCGAGTCTCGATTGCTTCGATCAGCGCCGCTCCGTGGTGGGGGTAAACGACGGTGTCTCCGACCTTAAAAATCATGTGTCCCGTGCCCCTTTCGATGTTCACAGTTTAACATGCGACTCGATAACGCCGCGATCAACGGCGCAGGTCAGGGGCCACAACAGGCGGACCTTGGGGCTTGACAGATCGCGATGCGTATGCATCTTGTTGCGGCAGAAGGGGATACGCGGCTCGCGGGTCGCCGCGGAACATTACACCGGACCGGTCCACACCGACCACCCCGCGAACTACTACGCTGCCTACTACTACTCTCCATCGTGGAGTGAGCCGGTCGACATGGAGGACAACCCGTGACTGCCCTGAAAGCCACCACAGCGTCGAATGTGACCAAGGTGTCGCGGCGCGCAATCGCTGTTGCCGCGCTGGCCACCGGTGCGGCGCTGGCGTTGTCCGGATGCGGTGCCGGTCAGATCTCGCAGACCGCGGGCCAGGTGCCCGCCGTCAACGGCGCCGCGGCCACCGTCGGCAATGTGGCGCTGCGTGACGTGCGCATCCTGCTGCCGCAGTCGGAGGAGTACACCAATGCCAAGGGCGGCAAGTCCGTCGTCGCGTTCAGTGCGATCAACGAGGGTTCGTCCAAGACCGACCAACTGGTCAGCATCACCACCGACCTCGGCCAGGTGAAGATCACCCCGGCCACGCCGGAGCTGGTCCCGGGGCAGACGGTCGTCGCCGCGAGCCCGGAAGCGGCCAAGGCGGCCCAGGCGGGCGAGAACTCGACGCCGACCTCCGCTCCCGCGCAGCCCACCAACTCGGCCGCGACCCCCACGCCGGAGCACAGCGCGTCGCCGCGCCAGGAGGGCGCCGGAACGCCCGATCAGCCGGCCGACCCGAACGCGCATCCGATCCTGGTCGAGGTCACCGGGCTGTCCAAGGACATCGTGCCCGGCCTCACCTACGGCGTGACCTTCAACTTCAAGAACGCCGGCACCGTGCAGGTGCAGGTGCCCGTCGACGCCGGCCCGGACACCCCGCGGCACGAGGGCGCGACGGTCGCCGAGCACGGCGGCCACTGAGCCGCGCCTGCGCGCACCCCGCCCCGGTATACCGGCCCGTGTCGGCCCCTCTCTCTAGGCTGCGCACGTGGCCAAGGTGAAATCGGTGTACCGCTGCTCGGCATGCGGGAACGAGGTTGCCAAATGGGTGGGGCGCTGCCCGGGGTGCAACGAATGGGGGACCGTCGACGAGGTGGTGACGGCCGGCGCCGCTGCGGGAACGCATGCCGCCGGGCGCCGGGCGCTGCTGCCCTCGACGGCCGCGGCGCCCATCTCGACCATCGATTCGAAGGTCACCCGCGCCCGGCCCACCGGTGTCGCGGAATTGGACCGCGTCCTCGGCGGCGGGGTGGTGCCGGGATCGGTGGTGCTGCTCTCGGGTGAACCGGGCGTCGGCAAGTCGACGCTGTTGCTCGAGGTAGCCCACCGCTGGGCCCGGCAACGCGACGAGCGCGCGCTCTACGTCACCGCCGAGGAGTCCGCCGGACAGGTCCGGCTGCGCGCCGACCGGACCGGGGCCGTGCACGAAAGGGTCTATCTCGCAGCAGAATCCGATCTCGCCACGATTCTCGGCCATGTCGATCAGGTCCGGCCGACACTGCTGGTGGTCGATTCGGTGCAGACCATGCTGGCCGCCGACGCGGACGGGGTGATCGGCGGTGTCACCCAGGTACGGGCGGTGACCGCGGCCCTGACCTCCCTGGCCAAGGCGAGCGGGATCGCGGTGCTGCTGGTCGGCCACGTCACCAAGGACGGCAATGTCGCCGGGCCGCGCACCCTCGAACACCTGGTGGACGTGGTGTTGCAGTTCGAGGGCGACAAACACTCCACCCTGCGCATGGTGCGCGGTATCAAGAACCGCTTCGGCAGTGCCGACGAGGTGGGCTGTTTCGAACTGCACGACGACGGCATCGTCGGGGTGAGCGATCCGTCCGGGCTGTTCCTGCATCACCGCGCGGATCAGGTTCCCGGGACCGCGATCACCGTCGCGATGGACGGTAAGCGGCCGCTGCTCGGCGAGGTGCAGGGGTTGACCGTATCCACCCAGGTACCCGCGCCGCGGCGGGCGGTCAGCGGTCTGGACTACAACCGTGTGTCGATGGTGCTCGCGGTGCTGCAGAGCCGCTGCGGTGTGTATCTGGGCAAGCACGACGTGTATGCCGCCACGGTCGGCG
>NZ_BAFQ01000014.1 GCF_000308375.1 Nocardia aobensis NBRC 100429 | reverse complement strand
GCACGATATGGAAACCGGCGCCCGGGACCAGCGGATACCGCCTTCCCCACGGCGCGTGCCGCACGAACAGGCCCGAGGCGGGCATTCCGGTTCGCACAGCCGCCACCGTCTCACTCAAGATATCCACACACTGCCCCGATCGACAGAACTCACACCGCGACGATCACCAGCATGCTGACCGATCCGGTCACGGTCAACGCACCCACCGGACACGGCAGCGCCTGACGAATCCGAGCCCGTCCGCGCCGACCATCAGAGGTCACCATGACCGGTCTGTCACCGTGCTACGCCGACGTGCGGGCCCACTACGGCCTCGGCCGCGCGAAACAGCGGAGGGCGGCCACCGCGAAAGGTGACCGCCCTCGTTCTGTGTTCGCGAGATCTACAACCAGGTATCCAGGGTGGTCGTGGTGAGGAAGTGCTCGAGGTCGGCCCGCCAGGGGGCCGGGGTGGTCTTCTCGGGTTCGATGGCGGTGTACTGGCCGCGGTAGAAGAGAAGCGGCCTGCCGGAGTCCGTGGACTCCGACAGGGCCAGTACCCGGCCGATCACGATGTAGTGATCGCCGCCGTCGACGACGCTGTCCACCGTGCACTGGATCGTGGCCAGCGCGTCGCCCAGGACCGGAAGTCCCAGATCCGAAGTGCTCCAGCCGATTCCGGCGAACTTGTCGGGTTCGCGGGAACCGAAGCGGGCACACACCTGTTGCTGCTCCTCGGCCAGGACGTTCACGCAGAACCGTCCCGACTGCTCGATCGCGGCCCAGGACCGCGACCCTTTGGTGGGGCAGAACAGTACCAGCGGCGGGTCGAGGGAGAGGGCGGCGAAGGACTGACAGGCGAAACCGATCGGCGCCCGCTCGGCGTCCTCGGTCTCGGTGAAGGTGGTGATCACCGTGATGCCGGTGCAGAACTGCCCCAGCACATTCCGGAACTGCCGGCCGTCGATCTCCGGGTATTCGCCCGTGGCGGTCATGGTTGTCGCCCTCTCCGCGCTTCGCTACTTGAATCCCACCGTGAAGTCGTGACCCCACAGGCTCACCGCGGTGGATTCCCGCGCGATCCAGGAGTGGTCATCGACTTCCAAACCCTCACAGCCGAATTCGATGTCGAATCCGCCGGGGGTCTTCATGTAGAACGACAACATCTTGTCGTTGATGTGGCGGCCGAGGGTGGCCGACATCTTGACCTTCTTGCGCAGCGCGCGATCCAGGCAGAGACCGACGTCGTCGGAATTCTCCACCTCGACCATGAGGTGCACGATGCCGGTCGGATTCGGCAGCGGCAGGAACGCCAGCGCGTGGTGGCGCGGATTGCAGCCGTAGAAGCGCAGCCACGCCGGGTCGCCGTCGGCGGGCCGGCCGACGACCTGCGGTGGCAGCCGCATCGAATCGCGCAGCCGGAACCCCAGGACGTCCTGATAGAACGCCTGCGCTTCGGCATCGTCGGAGCAGGTCAGCACGACGTGTCCCAGGCCCTGTTCGGCGGTGACGAACTTGTGACCGTAGGGGCTGACGAAACGCCGGGCCAGGTACTGGGCGCCGTAGAACGCCTCGAGCGTATTGCCGGAGGGGTCCTGGAAGCGGATCATGCCCTCGACGCGCCGCTCCGCGAGCTCGTCCTTGGTGCCCTCGTCGAAGGCGACGTCGGCCTTGGTCAGCGTCTCCCGAAGCCGTTGCAGCCCTGGGGCATCGGTGACCTCCCAGCCCGAGACCTGCAGGCGGTCCTGCTCACCCGGCACGATCACCAGGCGGGCGGGAAAATCGTCCATCCGCAGATAGAGGGCATCCGGGTCGGGCCCGTCGGCCTCCATCATGCCGAGCACCTTGAGCCCGTACTCGCGCCAGGCGGCCACGTCGGTCGCCTCGATGCGCATGTACCCGAGCGCACGAATACTCATCGTGCCTCCTTCGCTTTGCGGGACACCCGCACCCGATCGGCCCGATGACCGGCTGCGCAATGGTAGGTCATCGTGCCTCCTTCACACCGAAGAGGAAATCGGTTGCCAGCCGATTGAATTCGTCGAACTTCTCCAGCTGCGCCCAGTGTCCGCACCCGCCGAACACGTGCAGTTGCGCGCGCGGGATGGTCTTCAGCGCCACCAGGGCACCGTCGAGCGGATTCACCCGGTCCTCACGGCCCCAGATGAGCAGCACCGGCTGGCGCAGCTTGTACGCCTCCCGCCACAGCATGCCCTTCTCGAAATCCGCACCGGCGAACGACTTACCCATCGCGCGGGTCGCGGCCAGCGCTTCGGGCGTGCCGGCCGAGGCGAAGCGCTCGTCGAGCAGTTCCGACGTGATCAGCGACTGGTCGAAGACCATGATCCGCAGGAACTTCTCCAGATTGTCGCGGGTGGGCTCGACGTTGAACTTGCCCAGCGCCTTGACGCCCTCGGTGGGATCCGGCGCGAACAGGTTGGTGCTCAGTCCGCCGGGACCCATCAGAACCAGCTTGCCGGCCCGGTCCGGATAGTCGAGCGCGAAGCGCACCGCCGCGCCGCCGCCGAGCGAATTGCCCAGCAGGTGAACGCGTTCGGTGATGCCGAGGGTGTCGAGCAGATCCTTCAGCGCCGAGGCGCTGTGCACGAAGTACTGCGGGTGGTCGGTCGGCTTGTCCGACTGACCGAAGCCCGGCTGATCCACCGCCAGCACGTGGAAGTGCCGCGCCAGCACCGGAATGTTGCGCGCGAAGTTCGACCACGACGAAGCGCCCGGACCACCGCCGTGCAGCAGCACGATGGTGGGACCGTTGCCCTCGCCGGCCTCGTGATAGTGCAGCTTCAGATCCGGGCGGACCTGGGCGAACTTCGAGGTGGACTCGTAGGTCAACTCGGAGACGGCGGTCATCACACCATCCCGTCGGTGACCGGCAGGCCGAACGCGTGGGTGCCGTACATCATGTAGGCGCGCTCGGGATCGTTGGCGGCGTGCACGCGGCCGGCGTGCGCGTCGCGCCAGAAACGCTGCAGCGGAGTGCCGTTCGCGAGCGCGGTCGCACCCGAGCTCTCGAACAGCTTGTCGATCGAGGCGATGGCCCGGCCGGTGGCGCGAACCTGATCGCGACGGGCCGCCACGCGCAGGTCGAACGGAATCTCCTCGCCGGCGACCAGCAGCTTGTACTCGTCGGCGACATTGCCCGACAGCTGCCGCCACGCGGCGTCGATATCGCTGGCGGCCTCGGCGATGCGCACCTTGGCGAACGGGTCGTCCTTGGCCTTCTCCCCGGCGTAGGCCGCGCGCAGGCGCTTGCCCTGATGCTCCACGTGCGCGTCCAGCGCGCCGTAGGCCATGCCGACGATCGGCGTGGAGATGGTGGTGGGATGGATGGTGCCCCACGGCATCTTGTAGACCGGGTCCGTGTTCTGCTGCAGACCGGGCGCGGTCAGGTCGTTCATGCTCTTGTAGCTGAGGAAGCGGTGCCGCGGCACGAAGACGTTCTCCAGCACCAGGGTGTTGGAGCCGGTGCCCTTGAGGCCCACCACATTCCACACGTCGTCGATGCGGTAGTCGGTGCGCGGAACCAGGAAGCTGCCGAAGTCGACCGGCTTCCCGTCCTTGATCACCGGACCACCGACGAAGGTCCAGGTGGCGTGATCGCTACCCGACGACCAGGCCCAGGAGCCGTTGACGATGTAGCCGTCGCCGCTCTCGGTCACCACGCCGGCACCCATCGGGGCGTAGGAGGAGGAGATGCGGACCTGGGTGTCCTCGCCCCAGACCTCCTCCTGCGCCTGCTGGTCGAACAGCGCCAGATGCCAGTTGTGCACGCCGATGATGCCGGCCACCCAGCCGGTGGAACCGCAGGCGCTGGCGATCTTGCGCACGGTGTCGTAGAACACGACCGGGTCGGCGGCGTATCCGCCCCACTGGCGCGGCTGCAGCAGCTTGAAGAAACCGGTCTCTTGCAGCGCCTTCATGGTCTCGTCTGGGATGCGGCGCAGATCTTCTGCCTCCTGCGCTTGTTCGCGCAGCTTCGGCAACAGTGCTTCGACCCGCTCGGTTACTTCTTGCGTCATCTCGGGGGCTGCTCCTGCCTGGTCGAAATCGGAACGGGTGTATCGGTCGCATTCCGTTCTGCGGAACCGATACTTGTCTTGAGACTAGAACACGTTCTTATTTATGTCGAGAACGGGTGTTCATTGTCCCATAACGAACACCTTTGCCTGGTAGTCAACGGAATAGCTGGCGCTGGGCCGCTCAATTTTGTAACGTGTTCTAGTACTTCCAGAGGAGGGATGACGATGGCAGAAACCGCACAGCGGAGCGGGAAGGTCCGCGAGATCGACGTCGGCTCGACACCGACGCGGTACGCGCGGGGCTGGCATTGCCTGGGCCTGGCCGAGACGTTTCGCGACGGTAAGCCACATGCCGTGCAGGCTTTCGGCACCAAACTCGTGGTGTGGGCCGACAGCAACGACGAGCTGAAGGTGCTCGACGCCTACTGCCGCCACCTCGGCGGCGATCTCAGCATGGGCGAGATCAAGGGCGACTCCATCGCGTGCCCGTTCCACGACTGGCGCTGGGGCGGCAACGGCCGCTGCACCTCGATCCCGTACGCGCGGCGCGTGCCGCCGCTGGCCCGCACCCGCGCCTGGACCACCCTCGAGCGCAACGGCCAGCTCTACGTCTGGCACGACCACGAGGGCAATCCGCCGCCGGACGACGTCACCATCCCCTATATCGAGGGGCCCTACACCGACGCCGACGGCAACCCGGTCGAAGAGCGCAACAACGACTGGACCCCGTTCACCTGGAACACCATGCTGATCGAGGGCGCCAACTGCCGCGAGATCGTGGACAACGTGGTGGACATGGCCCACTTCTTCTACATCCACTTCGCCTTCCCGACGTACTTCAAGAACGTCTTCGAAGGCCACGTGGCCACGCAGTTCCTCGAGACGAAGGGCCGTCCGGACATCGGCATGGCCGCCAAGTACGGCGGGGAGACGCTGCTGAAGTCGGAGGCGTCCTACTTCGGCCCGTCCTACATGATCAACCCGCTGACCAATATCTACGGCGGTTACCAGATCAAGGTCCAGCTGATCAACTGCCACTACCCGGTGACGCAGGATTCGTTCGTGCTGCAGTACGGCCTGTCGGTCGAGAAGCCCAAGGGCATCGACGACGAGACGGCGGAGAAGCTGGCCAAGTCCATGACCGACTTCTTCGGTGACGGCTTCCTGCAGGACGTGGAGATCTGGAAGCACAAGTCCAAGATCGACAACCCGCTGCTCTGCGAGGAGGACGGCCCGGTCTACCAGCTGCGCCGCTGGTACGACCAGTTCTACGTCGACGTCGCCGATATCGACCCGAAGATGGTGCAGCGCTTCGAATTCGAGGTCGACACCACCAAGGCCAACGAGCACTGGGAGGCCGAGGTCGCCGAGAATCTGCGGCGCAAGAAGGAAGAGGACGCGGCACAGCAGGACCCTGCCGTCAAGCAGGAGGCGGGTGCCTGATGGTCTCCTGGGCCAAAGCACCCGATTTCGCGGACCGCCCGGAACGCCGGGAACAGGTGCGTGCCCAGACGGTCGTCGACAGGCAGCGCTATCTCGAAGACGGCCTGACGCCGGTGGCCTGCCGGGCATGCGGAGTGGAAGTCCTGGTCCGCAAGTCCTCCTCGCACCAGCGTTCGGTGCAGTGGACGGTCAGCCCGGCCGAACACTGCCCGGTCTTCGCGAAACTGGCCGGGCCGGGGCGACCGGATCCGTGCCCGGACCTGGAGAAGTCGATCCAGTATGCGATCGATGAGGGCATGCTGGCGATCGACGAGTAAGCAGGCGTGTTGCTCGGGCCCGCCCACCGTATTCGACAGGGATACGGTGGGCGGGCCTGAACTATTCGTGCAAACCTCCGCGCGAAAGGCGGAAATCGCGCCGAATCACCGAGGTTTGCACGATTTGTTCACCCCGGCGATCAGTCCAGCCGGAAGTCCGCGAAATCGAATCCGGGCGCGACCACGCAGCTCACCAGCACGTAGTCGTCACCGGCCGGGCGTGCGGCCTGGCTGACACCGGCGGGCACCACGGCCTGCAGAAGTTGGCCCCGTTCGACGTCCGGGCCGAGAATCACTTCGTCGCCGCCGATGTTCAGCAGCAGCGGGCCACCGCGCTGCCACAACCAGATCTCGTCCGAGCGCACGGTATGCGGCGCGGACTTCTCGTGCGGCAGCAGCAGGAAGTGGATGGCGGTGGCGGATGCGCGCGGGCCGTCGTAGCCGTCCGGCTCGAATTCGACCGGGCTGCGGTAGGTTTCGCGGAACCAGCCGCCTTCGGGATGCGGTTGCAGATCCAGTGCCTCGGCCAGCGCGGGTCGTTCGGACATCGTCGCCTCCTGCGGGGTAATCGGTTGCTTGCGGATTCTGCGCGGTCGGGAGCGATACCGCGAACCCGGCGGCGTGGTCACACGCCCTGCTACCGCCTGCCCGGCCGCCCGACGACCCAGCGCGCGTCTTCTCGTCGACGCCGACCATGGGGGCGCATCACAGGTCCCGGGCCGCGCTGTAGGCCATCGCGACGTGGGCGAACAGGGTCGTGCGTTGCTCGCGGACCGCGGCGTCGCCGGGTTCGAGCAGGCACTGCTGCGAGGTGCCGTCGTGGACCGCGACCACCGCGCGGCCGAGGCCCTCGCGGTCGGTGACAGTGCGTCCGGCGCGGTTGAGCAGCGCCTCCAGGACCGGCAGCAGGGCCGCGACGATCGCGTTCTCCCGCGCGACCATGACCCGCCGCAGCGACGGGTTGCGCAGGGCGTGGGCGGTGAATTCGGCGGTGATGCGAAACCACTTGTCGTCCAGCGGAACCGCCCGCAGCACCCGCTCCACACCGGCGCGCAGATCGTGGACATCGGCGCCGGACTCCGACTCCAGAACTCCCGTCAGTTCGCGCAGCATCTCGGCCGACCGCAACTCCCACATCGCCAGGAACAGTTCCTCCAGCGAGCTGAAGTTCGAGTAGAACGCCCCGCGGGTGAATCCGGCGCGCTCACAGATCTGCTCGACCGTGCACCGACCGAACCCCTCTTCGGCGAACGCGTCGAACGCGGCGTCGAGCAACCGTTGCCGAGTCTCGGCCCGCCGCTTGGTCATTCGCGGTTCGCGCCGTGACGCGCCGCTCGCCCCGGCGGCATCGTCCACGGATGGGAGAGCTCCGCCGGCCGGCACCGATTCGGCGGTCGAGTCGCCGCGACGTGCCCGCGCGCGGCCGTGTCCGGGCTCGGACGAACGCCGGGCACCGAGAGACGTCACGAGCGCTTCCTCTCCCTGGACATATGGATACACGAGTGTATCAACCGGCTGGTTCCGCGAGGGTTTCTCGACCGCCTGCGTAGGCTGCGGCGCCGAGCACCAGATCCTCGAGCCGGATTCCGTGACGGTGCCCGGCTTCGTCGACCATCACGAGCCGCCGGCGCACCGCCGTGCCGGCGCGGTGGCCGGGGCGACCTCCCCTCGCCGGTCGGCAGCGTGCCGGCGAGCACAGTGACCCGCGCATCGCGACGGAACGCACACCGGCAAGGCTCAGGGAAGCTGTGCAGCCGACCGCGGGCCGCGCACGCTCCCCCCTTCGCGGCCCGCTGCGCCGAATCCGTGCCGGTATCAGCTGAGGTTGGTGCCCGACCAGCCGAAGTTGAAGGTGTGCCCCTTCGAGCTGCACTGCACCGCACCGCGACCACCGGCACTGCAGGTGGCGCCGCCGTAATTGATGACGCCGCCGTAGTCGTAGCCGTCGGAGGCGGGCCCCGAGTCGATGGATCGGCTGCCGGCGCGACCCAGCGGGCCGGTCAGGCCGAAGGTCGGATGCGCCGGGAGGAACGGCAGGTCGATGGCGACATTGCTGATGGGAATTCCGAACAGAGTGGCGACTCCGGGGCTGATGTCACAGCCGACGTCACCGTTGGGGTGCATCGAGCAATTGGCGTACCCGGCACTGAAATACACCGTGTCGCCCACCAGATAATCGGCCGGGTTCTGCACCGTGGGCCCGTTCGCGGCGACGAACGGTTGCGCATCCGCCACCGCCCCACCGGCCATCGAAATCGCCACTGCGGCAACAGATCCGCCGATCAACGCTCGTATTTTCACAGCAACTCCTATGTTTTCGTCCGCGCGGATGATCGAGAGCAGAATTGCTTGCCGCGCAAGAGTACAGCGCTCCCCAGACCCGTATTCGGATCGCGTGGAAGAACCCGCGCGTTAACACACGGTCACCTCGAAACTGCCGTTCACCATCCGGCCGCATACCCCCGGTGAATTCACCACCGTGGGACGCTCGCCCGAACGCGAAAGGGCCGCGAACGAATACCGTTCGCGGCCCGTCGTTTCGACATGGTCAGGCGGAAGCGCCCTGCTTTTCCCGCTGCAGTTCCAGCGCGATGTCGATCAGCTGATCCTCCTGGCCGCCGACCAGCTTGCGCTTACCGGCGCGCACCAGCATTTCGGCCGCCGAGACGCCATAGCGTTCGGCTTGGCGCTCGGCGTGCTTGAGGAAACTCGAGTACACGCCCGCGTAGCCCATCATCAGGGCCTGGCGGTCGAGCAGGCATTCCTGCGGCATGGCCGGGCGCACGACGTCCTCGGCGGCATCGGCGATGGCGAAGAAGTCGATACCGGTCTTGATACCGATCTTGTCGGCGACGCCGACGAACGCCTCGACCGGGGTGTTGCCCGCACCGGCGCCGAAACGCCGTGCGCTGCCGTCGATCTGCTTGGCGCCGGCCTTCACCGCGTAGATCGAGTTGGCGACCGCGAGGTCGAGATTCTCGTGGCCGTGGAAGCCGACCTGGGCGTCGTCGCCGAGTTCGGCGGCGACCGCGGCGATGCGGTCGGACACCTGATCCAGTACCAGCGCACCCGCGGAGTCCACGACGTAGACGCACTGGCATCCGGCGTCGGCCATGATGCGCGCCTGCTTGGCGAGCACCTCCGGCGGCTGCGAATGCGACATCATCAGGAAGCCGACGGTTTCCATGCCGAGGTCGCGGGCATAGCCGAAGTGCTGGATCGAGACGTCGGCCTCGGTGCAGTGGGTGGCGATGCGGACGATGGACGCGCCGTTGTCCTGGGAGATCTTGATGTCCTCCTTGACGCCCACGCCGGGCAGCATGAGGACCGCGATCTTGGCCTGTTTCGCGGTCTGCGCCGCGATCGTGATCAGTTCCTGCTCAGGGGTTTTGGAGAACCCGTAGTTGAACGAGGAACCGCCGAGGCCGTCACCGTGGGTCACCTCGATCACCGGCACACCCGCGGCGTCGACGGCCGCGACGATATCGCGCACCTCGGTGGCGGTGAACTGGTGACGCTTGTGATGGGAACCGTCGCGCAGCGAGGTGTCGGTGACGCGGACGTCGAGTTCCTGGGAGAACGGCTGCAATACGTAGTTCATGATCTGGTCCCTCCTAGACCCGAGCCGTGAGGATCTGTTCGGCCATGACCTCGCCCACCCGGGTGGCGGCGGCGGTCATGATGTCGAGGTTGCCGGCGTAGGGCGGCAGGAAGTCGCCCGCGCCCTCGACCTCCACGAAGACCGAAACCTTCGCCATCCCACCGGAAATCACGCTCGGCTCGTCGAACTGCGGTTCGTTGAGCAGCCGGTAGCCGGGCACGTACTCCTGGATGTCGGCGACCATCCGGTGGATGGATTCGCTGATCGCATCGGTGTCCGCATCCTCGGGAATGGCGGCGAAGATGGTGTCGCGCATGATCATCGGCGGCTCGGCCGGGTTGAGGATGATGATCGCCTTACCGCGCTTGGCGCCACCGATGGTCTCCACACCCTTGCTGGTGGTCTTGGTGAACTCGTCGATGTTCGCGCGGGTGCCGGGCCCGGCCGAGACCGAGGAAACCGAGGCGACGATCTCGGCGTAGGGCACCTCGACCACGCGCGAAACGGCCGCGACGATCGGAATCGTCGCCTGCCCACCGCAGGTGATCATGTTGACGTTCGGGGTGTCGATATTCGCGCCGAGGTTCACCGGCGGCACGACCGCCGGGCCGACCGCGGCGGGGGTGAGATCCACCGCGCGGATACCGGCCGCCTCGTACTTCGGCGCGTATTCGCGATGCACGTAGGCCGAGGTGGCCTCGAACAGCATGTCGGGCTTCTCCGGCAGCGCGAGCAGCCAGTCGGCGCCCTCGTGCGAGGTCTCCAGACCCAGCCCGCGGGCCCGCTTCAGACCCTCACTGTCCGGATCGATACCGATCATCCAGCGCGGCTCGATCCGCTCCGACCGCAGCAGCTTGTACAGCAGATCGGTGCTGATATTGCCGGAGCCGACGATCGCGGCTGTAACCTTCCCGTTGCTAGGCACTTGATCTCCCTCAGCTGAATGTCAAACGGACGGAACCGAGTCCAGCGAACTCGGCATGGAAGTCGTCACCCGGACGGGCGTCGATGGCGCGGGTGCACGAACCCGGCAGCACGATGTCGCCGGCCTTCAGCCGCACCCCGAACGAGGCGACCTTGCGGGCCAGCCAGGCCACCGCGATGGTCGGATCATCGAGCACCGCGTCGCTGCGGCCCTGCGCGACGACCTCGCCGTTGCGGGTCAGAGTCGCGTCGATGGCCTTGATGTCCAGCGCATCCGGCGCCACCCGCTCCGGCCCGAGCACCCAGCCGGCCGAAGACGCATTGTCGGCGATGGTGTCGCACAACGCGATATTCCAGTTCTTGATGCGGGTGTCGATCAGCTCGATCGCGGGGGCATAGGCGACCGTCGCGGCCAGCACGTCGGCCTCGGTGCACTCCTCACCCGGCAGATCCGCGCCGAGCACGAAACCGACCTCGACCTCGACGCGCGGGAACAGGTACTTCGACGTGTCGACCGGAACGTCCTCGAACACCTGCATATCGGCGAGCAGATGGCCGTAGTCGGGTTCGTCGACGCCCATCATCTCCTGCATGGCCTTCGAGGAGAGCCCGACCTTGTGACCGACCACCTTCGCGCCGTCGGCCAGCCGCTGCCGGATGTTGATGAGCTGGATCTCGTAGGCGTCGACCACGTCGATCGCCGCATACCGCGTGACCAGCGGATCGATCGGCACCCGGTCTCGTTCGGCGACCGCGAGCTCCGCGGCCAGTTCATTCCGTACCGCGTCGGACAGCACGCTTGTTCCTTCCATTGGGGCGCTCGGTCTGGGGACCAGCCGGTGAACGGGATACAAACTGAAACGAGTTTTCCTGCATTTTCTCGTGTCAGCAGTCCCATCTGCCAGACCAATATAGACCGAACCTGATCCGATTCTATAACGTGTTCTACATGACTGATCGGGAATACGACGTGGTGGTGGTCGGCAGCGGCGCCGCCGGAATGACCGCCGCCCTCGCCGCCGCGCACCACGGACTGCGCGCGGTGCTCATCGAGAAGGCCGCGCACTACGGCGGTTCGACCGCACGTAGTGGTGGCGGTGTGTGGATCCCGGGCAACAAGGCGCTCAAGGCGTCCGGCCGGCCCGACGACCGGGAGGAAGCCCGCCGCTACCTGCACAGCATCATCGGTGACGTGGTGCCGAAGGAGAAGATCGACACCTACATCGACCGCGGTGCCGAGGCATTCGACTTCGTCCTCGATCACTCTCCGCTGAAGATGACCTGGGTGCCGGGCTACTCCGACTACCACCCCGAGGCCCCCGGCGGCCTGGGCTCCGGCCGCTCCTGCGAGCCGAAGCCGTTCAATCTGAAGACGCTCGGCGCCGAGGCCGCGAATCTGGAACCGCCCTACGCCAAGGCCCCGCTCAACGTCGTCGTCATGCAGACCGACTTCGTGCGCCTGAACCTGATCAAGCGGCATCCGAAGGGCATGATGCGCGCCATGCGGGTCGGCGCCCGCACCTACCTGGCGAAATTCACCGGCAAGCAGATCGTGGGCATGGGCCAGGCCATCATCGCGGCCATGCGCAAGGGCCTGCAGGACGCGAATGTCCCGGTGCTGCTCAACACTCCCCTGACCAAGCTGATCACCGAAGACGGCCGGGTCGTCGGCGTGGAGGCGACCGTCGACGGCGAGCCGACGATCTTCAAGGCCCGCTACGGCGTGGTGCTGGGCACCGGCGGTTTCGAGCACAACGCCGAGATGCGCGAGCAGTACCAGCGCAAGCCCATCACCACCGAGTGGACCACGGGCGCGGCGGCCAACACCGGTGACGGCATCCGGGCCGGTATGGAGGTCGGCGGCGATATCGGGTTCATGGAGGACTCCTGGTGGGGGCCGACCATTTTCAAGGGTGGTAAGCCGTGGTTCGCGCTGGCCGAGCGCAATCTGCCCGGCGCGATCATGGTGAACGCCGACGGTAAGCGATTCGGTAATGAGTCCGCTCCTTACGTCGAGGCCGTGCACACCATGTACGGCGGCAAATGGGGTCAGGGCGACGGTCCGGGCGAGAACATCCCCGCCTGGCTGGTGTTCGACCAGCGCTACCGCAACCGCTACATCTTCGCCGGGCTGCAGCCGGGCCAGCGCTTTCCGTCCCGCTGGATGGAAAACGACAACATCGTCAAGGCCGACACCCTCGAGGAGCTGGCCCAGCGTCTCGGCGTGCCGGCGGACAATCTCGCCGCCACCGTCGCCCGTTTCAACGCCTTCGCGGAGAAGGGCGTGGACGAGGACTTCGGCCGCGGCAAGAGTCACTACGACCGCTACTACGGCGATCCGACCGTGAAGCCGAACCCGTGCCTGGCGGCCCTGGTGCAGGGCCCGTTCTACGCCGCCAAGATCGTGCCCGGCGACCTGGGCACCAAGGGCGGTCTGGTCACCGACACCGCGGCGCGGGTGCTGCGCGCGGACGGCACCGTGATCGAGGGGCTCTACGCCTCCGGCAACTCCTCGACCCCGGTGATGGGCCATACCTACGCCGGCCCCGGCGCGACCATCGGGCCCGCGCTGACCTTCGGCTATCTGGCGGTCATGGATATCGTCGAGAAGGCGCGCGCGGAGAAGGCCCCCACCGGCGCGGCGAGCAAGTAGGCAGGCACCGGTGAGCGGGACCCGCAGCGGGGGCCCGGGCCGATCCCGGCACCATGGGAGCGGTCGGGCCACCCGCGGCGGCGTCCGCGACACCACTGCCGATCGAGGGTGGTCCGGCCGATCGGATCGGATCCCGGACGCCCTCGATCGGAACTCGTGATACGTCGGCGAACAAGGAACACACAATGCCTATCGACCTGAAAACCGCTCTCGGAGCGGAACTTCCGAGCCAGGAGTTCTCCTGGACGCCCTCGGATGTGCAGCTGTACCACCTGGGCCTGAGCGCCGGTACCCGCTGGACCGACCCGGGCGAACTGCGATACCTGGACGATCGGGAGCCGCAGGTGCTGCCGACCTTCGCGACCGTCGCACCGACGATGCGGGTCACCGAACCACCGAAGGTGAGCTATCCGGGCGTGGAGATCGACCTGGCCAAGGTCGTGCACGGCAGCCAGGAAATCGTTGTGCACCGGCCGATTCCGGCCGAGGGCAAGGCGAGCAGCACCGGCCGGATCACCGAGGTGTGGGACAAGGGTTCGGCCGCGGTGATCGCCCACGAGACCGTGATCACCGGATCCGACGGGCAGCCGCTGTGGACGGCCCGCTCCTCCATCTTCGCCAAGGGTGAGGGCGGTTTCGGTGGTGAGCGCGGCCCGAGCAGCAAGGCCGTGCTCCCCGACCGGGCCCCGGATTTCGAGGTCCTCACGCCGACGCTGCCGCAGCAGGCACTGCTGTACCGCATGTGCGGTGACCGCAACCCGCTGCATTCGGACCCCGAATTCGCCCGTGCCGCAGGCTTTCCCAACCCGATCCTGCACGGCCTGTGCACCTACGGCCTGGTCTGCAAGACCGCGACCGACACCGTGCTGGACTCGGACGCGAGCCGGGTGACCGGCTTCCGGGCGCGCTTCGCCGGCGTGCTGTATCCGGGCGAGACGATCCGGTCGCGGATCTGGCGCGAGGGCGACGAGCTCGTCATCGGCGCGACCGTGGTCGAACGCGAGGACGCCCCGGTACTGAGCGATGTGCGGCTGAGCTTCACCGCCTGATCGGCGCGACTCGCCACCGAACGAAGAACCGCCCGACCGGCAGTGCCGGTAGGGCGGTTTCTTCTATCCCGGTTCGCTGATGTTCCGGGCGGGGCCTGTCGGCGTCAGTCCGGGAAGCCGGTGGCGAACAGGCCGGCGATCGCGACGGAACAGATGACGGCGATGATCGGGATAATCCACATGCCAACAGACTACAAGGTGTAGTAGGAAACCACGACATCGTGTAGTAGGGCAAACACCCTGGTTGTGGGGTATATCACGCTCGGTCGACTACGTCGGTTCCGCGGTATCCGGGGCGTCGTCGTGCCCGATCAGGCCCTGCACGATCGCCGCGTACAACACGATGACCAGCACCGGGGCGAGCAGCGGCAGCCACGCCAGCCGTCCCGGAATCAGCGTCGCCAGCACCGCCGCCGCCGCGAATCCGAGCGCCCCGACGACCGACGGCAATGTGGTGGGAACCACACCGGCCGGGGCGTGCAGCGTGGCGGTGTTGAGCAGATAGGTGGTCGCGACCAGACCCGTCCCGGCGGCGGCCAGCGCACCGGTATCGGCCCACGCCAGCGCACCCAGGGCGACCAGCACCGCCACCACCGCCACCGTGCGGAACCGCCAGCCGACGACCACCGCGACGAAAACCGGAATCGCCGCCCACGGCAGCACGATGCCGACCGCGGTGGTCAGCAGCAGCCCGGACAGTACGGCCAGAAATCTCGTCATCGCTTCACCCGCACCATGCGCCGATGGTCGGGCAGCAGCCGCATCGCCTGGTCGAGGCGGGCACCGTCGGGCCAGGCCACGATATCCACTCCGACGGTGCCCATATCGCGGTACATCGCGGTGCGTTCCAACTGCCACATCCGGGCCAGCGTCGGATCCAGGCCGTCCTTGAACGGCGTGCCGCGCAGCACGTCGACAACCACCACGGCGTGGCCGCGCTTGCGCAGATCGATCAGGGCCAGCGCGAATTCGGTGTCGAGCAGGGTCGAGAACGCGACCACGATCGCACCGATCGGCACGGCCGTATGCGGGGCCAGCGTGCCGACATTCGGGATGTGCTCGTCGCCCACGCCGAGCACCGTGTCGACGATGCGATAGAACTGGCGCCGCCCGATATCGGGCCGCAGCCAGCGCGGCGCGCGGCCCAGGCACACCACGGCGGTGCGGTCGCCCGCCTGCAGCGCGGTCTGCGCGACCTGCGCCGCACCGCGCACGGTCAGCTCCATCGAATCCGAGGCCGGACCCGGAGCCTGTAGCGAAGTATCCACCAGCACAACGACATCCGCGGCCCGGTTGGTGAGCCGCTCGGTGACGTAGAGGCGGCCGCGGCGTGCGCTCACCGGCCAGTTGACGATGCGCAACTGGTCGCCGGGCGCATAGGCGCGGATATCGGCGTACTCCACGCCGGGCCCGTGCCGGCGGGTCAGATGGGTGCCGATCCGTTCCGGAAGTTCGGTGCGCGGCAATCGCATTCGCTGCGGATCGGCGATCGGGTACACGTACACCTCACCGGCCGCGACACTCGCGGAGGCCTGGGCCAGCCCCGCCGGGCTCAACGCCGTCAGCCGGACCGTCACCGGATAGCGGCCCCAGCGCTGGGTCGACAGCGCCAGCCGCAGACCGGCCGGCGCGGGCCCGGAATCGGAGGACTCCTCGACCCGCAGCTCCAGCCCGCTCGCCTCCTCGGGACGACAGCGCAGCAGCGCGTGCCCGTGTTCGACGAACGCGGCGACCGGCAGCTCGACCTCCTCGGATTCGAAGCAGCGCAGAATCCCGCCACCGTCGACCTGAACCCTGGTGCGCGCCAATTGAATCGGCGCGGTGGCCAGCACGCCCAGCATCGGCGCCGCGAAGACCGCCAGCTGCCACCGATCCAGCATGATCGCCGGCACCAGCGCGACCGCGGCGGCCACCGCCAGCATGTACACCAGTGGCGCGGGCCGCCAGCGCAGATCGACCTCGCTCGCCGAGGTGGTGTCGCGATGTCTCATGTCACCGTCGCGCGCGGTACGGGCAGGCGGCGCAGCAATTCGGAGATCACGTCCTCGCCGCGGATCCGGCGCACCCACATCTCCGGGCGCAGCGTGATCCGGTGCGCCATCGCCGGAACCGCCAGCGCCTTCACATCCTCCGGGATCACGTAGTCGCGCCCCAGCAGCAGCGCCCGGGCGCGGGCCATCTGCACCAGATCCAGTTCGGCGCGGGGACTCGCACCGACCTCGACCTGTGGGTGACCGCGGGTGGCGGCGGCCAGCGCGACCACATACGTCACCACATCCGGGTGGACGGTGACGAATTCGACCGCCTGCCGCATCTCCACCAGGCCTTGCGCGTCCACCACCTGCCCCACCTGCGGGGTGACCGCGCCACGTTCGAGCCGGCGGCGGATCATCTGGGTCTCGTCCTTCTCCGACAGATATCCCAGCCGTAACTGCATGGCGAATCGGTCCAGCTGGGCCTCCGGTAACGGATAGGTGCCCTCGTACTCGATCGGATTGTCGGTAGCCAGCACGATGAAAGGCTGTGGCAGCGGGAAGGTTTCGCCGTCGATGCTGACCTGCCCCTCGGCCATCGCCTCGAGCAGCGCCGCCTGTGTCTTGGGCGGGGTGCGGTTGATCTCGTCGGCGAGCAGCATATTCGTGAATACGGGCCCGCGCCGGAAGTTGAACCGGCCCGAGGCCATGTCGTAGATCGTCGAGCCGATCAGATCCGCGGGCAGCAGATCCGGGGTGAACTGCACGCGCGTGAAGTCCAATCCCAATGCGGTGGCGAAGGATCTGGCGATGAGTGTCTTACCGAGGCCCGGTAGGTCCTCGATCAGGACGTGGCCGCCCGACAGCACCGCGATCATGATCAGCTGCAGCTCTTCGCGCTTGCCGACCACGGCGCGGGCGATCTCCCGCAGCACCGCATCGGTGCGTTTGATGGTCACATCCAAAGGTGTCGTCATATCCGATCTCGCATTAGTTCCAACCCATTTCACCTGTTCGGCAAGCTGCTCACATGCTCTGCAAGCGACGTAGAATCTCGTCGAGGGCGTCCCGGCCGGGCGCACGCGTGGTCTGATCACGCGGCGACGAATTGGCCGGATCCACCCAGCGCCACAGTTCCGGACCGAACTGCAGCCGTCCGGCGGCCTCGGTGGCCTTGCGGTTCTTCGCGATCCGATGACCGCTGGACAGTTCGAACTCCTTGGCCAGCAGCGGGCGCAGATAGCGATCCCAATCGGCCCGGGTGCCGTCGGCGCGGGTCGCGAGCATCTGTGCCCGCGCGTGCCAGCGGCTCAGCATTTCGGCCGGGCCGTTCTCGAAGTCGTGGTCGTCGTCGGCACGGTCCCGCGCCCGGGAGCGCTCGACCAGCGACCACAGCAGCAGGGCCAGGGCGCCGAGCACCGGCACCCCGACCAGCAGCGGCAACATCTCACGCTGGTTGCTCAGACCGACCAGCTCGATCAACGCGATCATCGCCACCGCGCCGACCACGATCGTCATCCGGGTCACAGCCGCGCCCCCTGCAGATCCGCCAGCACGATGCGCAGCAGTTGTTCGGCACGCATGCGCTGCCATTCCAGGATCGAATGCGGGCTGAACCGGGCCTCCTCGAACAGCGTCACCAGTTCACGGGCCGAGGCGTCGTGCAGGACGCCGCGATCGAAGGCCCGCGCCAGCACCTCCGAGGGGGTGTCGGAAATCAGTGGCGCCACCTCGCGGGCCTGCGCCAGACCGCTCTCCATCGCGACGTAGCAGGCGATGATCGCGGCGCGCGCATCCTTTCCGGAGGCCATCATCGCGGCCAGGCCCATTTCGGCAACCTGTGCCAGCGATACCGGCGCCTCGGCGGGTGCGGGCACCGACGGAACCGCCGGTGCGCCGCGGCCATCGCGGGCGCCGAAGGCCACCACGCCGAGACCGAGGATCGCGACCGCCACCAGCACCGCGGCGCATACGCCGACGAACAGCAGGGCGTGGCCGCTCAGCTCCGGAGTGCCGGAGAACGGCTGGGTGGTCGGCGGCGCGGTCGTTTCGGGCTGGTGTGCGGTGGCGGGCGGATTCGAACGCGGCGCGGGAGCTTCCTCACGGCCGCCGGCGAGCAGATACACCGCCCACACGATCGCGGTCAGCACGGCCGCGACGGCGGTGCCGATGAGGATCACGATCCCGAACCGGCTCAATCGGAACGGCTGCCGCTTGCGGTCCCGGTCGACCTCGGCCATCGCCAGCGGCGCGTGGTGCTGGCTGGTCAGCACCCCGGCCAGCAGGATCACCACGGATACCAGCGACAGCACCGGCATGAGTGCCACCGTCACCGCCGAGGGCGGGGACGGCGCATGCGGGCCGCCGGTGCCCGGCAGGTATCCGCGCAACGCGAAGACGACGCACGCCATCAATGCGATCAGCCCGATCGCGCGTGGTATCGCCGTTCTCACCCCGGCCACGGGCCTCTCCCAGAAAACATCCGAACTGCACAAACAGGCACATCGTTACATGCCGAACGGTCCGTGAGGAGGGAAATCGTGACACCGGACGGTGACCGGTGCGGTCTATGCCCCTAGCCGCCAGTTGACAGCCGGCGAAACTGTGACCGCGCACAGCAAATGGCCTCGTCTCCGGCAGATCCGTCCAAACGAGTGCACTTCACTTCGGCAGACCCTCACGAGAGGTCGGCCACCATGCTTCCCGCCGATTCGGCCGGCTCGGCGACGCTCGCCGGGCGAGCACCGGGCAACCGGCTCAGCCGGCTCGCGGTGCGCTCGAGATCCGGGGCGGCGGCAACGTCGCGGACCAACTCCGGCAGCGAAACCTCGGTGTAGAGGGTGAGGGGCAGATCGGCGTCGTAGAGCACGTCGACGAGGTTGACGAAGCGCGTCACCGCGTCGACCGGAACCCGCCGCAGCGGGGGCACCGCACACACCACCCAGCGCCGGTAGGTGTGGGCGAGGTCCAGAAAGTCGATGGCCGACAAGGGCTTCCCGCAGATTTCGTCGAAATCGACGACCAGCAGGTCCGCCTCCGCGGCCCTCGCCCGCAGCAGGAGATGGGCGATCGGCATCGCGGCCGGACGGTCGGCGCCGGGCCGGTGCCCGCGCACGTAGCGCCCGCTGGAGAATCCGGTCCCATCGCAGATCCGGTCCCGGTACCCGCGAGCGCGGTAATCCTGCGGTCCGTCGACGGTGACCACGGCCAGATGGGCCCGCAGCAGCGCGATGGCGGGTTCGAATTTCGCGTGCGTCAGCGGATTGGGCAGAAGCTGCTCGGGCGGATAGTTCGAGGTCGCCACCAGCACGATGCGGCGCGCGAACAGTGTCTGGAGCAGGCGGGTCAGCAGCATGGCGTCGCCGACATCGTGAACATGGAATTCGTCGAAACAGATCAGTTCGGTGTCGCCGAGCAGTGCGTCCAACGCGGCCGGCAGACCGCCGGATTCGGCGATCGCGGTATGGAGCCGGGCGAAGAACTGATGAAAGTGGTAGCGACACTTACGTGTCGAATCCACTCGCGCGAAGAATTCGTCCATGAGCATCGTCTTGCCGCGGCCGGGACGACCGTGCAGGTACACCCCGCGCACCGGCCGCGAGAACGCCGACGGCAGGACCTGCGAACCGAAGCCGCGCGGAAATGCCCAGCGGCGCCGGCCCAATCGTCCGGCCACCGTAGCCAGTGCCGCCGCGGCCGCACGCTGATCGTCATCGAGAACCGGTCCGTCCACGATCTCCACCCTCCTGAGGGCTCTACATCCGTAGAGCACCTCTACACTTGTAGAGGATGATTCGGTGCGAGACGAGAGAAGGTGACGATGTCCACAGATCCGGAGGTGCGCGCGGCGGACCGGCGCGAACTCATCACCGGCACGGCGATCGACCTGATCGCCCGCGAGGGGCTGCGGGCGCTGACCCATCGGGCACTCGATACCGAGGCCGGCCTACCGCCCGGCTCGACCTCGTACTACTTCCGCACCAAACGCGCGTTGATCGAGGCGATCGTGGACGCGATCACCGAGCGGTCGCGCACCGATTTCCGCGCCGCCGACCTGCCGGCCACCGACCCGGACGATATCGCCGCCGCGGTGGCCGCATGGCTGGACGACCTACTGGCGCAACGCCGCAACCATCTGATCGCCCGCCACATGCTGATCACCGACCTACTCGGCGACCGCGAGCTGCACCCGCGACTGGTCGCGAGCCTGTTCTCCCATCGGCACGCGCGTGAACTGTTCCGCACGCTCGGGGCAGCCGATCCCGACACGGCCGCAGCCGATTACATCGCCGTCATCGAGGGCTTGGTATTCGACCGATTCGCCGGTGCGCGAAGGGAATCGGCCGCAGGGACTCGGGAGAGCGCCGAGCAGTTGGCCCGGCCGTTGCGTGCGCAGCTGCGCGCCGCGATTGCATAAGCGACAGCGTGTGCCGTGAACTAATCGTGCAAACCTCGGCGATTTCGGCGGTTTTCCGCCGATTTCGCGGAGGTTTGCACGAAAAGTTCAGGCTCGGAGCAGACGACCGGCCCGGCCGGTCCGTCAGGCCGCGGTCAGCACCAGCCCGGATGTCGGCACGCCGGTTCCGGCGGTGACGACGATGTTCTCCAGGCCCTCGACCTGATTCACCGAGCTGCCGCGGATCTGGCGCACCCCCTCGGCGATGCCGTTCATGCCGTGGATGTAGGCCTCGCCCAGCTGGCCGCCGTGGGTGTTGAGCGGCAGCCGGCCGCCGATTTCGATCGCCCCGTCGGCGACGAAATCCTTACCCTCGCCGCGACCGCAGAAGCCCAGCTCCTCGAGCTGCATCAGCACGAACGGGGTGAAGTGGTCGTAGAGAATGGCGGCCTGCATATCGTCGGGCCGCAACTCGCTCTGCGCCCACAGCTGGTCACCCACCAGGCCCATCTCCGGCAGACCGGTCAGGGCGTCGCGGTAATAGCTGGTCATCACGTACTGGTCCGCACCGGAACCCTGGGCCGCACCGGCGATCAGCGCGGGCTTGTTCGGCAGGTCCCGGGCGCGCTCGGCGCTGGTGACCACGATGGCCACACCGCCGTCGGTCTCCTGGCAGCAATCCAGCAGATGCAGCGGTTCGGCGATCCAGCGCGAGGCCTGGTGGTCGTCGAGCGTGATCGGCTTGCCGTAGAAGTGGGCCGCCGGATTCACCGCGGCGTGCTTGCGGTCGGCCACCGCCACCCGGCCGAAATCCGCACTGCTCGCGCCGTATACGTGCATATAGCGCCGGGCCACCATGGCGACCTGCGCGGCCGGAGTGCCCAGGCCGTGCGTATAGGAGAACGCGTTGTCCACACCCGACGAGCTGGGATTGCCGGTCGCCAGATGAGTCGCGAACTGCCCGAAGCGATTTCCGGACCGCTCGTTGAACGCGCGGTAGGCCACCACGACATCCGCGACTCCGGTGGCGACGGCCATGGCGGCCTGCTGCACGGTCGCGGCCGCCGCGCCACCGCCGAACGGGATGTTGCTGAAGAACTTCAGGCTCGGGATACCGGTGGCCCGCGCGACCGCGGCCTGGGTGTTGGTATCCATGGTGAAGGTCGTCAGGCCGTCCACGTCGGCGGGGGTCAGCCCCGCGTCCGCGAGGGCGGCGGTGACGGCCTCGGCGGCGAGGCGCAGCTCGCTGCGGCCGGAGTCCTTGGAGAAATCGGTGGCGCCGATGCCGACGATCGCGGCGCGGCGGCTCAGACCCGTCACTGGCGTGCCTCCTGCAGGGAGATAACGGCTTTCGCCGTGATGTGGTCGCCGAGGCTGTCCTTGCCGACCACATCGATGGTGATGTCCGCGCCGTCCACGGCCGCCACGGTTCCGCTGAGTGTCAGGGTGTCGCCCGCGTACAGCGGCACCCCTAGGCGCAGGGCGACGGATTTCACGATCGCCCCCGGCCCCGCCCAATCGGTGACGAATCGCTGCACCAGGCCGGTGTCGGTGAGGATGTTGACGAAGATGTCCTTCGACCCGCGCTCGACGGCCTTGTCGCGGTCGTGGTGCACGTCCTGGAAGTCGCGGGTGGCCAGCGCGGTGGAGACCACGAACGTCGGGTCGGCGTGAATCACCAACTCGGGCAGGGTGGTTCCGACCTGCACGGCGGCGGGCTGAATCGTGGAGGTCATCGCACGGCCTTCCAGTAGGGCACGGTGTTGTCGTCGTCGAGCCGCTGGAAGCCCACTTCGACGGGCAGCCCCACCTCGACCTCGGCGGGGTCGATGCCGCGCAGCTCGCCGAGCATGCGCACGCCCTCCTCGAGTTCGACCAGGGCGACGGCGTAGGGCACCTGCCGGCCGGGCACCTTCGGCGCGTGGTGCACCACGAAACTGAAGACGGTGCCGCGGCCGGAGGCCACCACGTAATCGGACTGTTCGGTGTGGTCCTTCCACAGCGCCGGAACCGGCGGATGCTGCAGCGTCCCGTCCGGCCGGCGCTGGATCCGCAGTTCGCCGAGTTTCGTTCCGTCCCAGAAGAATTCGGTGTCCTTCGACACGGTGGGCCGGACCCGCTTCGCCAGATCCTCCGCCGACACCTCGCCGGGGGCCGCGGCGGGCTCGGCCGTACCGGGTGCGAATTTCAACATCCGGAACAGCATCTCGGTGACCGGTTCGTCGTCGACGTACCAGGTCAGCAGGTAGGTGGCGAACCAGCCCTCACCTAGGCCGGTGCGCTTGGGCCCCACCAGTTCTCGCAGCCTGGTCCGCGCCACCGGACGCTCGCCGAGGCGTAGGTAGCGGTGGTAGGTCTGCTCACAGTTGGTCGCCACCACCGAGGTGTAGCCGGCGGCGTCGAGCAGATCGTTGACCGCGTTCATCGGATCGTCGGCGGGCCGAGATCCGTGCAGGCCGGGCATGGTCCACACCTGGGCCATGGCCGGCGGCGCGACGATGCCGGGATGTCCGGCGGCGCGGGCGGCCTCGTCGTCGACATAGATCGGGTTGGCGTCGCCCAGCGCCTCGACCCAGTTGTTGATCATCGGCTGGTTCACCGGGTCGCGGCCGAGGCGCGGCGCGGACTCGCCCAGCTGCTGGATCTTCTCGCCGGCGGCGCGGATCTCTTCCGCCGTCATGGTTTCCGACACGCGAAAACTCCTATCTCGGTACGCGGGGCAGGCGCAGGCCCATCTGCGCGATCAGTTCGCGCATGACCTCGTTGACGCCGCCACCGAAGGTCACGACCAGGTTCTGCTTGGTCCGCTTGTCCAGCCAGGTCATCAGTTCCGCGGTGTCCGGATCGGCCGGATCGCCGAAGCGAGCCACGATCTCCTCCGCCAGCCGGCCCGCCTCCTGCAGTGCCTCGGTGGAGAACACCTTGGTCGCCGAGGCATCGGCGATCACATCGCGCTGATCGGCGTCGGGGCGTTCCATATTCGAGGCGACCTGCCAGTTCAGCAGTTCGTTGACTCGCACCATGGCATGCAGGCGGCCCAGTGCGCGCCGCACTTCGGTCTCTTCCAGCACGCCGTGCCGCTGCGACCAATCGCGCACCCGCTCGTAGAGCTGTTCGATCTTGCCCGACGGGCCCAGGCTGACCCGCTCGTGATTGAGCTGGGTGGTGATCAGCTTCCAGCCGCCGTTCTCCTCCCCGACCAGCATTTCCGCCGGCACGCGGACGTTGTCGAAGTAGGTGGCGTTGGTGTGGTGCGCGCCGTCGGCGGTGATGATCGGCGTCCACGAGTAGCCCGGATCGGTGGTGTCCACGATCAGGATCGAAATGCCCTTGTGGCGGGACTCGACCGAACCGGTGCGCACCGCCAGCCAGACGAAATCGGCTTCGTGCGCGCCGGTGGTGAACACCTTCTGCCCGTTGACGATCCAGTCGCCGTTCGCATCCCGCACCGCCGAGGTCCGCAGTGCCGCCAGGTCGGTACCGGCGTCCGGCTCGGAATAGCCGATGGCGAAATGGATGTCGCCGGTGAGGATTCCGGGCAGGAACTTGCGTTTCTGCTCCTCGGTACCGAACGACTGCAGCGCCGGGCCGACGGTCAGCAGCGTCACCAGCGGGACCGGCACATCGGCGCGGACCGCCTCGTTGTAGAAGATCTGCTGTTCCAGCGGGCCGAAGCCCTGGCCGCCGTACTCCTTCGGCCAGCCCACGCCCAGCCACCCGTCGCGGCCCATTCGCTTGACCACCGCCCGGTAGGCGTCCCCGTGGCGGTTCACCGCCATCTCGGCCTCCTCCTCCGGAGTGACGAGATCGGCGAAGTAGGCGCGTAATTCGTCGCGCAGCTTGTGCTGTTCAGCGGTCAGATCGATGTACATCTGGCTCCCAACCGGTCCAGCCGGAACGACGCACCGCCGAGCCAGCGGGCGATGTCCTTGGCTTGTGAGTAGTAGCGGTGCAGCGGGTGAGTCACATCGACGCCGATACCGCCGTGCAGGTGATGGCACCGCTGCATGGCCGCCGGCAGCTCGGAGGCCACACAGAACGCCAGCACATCGAGGTCGTCGTCGACACGTGCAGTGTCCTTGGCGCCGCCTCCGGCGTCGCGGGTCGCAGCCCCCGGAGGCTCGGTCCTTCCCTTCTCCGCTCCTCCGCTTCGCTCCCCCGCTCCGTCAGTCCAGGCCCGAGCCGGGCTGCGACCTACATACTGCGCCAGCGACCAGTTCGCGGATGTCGCGGCCACCTGCAGGGTGCGCGAGACCACGTACACGTCCGCGATTTCCTGTGCGACGGCCTGGAATTCGGCCAGCGGGCGGCCGAACTGCTGCCGGGTCCGCAGATGTTCCGAGGTCAGCGCCAGCACACCTTTGAGCAGGCCGTCGGCGACCGCGCCGAGGGTTGCCAGGGCGATGCGGTGCAGGTCCTCCAGCGGAATATCCAGCAGCTGCGCCGCCGGAATCACCGTGTCCTCGAAGGACACCGAGAATTCCGGCGCGCCGGTGGAACTCGGGCTCTCGGTGCGGGTGATGCCCTTCGCGTCACCGTCGACGACCGCGATTCCGCGATCGGTCGGCACCAGAATCCACTGGGCCTGCTCCGCGTACGGCACCGCGATCTTGCGGCCGGTGATCCGCGCCGAATCGCCGTCGGCCACCGCCTTCGTCCGCGGTTCGGCGACGAACGGGGCGCCCGGCTCGTGCAGTGCCGCGGTCAGGATCGCGCCCTTGGCGACGGCGGGAAAAACCTTGGCCGCCAAGTCGTCTCCGGCATGGCCGACCAGCGGCAGCACGCCGAACCCGAGGGTCGACAGCGCCGGCACCGCCACCGCGTCGGTCGCGAGTTCGGTCAGCAGGGTCGAGACCTCGAGCAGTCCCATCCCGTCGCCGCCGTGCTGTTCCGGCAGCGGCAGCGCCAGCAGCCCGCTGTCGACCAGCGCGGGCCACAGCGCGAGATCACGCGCGCTGTCGTGTTCGAGCAGGCTCACGACGACTTCGGCGACCGCGTCCTGACTCTCGTCTCTGGTGAAGTCCAATTCTTTTGCTCCCTGTCGGATGTGGGCTGCTCTGGCGGCCCGGCCCTGCGATATCAGCCCTTCGATTCGCGCGGCAGCCCGAGAATCCGCTCACCGGCGACGGTCAGCAGGATCTGTTCGGTGCCGCCGGCGATCGACAGACAGCGCGTGAGCAGGAATTCCTTCACCACGCCGGTGTCCAGCGCACCGGCTGTTCCGGCCAGCTCGGCCGCGAATTCGGCCACCGCCTGCCGGTGCCGGACGCCGACCAGTTTGCGGACGCTGCTCTCCGCGGCGGGGTCACCGCCGGACAGCAACTTCTTGGCCGCGCGCGCCTCCAGCAACGTGCCGGCCACCGATTCGGCGATCAGCGCGCCGAGGCGATCGGCGACCACCTCGGCACCCGGGCCCGCGGTGGGAGCGGCCGCGATCACGGCCTCCAGCTCCTCACCGATTCCCTTGCCGCCCATGGCCACTCGCTCGGCGGAAAGCGTGGAGCGGGCGATCCGCCAGCCGTTGCCGAGCTCACCCACCAGACAGTCGTCGGGGACGAACACGTCATCGAGGAAGACCTCGTTGAAGCGCGCCTCGCCGGTGATCTCGACCAGCGGCCGGATCTCGAGCCCCGGGCTCTTCATGTCGACCAGGAAGTAGCTGATGCCCTTGTGCTTGGGTGCGGCGGAATCGGTGCGCGCCAAACAGATTCCCCACGTGGCACGGTCGGCGAGCGAGGTCCACACCTTCTGGCCCCGCAGCTTCCAGCCGCCCTCGACCCGCTCGGCGACGGTGCGCAGCGCCGCCAGATCGGAGCCCGCGCCCGGCTCCGAGAACAGCTGGCACCAGATCACCTCACCGGTGAGCGTCGGTGGGGCGAAGCGCTCGATCTGCTCGGGCGTACCCCATTGCAGCAGGGTGGGAATCGCCCAGTTCGCGATGACGAGGTCGGGTAGTTCGATTCCGGCCTTGCGGATCTGGTCCTCGATCAGGCTGCGCTGAATCGGCCCGGCGGCGCGGCCGTAGGGGGCCGGCCAGTGGCAGGCCAGCAAACCGGCGTCGGCCAATGCGGCACGCTGCTCCGCGGCGGGCAGGGCGGCGATCCGGGTCAGGTCGGCGGCCAGCACCGTCGCCTCGGCGGCATCCACACCGGCTGCCTCCCAGGCGGTTCCGCCTTCGGCGTCACCGAGGTCGATCGATACCGTGCGGCGTACCCCGGCCTGCGTCAGCTTCGCCACCTCGGCGCGCCAGTGCGCCGAACCGCCCAGCAACGCCCGCAGCGCGGTCGCGCGCCGCAGATACAGATGCGCGTCGTGCTCCCAGGTGAAGCCGATACCGCCCAGCACCTGGATGCAGTCCTTGGCGTTCTCCACGGCGGCGTCCAGCGCGATCGTCATCGCGACGGCGGCGGCCAATCGCAATTCGCGCCCACCGGAATCGCTCGCATCAGCCGCCGCGGCTATCGCCGGATCAGCCGCTGCCGCAGCGTCTGCGGCCACGGCGCGGGTCTGTTCGGTGCGGCACAGCATCCAGGCGCAGATGTGCTTGATCGCCTGGAATTCGCCGATCTTGCGCCCGAACTGCTCCCGGACCTTGGCGTAGTCGACCGCCGTCTCCAGACACCAGCCCGCGATCCCCGCGGCCTCCGCCGCGATCAGCGCGGCCACGAGATCGCCGACCGCGTACGGCGGTTCGAAGACGTGGTCGGCGGGCACCGCGACGTTCGCGCAGGTCACGCGGGCCAGCGGAGTACTGGGGTCCAGGGGCTCGAGCGCCTCGACCGTCACACCCGGGGTGCCCGCGGGCAGCAGGCACCACAGTTCGCGGTCGCCGGAGCGTACCGGCAGCAACAGCGCGGTCCGCTCGTCGGCGCCGAGCACGGTCTCCCAGGTACCGGTCACCTCCGGTGCGTCGGTTGCGTTGTGCGACAGCACAACAGCCTGGCCCAGGGCGATACCGCAGGGCGTATCCTCGTCGAGGGTGTCGCCGGCAACGAGGCCGGCCAGCGCGGTAGCCGTCACCGGTCCGCCCACGAGATCATGCGCCGCCTGCTCGATCAGCACGGCCAGATCGCTCACGCAGCCGCCCGCGCCGCCGGCCTCCTCGGGGACCGCGACGCGGAAGACGCCGAGGCCCACCAGGCCCGGCCAGAATTCACGCCAGTACCCGGGCGCGCCAGTGCGCATTGTTGCAATCGGGTGCACCGCTGCGGCCCATCCGCGCATCGACTCCTGGACGGCTTTATGCTCGTCAGTGGTGGCGATGGTCACACTCCATACCGCCTTTCCGGCGTGACTCCCACACCTAGAACATGTTCTAATGTGACGGTCGGGCGTAAGTCAAGGGGCGTCCGTCGCCGCCGCTGAACTACGCTCGTCGGCCACCGGAACCGACGTGCGTGCAGGAAAGGACTTTCACGAATGGCCAGTCCCTCCCGAGAGCAGGCAGCCGACTCGGGTGCGCAGAACGGAGCCCGCAATCGCGCGACGGTCAGCACCCTGAGCGAGGACGAGCTGAGCTCGGCGGCCCAGCGCGAGCGGCGCAAGCGAATTCTCGACGCCACCCTCGCGCTCGCCTCCAAGGGCGGTTACGACGCGGTGCAGATGCGCGCGGTCGCCGAACGCGCCGACGTCGCCGTCGGCACGCTGTATCGATACTTTCCCTCGAAGGTGCATCTGCTGGTCTCGGCGCTGGCCCGGGAATTCGAGCAGTTCGACAGCAGACGCAAGCCGCTGGCCGGGCAGACCCCGCAGGAACGCATGCACGTGATGCTGACCCAGGTCACCCGGGCCATGCAGCGCGATCCGCTGCTCACCGAGGCCATGACGCGGGCGTTCATGTTCGCCGACGCCTCCGCGGCCGCCGAGGTCGACCGGGTCGGCAAGGTGATGGACCGCTTCTTCGCGCGTGCCGTGAACGAGGGCGAGCCCACCGAACGCGATCTGGCCATCGCCCGGGTGATCAGCGACGTGTGGTTGTCGAATCTGGTGGCGTGGCTCACCCGGCGCGCCTCGGCGACCGATGTGGCCGAGCGCCTCGACCTGACCGTCGACCTGTTGCTGGGCGAGAAGTCCTGAGCGCGCGGCAGGAAGCGAATTGCCGGACAATGTAGGTCCGGGCGTTCGAAACCTGCCTGGCGAGCTCGTGTAAACAGCACGTATCACTGCGCCAACACGCGGGCAAACCTGACCCAGTAAAGTTTCTCGCGCCCTGAAAAATCTCCTCCGATCACTAGGTTGGATGCGTGAGCGCACAGGATCTGCCACACGAACTTCGCCGTGCCTTGTCGGCCGTAGCCCGCGTGCCGCGGCTATTGGTCGCTTCGGACTACGACGGGACAATCGCGCCCATAGTCTCCGATCCGGCAAAGGCCTATCCCCATCGGGAATCGGTGAGCGCATTGCGTGCGCTCGCCGGCCTGACGACCACCACCGCGGCCGTCATCTCCGGCCGCGCGCTGCGAGATCTCGCGGCGCTTTCCCGGCTTCCCGTCGAGGTGCAGTTGATCGGAAGCCACGGCTCGGAATTCGATGTCGGCTTCGTGCACGCCATCGACAACGACGCCAAGCAACTGCTGACCGAGGTGCGCCACGCCCTGGCCGCCATCGCCGACGACAATCCCGGCGTCACCGTCGAAGCCAAACCGGCCAGCATCGCGCTGCATGTGCGCAATGCCACTCCCGAGGTGGGCCGTCGCGCGCTGCAGCAGGCCCGGCAGGGCCCGGCGAGCTGGGTCGGAATCCAGGTCACCGAGGGCAAGGCGGTCATCGAACTGGCCGTCATCCAGACCGACAAGGGCGCCGCTCTCGACATCATCCGCCATCAGGAGGGCGCCTCCGCGGCGGTCTTCTTCGGTGACGACGTCACCGACGAGAAGGCCTTCGCGCGGCTGTCGGGTCCGGATATCGGCATCAAGGTGGGCGACGGCGACAGCCTGGCCGAATACCGGGTGCCCAGCACCGAGGAGGTCGCCAAGGCCTTGGCGTTCCTGCTCGAGGAACGCCGCACCTGGCTGGCGGGCGCGTCCGCGCCGCGCATCGAGCGGCTGACCATGCTGGCTTCCCCGCGCTCCAAGGCGCTGCTCACCCCGGACGGGACCGTCAGCTGGTTCTGCCATCCCGAACCGGATTCGGCGGCGGTCTTCGCCCACCTGCTGGGCGGTCCGGCGGCCGGACATTTCACCATCGCCCCCGAGCGTCAGAGTCTGCCGCTGTCACAGCGCTACGTCGACGGCACGATGACCGTCGAAACCCGTTGGTCCAGTTTGAAGATCGTCGACTACCTGCCGCACGACGTCGCACTGGAACGCACCGATCTGACTCGTGTGATCACCGGGGACGCGCGTGCGGTGGTCACCTTCGCACCCCGCCCCGAATTCGGGCAGGTGCCGGTGACGCTGGTCCGCGAACCGGCCGGCCTCCGCGTGCACGGCACCAACGATCCGATCGTGCTGCGCTCCCCCGGCGTGCAGTGGGAGATCTCCGAGGAGGGCATCCACCACGTCGCCCGCGCGGTGGTCGATCCCTCGCAGGGACCGATCGTGCTCGAAATGCGCTGCGGCACCTCCGATCTCGCCCCGGCGATGGTCAGCGAGGCGGACCGGCGTAACGAGGCCGAGCGGTACTGGCGCGACTGGGCCTCCGATCTGAACCTGCCGCCGCTCAAGCCCGATCTGATGAAGCGTTCGGCACTGACGCTGCGCGGACTGGTGCATGCTCCGTCCGGGTCGATTCTGGCCGCGGCCACCACCTCGCTGCCCGAGGACATCGGCGGCGTCCGCAACTGGGACTACCGCTACTGCTGGCTGCGCGACGCCTCGCTCACCGCGCACGCGCTGGTCACCCTGGGCTCGCTGTCGGAGGCCGAGGATTTCCTGGCCTGGACGCACCGCGTGCTCGAGACCCTGGCCGGACCGGAACGCCTGCACCCCCTGTACACGCTGTACGGCGAGACGCTGCCTCCGGAGGCCGTGCTGGACCAGCTGCCCGGTTACGCGGGCTCGCGGCCGGTGCGCGTGGGCAACGCGGCGAATATGCAGGTCCAGCTGGACGTCTTCGGCCCGATCGTGGATCTGATCGCGGCCCTGGCCGAGGCACGCGAGGGCAAGGGCATTCTCGACCCGGCCAAGGCGCTGCCGGACCGCGACTGGGAACTGGTGCAGGCCATGGTCTCGGCCGTGCAGCGACGCTGGCGCGAACCCGACCACGGCATCTGGGAGATCCGCGGCAACCCGCGTCACCACGTGTATTCGAAGGTGATGGGCTGGCTGACCGTCGACCGGGCGCTGAAACTGGCCGAGCGGTTCGACCGCGGCATCGATCCGGTGTGGGTCGAACTGCGCGAGACCATCGCCGACGAGGTCAAGGCCAAGGGCTGGAACGAACAGGTCCAGTCCTATACGGCCGCCTACGACGGCACCGATCTGGACGCCGCGACCCTGCACATCGGCCTCAGCGGTCTGATCGAGCCGTCGGATCCGCGCTTCGCGGCCACGGTCGTCGCCACCGAGGCCGAGCTGCGCAGCGGCTCGACGGTGTACCGCTACCACCACGACGACGGCCTGCCCGGCGGCGAGGGCGGTTTCCACCTGTGTGCCGCCTGGCTGGTGGAGGCCTACCTGCTGATCGGCAAGCGTGAGGACGCCGAGGCGCTGTTCGCCCAGCTGGTGGATGTCGCCGGCCCGACCGGACTGCTCAGCGAGGAGTACGACCCGGTCGCCGAACGCTCCCTGGGCAACCACCCGCAGGCCTACAGCCATCTCGGTCTGCTGCGCTGCGCTCAGTTGCTGAGCCAGCCGGTCGCGGCGATGGTGCAGTAACTCCAGCTCGCCGGATACCCGTTCCAGGGCCCGCGGTCGCTCGGATCGAGCGCTCGCGGGCCCTGTTCGTGGTGCGGTTCACATCCCGGTCGGTCCGATCGATGGGGTCCGGGCTGGACACATACGCTACATTTAAATGGAAATCGTTTCCGTTAAGAGCTCGTGTGCAGGAGTACCCGCGTGATCAGAAGTTTCGCCGCTCGAATCGCTGTCGTCACGCTGGGAATCACCACCGCGGTCACGCTGGCCGCCTGCTCGGGAACCTCCGCGGATTCGGGGAAGCCGAAGATCGTCGCCTCCACCGACGTGTGGGGCAGCGTCGCGGCCGCGGTCGGCGGTCCCGATGTCGAGGTGAAGTCGATCATCGACAGCCCGAACGTGGACCCGCACTCCTACGAGACCAGCCCGACCGATGCCGCCGCGATCCGCGACGCCGCGCTGGTCGTCTACAACGGCGGGCACTACGACGAGTTCGCCGAGAAGGCGGCCGCGGGCCGTGGCAAACCCAGCATCGCCGCCTTCGACCTGCGTTCGGCGCCGAACGACGAGAACGAACACGTCTGGTACGACATGAAGACGGTCGACGCGGTGGCCGGGCGGATCGCCGACGAACTCGGCCGCATCGATCCCGGGCACCGGCAGGCGTTCGCCGACCGCGCCGCGGCGCTGCGCGGGCAGCTGGCGGGCGTCACCGCGATCACCGCGAAAATTGCTGCCGCGCATCCGAAGTCGCCGGTGCTGCAGACCGAGCCGCTCGCACACTACCTGCTCGCCGCCGCCGATACCGACGACCGCACCCCGCATCCCTTCGAGGAAGCGATCGAACAGGGCACCGATCCGTCCCCGGGGGATCTGGCGGCGGTACGAGACCTGTTGACCGGCAAGCAGGTTCGAGCGCTGGTCTACAACATCCAGACCGAGGACAAGACCACGAAGGACGTCGCCGCGACCGCGAAATCCGCGGGCGTGCCGATCGTCGAGGTCACCGAAACCCTCCCGGCGAACACCGATTTCGTGACGTGGCAGACCGGCAACGCGACGGCGCTGGCCGGCGCGCTCGGCTGAGGGAGACAGTGATGACGGGGCACACCCGAACCGAGGCGCCCGAGCAGGCCCCGGCGAAGGCATCGCATATCGCCGCCCCCGCGGTATCGCTGCGGGGAGCGAGCCTGGCGTTCGGGCCGCGCACACTCTGGCAGGGCCTCGATCTCGATATCGCGCCCGGCGAATTCGTCGCGGTGCTGGGGCCCAACGGATCCGGTAAGACCTCGCTGCTGCGGATGCTGCTGGGACAGCTCGCGCCCAGTGCGGGCACGGTCGAGGTGAGTGGGGCGCCCGCGCGGCTGGGGAATCCGAGGATCGGTTATGTGCCGCAACAGAAGACGATCGACGCCGGCGTGCAGTTGCGCGGCGTCGATCTCGTCGGGCTGGGCGTGGACGGGCATCGCTGGGGCCTGGGCTGGCGCGGCCGGGGCGAACGCCGCCGCCGCGTCGCCGACGCCCTCGCACAGGTCGGTGCCGAACATTTCGCGAACGCGCCGCTGGAATCGCTGTCCGGCGGGGAACAGCAGCGGCTGCGGGTGGCGCAGGCGCTGGCCGGTGATCCGCGCGTGCTGCTGTGCGATGAACCGCTGCTGAGCCTGGATCTGGCGAATCAGCGGCTGGTGTCCGAACTCATCGATCGCCGCCGCCGCACCCACGACACCGCGGTGCTGTTCGTGACGCACGAGATCAATCCGATTCTGCCGCTGGTGGATCGGGTGCTGTATCTGGTGGAGGGCAAGTTCCGGATCGGCACCCCGGACGAGGTGATGACCTCGGAGGTGCTGTCGGAGCTCTACGGCACCGAGGTCGACGTACTGCGCGTGCGCGGCCGGCTGGTGGTCGTCGGCACCGGTGACGAGATCGATGCGCTGGGCACGCACCACACCGAGGGAGCCGGCGAATGAACGACAAACTTTCCGATGTCCTCACCAAGATGCTGGATCTGCACACCACCGCCGACCTGCTGTCCTACGACTTCGTGCAGCAGGCCGTGCTCGCGGCCGCCCTGCTGGGACTGCTCGCCGGCGTGATCGGACCGCTCATCGTGAACCGGCAGATGTCGTTCGCCGTGCACGGCACCAGCGAACTGTCGCTCACCGGTGCGGCGGCGGCGCTGCTGGTCGGCATCGGCGTGGGCGCCGGGGCGATCGCGGGTTCGGTGATCGCGGCCGTCATGTTCGGGCTGCTGGGTTCCAAGGCGCGCGAACGTGATTCGGTGATCGCGGTGGTGATGTCGTTCGGGCTCGGCCTGTCGGTGCTGTTCCTCTGGCTGGGGCCCAGTCGCGCCGGATCGAAATTCTCCCTGCTCACCGGACAGGTGGTCAGTGTCGGCGGCACCGGACTCACCTCGCTCGCGCTGTGCACCATCGGCGTGCTGGCGGTGCTCGCGTTCATCTATCGCCCCTTGCTTTTCGCCAGCACCGACCCGGAAGTGGCCGTGGCGCGCGGGGTTCCGGTGCGCGCGCTCTCGGTGGTGTTCGCGGTGCTGCTCGGCGTGACCGCCGCCTTCGGGGTGCAGATCGTCGGCGCCCTGCTGGTGTTGTCGCTGCTGATCACCCCCGCCGCGGCCGCCGCTCAGCTCACCGCGAGCCCGCTACGGGCGACACTGCTGTCGGTGCTGTTCGCCGAAATCGCCGCGGTCGGCGGAATTCTGCTGTCGCTGGCCCCCGGCGTCCCGGTCTCGACCTTCATCACGACCATCTCGTTCGTGATCTACCTGGTCTGCCGGTTCATCGGCCGCCCGATCCTGCGGGCCCGCCGGCGCACGGCCCTGCGGACGCCGGGCACTGCCGAGTCACGAGTGGGCGGCGTGTCGGATCCGGCTCCGCGGATCGACGCCTCGAACGACCCGGATTCGCTACGCGGCCGAGCGGAGGACGTGCAGCTGCCGGTCCGCGGGTGAGATCCAGCGGTCGTCATCGGCCGCCCGTCTCGGGTCAGCTCGGCCAGCAGGACTGCCCGCCCGGCCCGGACAGCAGAATGACCAGGACGAAGCCGCCCATCATGGGCACGACCCCGAGGCCGCTCGCGACGACGACGAGATTGCGGTTGATGTCGTGTCGACGGGACCACAGGCGGATCAGCACGAGAACTCCGAGGGCCAGCATCACAGCGGCGCCGGTGATCTGGAACGTCTGCGCGGCGCGGAACGCCGCGTCCCGGGCGGCAGCGTCACCGTGCACCGGGTCGCAGTAATCACCGACTCCCTGCGTGAAGAACGAGTAGCCGCCCAGAAAGATGAACGGGCCCAACACTGCCGAGGCGAGCGCGTACATCCAGGCGAGGACGAAGGGTCGGTCGAGCAGAAGTTTCATCGGCCGAACTGTAAGTTCCCGCCGATGCTGGGAACGCTCGGGCCGATCCGCCCGCGTCTCAGTTCGCGCCGCTCTCACCGGCGAGCGCGAACAGCCCGTCGGCGGTCTGCTCGATCAAGCCGTCGACGAGCAGGGAATCCAGGGCCCGATCGCGCTGGCCCGGATCGCGGGTCCAGGCCAGGTCGAGAGCCACTCGTTCGACCGGTCCGGTCGCCGCGCGCAGCACGTCGAGGAGGCGGCCGCGAGCCTGCCGGTCCGTGCCGTCGTACTTCTGGGTGCGACGCACCACGTCCGAGGCCGGGCGACCGGAGGTGACCCACGTGCAGCGCGGCAGCGGACAGCGCTCGCAGTCGGGATTGCGCGCGGTGCAGACGGTGGCTCCCAGTTCCATCAACGCCGCGGAGAAGACCGCCGCCCGGTCGATCCGGACCGGCAGCAGGGCCTCGGTTTCGGCCAGATCGCGGGTGCGCGGGTTCCCGGCCTCGGCCCGGCCGTGCACCGCCCGGGCAACCACACGGCGAACGTTGGTGTCCACCACCGGAACTCGCTGCCCGTAGGCGAAGCAGGCCACCGCCCGAGCCGTATAGGCGCCGATGCCGGGGAGGGTGAGCAGCACCTCGACATCGTCGGGCACCACGTCGCCGTATTCGGCGGCGAGCACCCGCGCGCATTCGTGCAACCGCAGGGCGCGACGCGGATAGCCGAGCTTGCCCCACGCGCGCAGCACCTCGCCGGGCGAGGCGGCGGCCATGGCCGAGGGCACCGGCCAGCGCCGCACCCATTCCCGCCAGATCGGCTCCACCCGCACCACGGGCGTCTGCTGCAGCATGATCTCGCTCATCAGGATCTGCCAGGCGCTCACTCCGGGGCGCCGCCACGGCAGGTCCCGGGCCGACTGCTCGTACCAGTCGATCAGGACGTCGCTGTCCACGCCCGCGGCCGGGTCGCGGGTGGCCTCGGTCGCCGTCTTCGAGCTCACGACATCACCGCCGCGCGAGCCCGCCGGTGATCCGAAATTTGCCCATGTGTAGCCGAACGGACTCGCCGGTAGCCCTCAAGCCATGGAAAATGGGACGCATGCCTCATACCAACCCGATCAGTGCCTGGAAGTCTCTCCGCGAGGGTAACGACAGGTTCGTCAACGGCACACTGCAGCACCCCAGCCAGGGCGCCGCCGACCGCGCCAAACTCGTCGGCGGGCAGCAGCCCCGGGCCATCCTGTTCGGGTGCGGCGACTCCCGGGTCGCCGCCGAGATCATCTTCGACCAGGGCCTCGGCGATATGTTCGTGGTTCGGACCGCCGGCCACGTCGTCGACGAGTCGGTGCTGGGTTCGATCGAATACGGCGTCGAAATCCTCAACGTGCCGCTGATCGTCGTCCTCGGGCACGACAGTTGCGGCGCGGTCCGCGCGACCATCGACGCACTCGACGACGGCAACGTGCCCGGCGGATTCATCCGCAGCGTGGTCGAGCGCGTGACGCCGTCCATCCTGACCGGCCGCCGCGACGGACTCACCGAGGTCGACGAACTCGAGGCCCGCCATGTGCAGGAGACCGCGCGCTTGCTCACCGATCGCTCGAAGATCGTGTCCGATCGGGTCGCGAGCGGGCAGTGCGCCATCGCCTGTGTGAACTACAAGCTTGCCGACGGCCGCGCGCTGCTGCACAAGGTGATCGGCGATATCGGCGAAACGGTCTGAACCACAACGGTTCTCACACGGTGACCGCCGGGTGACGGCGCCGTCGCGGAAGACGGTGCGAAAATGTACCCGGCGTCACCGCCATTTCGGCGCCGACACGCCGCGTACCTGAGCGGAACGGCACGATCGTGCCCTTACCGTTGTTGCCGTGCTGGAACCGAATGGACCGCTGCCGCCGGAGATCTACTGGCGTCGCCGCCTGCTCGCCATCGGCGCGCTGATCGTCGCGCTCGCTCTGGTCATCTGGCTGGCGTTGATGTTGCTGCGCAGCGGCGGGGGCGACAAGGACCCCAAGGCCGCGGCGGCGACCTCCACCTCCGCCAAGGCGGCCGGGTCCACCACCGCCGATCCCAGCGGTTCGAAGGTTCCGGCCTCGGGCACCGTCAATTCGACGGCCAGCGGCGTCCCGGCCCCGTGTCCGGATCAGTCGCTGGCGGTGAAGGTGACCGTCGGCCAGCCGACCTACAAGGCCGGTGATCAGCCGGTGATCACCATCGTGCTGACCAACATCTCGACCGCGGCCTGCAGCCGGGATATGGGTTCGGGGCTGCAGCAGGTGTGGGTGCAGTCGCTGGACGGCCAGCGCAAGCTGTGGTCGAACACCGACTGCGATCAGGGCGGTCCGGCCGATGTGCGCACGCTCAACGGCGGCCAGCAGGCGGCGTTCACCCTCACCTGGTCGGGTACCACGTCGCAGCCGGGTTGTGCGGGCGATCGCGTTCCGGTGCCGGCCGGCGGATACGCGGTGGTGGCGCAGTTCGGTTCCGTGCGCAGCGCACCGGAGACCTTCAACATCGCCTGACACGAGGCTCGAATCCGGCCGCGCCCGAACCGGTTCAGACGGTGCCGGATTCCGTCCGGTTCAGACGGTGCCGGATTCCGTCGATCGGACCGCACCGGACTCCGACAGCCGGGACAGGCCCTCGCGGATCTGGCGGGCCAGATGCGCATCGATGCCGTCGACGCCCTCGATCTCCGACGCACTCGCCGATACCAGGCCCGACAGCGAGCCGAAGGCGGCGATCACGGGTTCGGCGCGGCGCAGCGGCACCCGCGGGATCTCGGCGAGCACCCGGTATCCGCGCGGGCCCACGGCGGTGTCGAGAGCTTCGAACGTCGCCGGAAAACCCAGGGCCGGGGCGAGATTGGTGAGTTCGAGCAGATCCACCTCGAGCAGCCCGTCGAGGGCGGCCAGGGTGCGGTCGACCATCGCGTCGTCGACCGGTTCACTGCGAATGTAGTCGCGGACCAGCAGGCGGCGCAGGGCCTCGGTGTTGCCGACGAGTTCGGCCAGTTGCAGCGCCAGCTGGCGGCCGTCGACGCCGAGTTCGGCCACGTCGGAACTGATTTCGCGCGCGACGCGGCGGACCAGTTCCAGGCAGTGCACCACCGCCAGCACATCGCGCACCGTCGCGCAGTCGTTCAGTTCCACCAGTGACAGCTGCCGGGTGGTCTCGTCCAGCCGGGAGCGGTAGCGCTCCAGCGTCGCCATCGCCTGATTGGCTCGCGACAGGATGGTCTCCGAGGTCTGTATCGGATGCCGGTGCCCGTTGAGATAGACCGTGACGATGCCCGTCGAGCGGCTCACCGACACCACCGGATAGCCGGTCTGCGCGGCGGTGCGCTCGGCCGCCTTGTGCCGGGTGCCGGATTCGGTGGTCGGCAGGCCGGGGTCGGGCACCAGATGGACATTGGCGCGGCGGATGCGTGCGCCGTCGGTCGAAAGCACCACGGCGCCATCCATTTTCGACAGCTCACGCAGCCGGGTCGGCGAGAATTCGACATCGAGTTCGAATCCGCCGTCGCAGATTCGTTCCAGCTCCTCGTCGTAGCCGAGCACGATCAGCCCGCCGGTGCGGGCGCGCAGAATCCGGTCGATACCGTCGCGCAGTTCGGTGCCCGGCACCAGCCGGGCGATGGTGGTGCTCAAACCGGGATCGTCGTCGGCACGGACCGCCTCCGCCGCGGGCATCGCCTCCGCCGCATCCGCCGCGACCGGCACATCCGCTGGGCTCATGAACCTGCCGCGCGGCGCGGGACGGCCGAGCAGGTGGGTCACCCAACGGCCCGGGATCATTCCACAGCCTCCACACGCTCGCGTCGTCGCTTCGACAAACCACTCGAGGCGAGTGCCGCACGAACACTCGCGACCTCGTGCACCTTCATTCCGATGCCGGACAGGTCGGTCCCCGGCGGTACCAACGCCTCCGTGAAACCTAGCCGCTCGGCTTCGCGCAATCTGCGCCCGACCCCCGTGACACGCCGGACCTCCCCGGCGAGACCGACCTCGCCCAGCACCACCATGCCCGCGCGCAGCGGGATATCGCGTTCGGCGCCGGTGATCGCGACCGCGACGGCCAGATCGGCGGCGGGTTCGGTCAATCGCATCC
>NZ_BAFQ01000015.1 GCF_000308375.1 Nocardia aobensis NBRC 100429 | reverse complement strand
TGGACACCTCGCCGGACACCACCCGGCACACGCAGGCGCTGCATGCGCCCTCGCGGCAGGAATACGGCGCCTCGAGGCCCGCGGCCAGCAAGGTGTCCAACAGGACCTGGCGTCGCGGCCAGGCCATACGGTGATTCTCGCCGTCCAGTTCGACCTCGACGTGCGCCGAGTCGGCGGGATCTGCGGGGTCGGCGGGGTCGCTCACGGGAGCCGTCGCCTCGAACGGATTGCCGGTCAGGGAGACGAACTTCTCCATGTGTACGCGCCGGCGGTCGGCGCCGTGCGCGGCCATGGCCGCGCCGACGGCATCCATGAACGGCCCCGGACCGCAGACGAACGTCTCGCGGTCGGCCCAGTGCCGCACCAGCGCGGACAGTTGCGCCACACTCGGCAGGCCCTGCACCGATTCCAGCCAGTGCAGCACCTGCAGCCGATCCGGATGCGCCGCAGCGAGTTCGGCGAGTTCCGCGGCGAAGATCACCGACGATTCGTCGCGATTGGCGTAGACGAGGGTGCAGTGCCCACCCCCCTGTGCCAGCGCCGATTTCAGGATCGACAACACCGGGGTGATGCCGCTGCCGCCGGCGAACAGCAGCAGATCGGTGTCCAGCGAGGCCGGGGTGAACAGTCCGGCGGGCGGCAGCACCTGCAAACTTTCCCCGGCGACAGCGTTGTCGCACAACCAGTTCGACGCGTATCCCTGCGCCGTTCGTTTGACTGTGACCTTCAGCGGACCGTCCTCGTGCGGTGCGCTCGACAGCGAGTAGCACCGGCTCACCGAACCGGTGCGATCGCTGGGGATGCGCAGAGTGAGGAACTGTCCGGGCCGGTAGCCGAACCGCTGCGCGTGTTCGGGCCGTGGAGCCAGCTCCAGCGACACCGCGTCCGCGGTCTCGCGCACCACGCGGACGATCTCGACGACGACCGGATCGGCCGCCGCGTCGCGCGGGCCGGCGTCCTCGGGCGCCTCGCCCGGCTCACGCACGTCGAGTTCGATCGCCGTATCCATCGAGCACCACCACATCCGTTTCTCTGCCGTTCATTCAGCTTCCTGCCCCGCCGTCAGGCCACGGTCCGGCCGCGGGTGCGCACATCGACATCACGGGTACTCACGCTCACCTGCCCGGACTCCACCGCCGCGTCGATGCTGTCGCGCAGGGCGGCACAGGTGTGCGTGCCCGGCGCCGACAGTTCGGTGCACGCGCGCATCGCCGCCCGGCTCCACTGCACGCTCGTGTGCTGCGGGCTGAACTTCTCCACCAGCACGCACGTTCCGCATGATCGGCACGAAACCTCGTCCATCGCGATGACTCTCAGCCCGCCACGGCCTGCTCGGCCCGCTTGGCGAGGTTCTCCGCGACCTCGGCCTCCCAGGCGGTGACCGCGCGGGTGGTGTCGACCTCGAATTCGAAGCGCGCGGTCATCTCCTCGGAGATGTCGGCGACGTCGGTGTAGAACTGCTCGTACCAGCGCCGCAGCTGATAGACCGGCCCGTCCTCCTCGCACAGCAGCGGATTGTTGATGCGCGACTTACGCTTCCAGATCGCCGCATCCTGTTCGAACCCCTTGCCGAGACCGCCGACGAAGGCCGCCGCGATCTGCTCGGCCCGCTCCGGCGACACGCCCTCCGGCTTCTTCGCGATGGCGCCGTACTGCAGGACGAACCGGTTCTCGGTGATCGGATAGTGGCAGTTGATCAGATAGCCCTCGACCGTGAGACCGGCACTCTCGCTGCGCAGATAGTCGATCATGTAGGAGGGGCCGTAATACGACGCCTCCGAATGCAGAGTGTTCTTGCCGCCCAATGCCTTCGCGGTCGCGCCCATCATGTCCTCGCGTGAGATCGAGGTCATGTACTGGCTGGCGATATGACCCTCGAACACGTTCTTGAAGAAGGTCGGGAAGCCGTAGTGCACGTAGAAGAAGTGCGCCATGTCCACGACGTTGTCGACCACCTCGCGGCAGTTGGCCTCGACGATCATCGAGTTCCAGGTCCACTCGGTCCAGCCGTCGTCGAAGGCGGCGTCGACGCGCGGGATGGTGACGTCGGCCGGCGGCTGCTTGCCCTCGGGATCGTTCCAGACGAACAGCTGCTTGTTCTGCTCCAGCGTCGGCCACGCCTTGGTGCGGGCCAGCGGAGGCACCCGGCGCGCGTACGGGATTCCGGTGCACTTGCCCTTGCCGTTCCACCGCCAGTCGTGGAAGGGGCAGGCCAGCGAATCGCCCTTGACGGTGCCGTCGGCGAGATTGCCGCCCATATGCGGGCAGTAGGCGTTGAGGACGTTGAGCGTGCCGTCCTCGCCGGCGAAGACGACCAGTTCGGTGCCGAAGGCCGCGACGGTGTGCGGCTTGCCGTCGCGGAAGGAGTCCGCCAGGCCCAGGCAGTGCCAGCCGCGGGCGAACCGGGTGGGCGGTGCGCCGGCGTCGATGACCCGCACTTCGCTGTCGCTGTTCATGATTCCTCCGTCTCGATTGCGTTCGGCCTCGATCGCGATCGGCCTCGACTACCCGCCGGCCCAACCCGCCCCGGGTGATGACTCGATGCTCGCCATCGGAACGGGGGCCCGGCATGCGAAGTCCCACTGGCCGGGAGATCCGCTCCGCTTATCGGCAGTGACGGGACGCCTCGGCGGTGTGGGCAGGTACGCACCCTGCCGGTCACCCGCACGCCAGCAGACGCTCGCGTCGGTACCCGTGCAGACGCTCGCGTCAGTACCCGTGCAGACGCTCGCGTCAGTGTCCGTGCAGACGCTCGAACGCGGAGC
>NZ_BAFQ01000016.1 GCF_000308375.1 Nocardia aobensis NBRC 100429 | reverse complement strand
CCTTCCGCTGTGGTGCCGATTCGACCTCCGTGACGGGTCCGCACCATTACTGTGAGCTGGGATTCTCCCAACTGAACTGACTTGACAGTCATGTCATGTTCGTGGATAGTTTGAGCCGTGCCGAAGTCATCTGTCAATAGCGCGCCCACCCCCGTCGACAATCTGACGCCGCGGGGGCGCAAGACACGCGACGCATTGCTGGACGCGGCGCGCAAGGTGTTCGAGACCGTCGGATTCCTCGATACGCGAGTGGAACAGATCAGCGAGGAGGCAGGCGTCTCCTACGGCACCTTCTACCGCTACTTCGAATCCAAGGACCATGTGTTCGGCGAGCTGAGCACGCGGTTGTTCGAAGATATGCACCGCCGCGAACCCGCGCCCGCGCAGCTCTCGCCGGCCGCCCGGCTCATCGCGGCCAACCGGTCCTATTACGCGGCCTACCGGCGCAACGCCCGGATGATGGCGATCGTGGAGCAGGTCGCGACCTTCAACGAAGAGTTCCGGCAGCTGCGCCACGAACATCGGCGCCGGCTCATCGATCGCACCGCGCAGGCGATCGCCCGCTGGCAGCGCGACGGGATGGTCCGCGCGTCGCTGGATCCGGAACTGGCCGCCCGGGCCATGTCCGCGATGGTCGACCACACGCTGTACCTGTGGCTGATCCAGGGCGAAGACGCCGATGAGCAGGCGTTGCTGGAAACCCTCGACCAGATGTCGGTCGGCGCACTCGGGCTCGACCCGGACGAGAAATAACGCATCCGTCCGGGGACACATCTCAGGAGGCAGTATGAGAACGGACCCACCGACCACCGCACATCCCGAAACGCACGACAGCGAAGCTGCGGCCGCGCGCGGGGCGGCCGGACCGCTCGACGGCTTCCGGGTGCTCGAGCTGGGGACGCTGATCGCGGGGCCGTACTGCGGACGCCTGCTCGGTGATATGGGGGCCGACGTCATCAAGATCGAAGCGCCGGATCGTCCCGACCCGCTTCGTGATTGGGGCCAGGCGGCCGGCGGCGGCCACCAGTACTTCTGGACCGTGCACGCCCGCAACAAGCGGTGTGTGAGTCTCGATCTGCGCGTTCCGGCGGGACGCGACATCTTCCTGGAATTGGCCCGCACGGCCGATGTCGTGGTGGAGAGTTTCCGGCCCGGCACGCTGGAGCGCTGGGGTATCGGCTACGACGTGCTCAGCGAGCTGAATCCGGGGCTGGTGCTGGCCCGCGTCTCCGGCTACGGGCAGACCGGGCCGTACGCGTCCCGGGCGGGTTACGCGTCGGTGGCCGAGGGCATCAGCGGGCTGCGCCACCTCAACGGATTCCCGGGACAGGCGCCGCCGCGGATGGCGTTGTCGCTGGGCGACAGCCTGGCCGGGCTGTTCGCCTTCCAGGGTGTGCTCGCCGCGCTGCTGGTGCGGGAGCGGACCGGGCGCGGGCAGGTGGTCGACGCGGCGCTGACCGAGGCGTCGCTGGCGATCCAGGAGTCCACGGTTCCGGATTTCCACAAGACCGGACATGTGCGCCAGCCCTCGGGCACCCGGCTGGACCGGGTGGCGCCGTCGAATCTGTACAAGGCCAAGGACGGGCTGTGGGTGATCATCGCGGCCAACCAGGACACCGTCTTCGGGCGGCTGGTCACCGCGATGGGCCGGCCCGAACTCGCTTCCGACCCACGGTATTCCACCCATTCCGCGCGGGGTGAACGGCAGGACGAACTCGACGAGATGATCGCGGCATGGGCCGGCGATTTCACCGCCGCCGATCTGATCGATCTGCTGAATCGGCACGGCGTGGTCGCGGGCCCGGTGAACACCGTCGCCGAGGTGATGGCGGATCCGCAGTTCACCGCCCGCGGCATCTTCGTCGACCACGTCGATCCGTCCGTCGGACGCGACGACGCCGGATACGATCCCGTCCCGGTCAAGGGTGTCGGCGTCGTGCCGCGGCTCAGCGCCACCGCCGGTGGCGTGCGCTGGGGTGGTCCGAGCCGGCCCGGCACGCATACCGACGAGGTACTGGGTGAGCTGCTCGGATACGACTCCGACCGGCTGGCCGGATTGCGCGGCGAAGGCACGATCGGATGACCGCCGTCGACATCCGCGAGGTGGGACCGCGCGACGGCCTGCAGATCGAGGAGCCGATTCCCACCGAAGCCAAACTCGCCTTCATCGACGCGCTCGTCGCCACCGGAGTGCGCCGGATCGAGGCCACCTCGTTCGTCTCACCGCGCGCCATCCCGGCGCTCGCCGACGCCGAAGCCGTTGCCGCGCAACTATATCGGTGGCCCGGCGTGGAGTTCTCCGCCCTGGTCGCCGGTCTCGGCGGGGTGGGGCGCGCCCTCGCCGCGGGTGTGCATCGGCTCGAATACGTCGTCTCGGCATCGGACGGGCACAGCCGGGCCAATGTGGGACGTGACAGCGCCGAATCGGTCGCGCTGATCGAGCCCATCGCCGAGCAGGTGCATGCGGCCGGCGGCCGGCTGGAGGTGATCGTCGCCATCGCCTTCGACTGCCCGTTCGACGGCCGTACCCCGCCGCAGCGGGTGGCCGAGATCGCCGCGCGGGCCGTGGCTTGCGGCGCCGATTCGCTCGCCGTCGCCGACACGGTGGGCACCGCCTCACCGGTCCGGACCGCCGACGTGATCGACCGGGTGCGGGCGGCGGCGCCCGATACCGAACTCGGCATCCATCTGCACGACACGCGTGGACAGGGGCTCGCCAACGCTTGGGCCGCCTACGAACACGGTGTGCGCCGATTCGACTCCGCCGCAGGCGGTCTCGGCGGATGCCCGTTCGCCCCCGGCGCGAGCGGCAATATCGCGACCGAGGAATTGGTCTATCTGTTCTCCGACGGCGGCATCGAGACCGGCATCGACATCGACCGGGCGCTCGACGCCGCCCGGCTCATCTCACGCCTGCTCGGCAAGCCGGTCGACAGCAATCTGCTCGCCGCGGGCGGTCGCCTGCGGCCCAGGAATGCGGCATCACACTGAGTCGCACGAGAATTACCCGGAGGTCCTTCGCATGGATGAACTGGCCGACCGCTTCTTCGCCGCGGTCAGCGCGGGCGATACCGCGGCCCTGACCGCGCTCTACGCGCCCGAGGCCCGGATCTGGCACAACGACACGAACGCCGAGGAGACCGTCGCGGACAATCTGCGGGTACTGCGCTGGCTGTCGCGCACCGTGGAAAACCTGCGGTACGAGGATATTCGGCGTTATGTGCTGCCGGACGGCTTCGCTCAGCAGCATGTCGTGCGCGGCCATCTGCCCGGCCACGGCGAGCTGGAGGTTCCCGCGAGCCTGTTCGTGCGTGTCCGGGACGGGCACATCACCAGGATCGACGAATACGTCGACTCGGCGGCGACGCAGCCGCTGCGCGAGGTGTCGGCGGCGAGCGGAGGTTACCGATGACGTCGCTCAACCGCCCGGAGGGCGAGATCGCCGAATTGTCCGCACGGATGCGCGCATTCATCGATACCGAGGTCGTTCCCGCGGAGTCGGCGCTGGCCCGCGAGGACGACACCGCACACGCCACCCTCGCCGGCTTGAAGGAGCGAGCGAAGGAACTCGGACTGTGGGCGCTGGGCCATCCGGCCGAACTCGGCGGCGGCGGTGTGCCGTTCCTCGACTTCGTCTATCTGAACGAGATCATCGGCCGCTCCGAATTCGGCATGCTGGCCGTCGGTTCGGTCTCCATGCAGGACACGCTCATGTTGTACCGGCACGGCACCGAGGAGCAGCGGGCGCGCTGGATTCCGCCGATGGTGTCCGGTGACATCCTGCCCTCGGTCGGTCTCACCGAACCCGAGGTCGCCGGATCCGACCCCACCTTGATCGCCACCGCCGCCGAGCTGGACGGCGACACGTGGGTCATCAACGGGCACAAGTGGTTCACCACCGGCGCCGCCCAGGCGGCGTACTGCACCGTCTTCGCCCGGACCGAACCCGAATCGGTGCCGCGGCACTCCCGGATCAGCGCGATCATCGTGCCGGCCGACACCCCGGGCTTCGAGATCGTCCGCTCCATCCCGACCATGGGCCACGATCCGAGCGATCACTACGAGGTGCGGCTCACCGATGTGCGGGTGCCGGCGGCGAACCTGCTGGGCGAACGCGGCCAGGGTTTCGTGGTGGCACAGGACCGCCTCGGTCCCGGCCGGATCTTCCACTGCATGCGCTGGCTCGGCCAGGCCCAGCGCGCCTACGAGCTGATGTGCGAGCGGGCGAATACCCGGTACGTGCACGGATCCCTACTCGCCGAGAAAGGCGAAATCCACCGGTACATCGCCGAATCCGCGGCCGAGATCCACGCGGCCCGGCTGATGACGCTCGACGCCGCTCGCGCCATGGATGCCGGTGAGGACTATCGGGTGCGGGTCGGGTTGATCAAATTCTGGGGTGCGCGGATGTTGCACGATGTGATCGATCGTGCCATCCAGGTACACGGGGCCCTCGGGCTGACCGCCGACACCCCGCTGGAGCGGATGTACCGGCAGGCCCGCTACGCCCGCGTCTACGACGGCCCCGACGAGGTCCATCGCATGTCGACCGCGCGCCGGTTGCTGCGCTCCCCCGACGCGGCGCCGTGGCTGTGAGCACGGAATCGGCTGCCGCCGAATCGGTTACGCTCACCGAGGGGGTTCGTGCGGTACTGGCGGACTCCCTCGGCACCTCGATCACCGATGTCGCGTTGCGGCAGTTCACCGGGGGCGCGAGCCGGCAGGTATACGCGGTCGAGGCCCGCGACGGCACCGGCGCCGCGGTGCGGGCGGTGCTGCGGCGGGACCCGCCCGGCCACGGCGATTCGGCGCGTATGCACGCCGAGGCAGTCTGTCTGCGGGCGGCCGGTGCTGCCGGAGTGCCGGTGCCCGCCGTCCTCGCGGACGGGGCGACCGCGCCCGGGATCGACGCCCCGTATCTGCTGATGGAGCGTGTCGACGGCGAGTCGATTCCCCGGAAACTGCAACGGGATCCGGCCTTCGCCGCGGTACGCGACCGGCTGGCCGGCGATCTCGGCTACGTCCTGGGGCTGATCCACCGCACCCCGTTGGACACCCTGGACATCCTCGACGATCACGATCCGCTCGACGCCCTCGAGCAGATCTATCGCGACCTGCACGATCCGCGGCCGGCGGTCGAGGCCGGACTGCGCTGGCTGCGCGAACATCGGCCCGTCGAACGCCCGAAGGCGTTGGTGCACGGGGACTTCCGGCTGGGAAACTTTCTGATCCGGCCGGACGGCGTGCGCGCGGTGCTGGACTGGGAGCTGGCCCACCTCGGCAATCCGATCGAGGATCTGGGCTGGTTGTGTGTGCGAGCCTGGCGGTTCGGCGCCGAGGCGCCGGTGGGCGGGCTGGGCAGTCGGCAGCAACTCCTGGACGGTTACGAACGGTCCGCGGGTTACCGGCCCACCGCGGCGGAACTGCACTGGTGGGAAGCATTCGGCACGCTGAAATGGCTGGTGCTCAGCCGCTTTCAGGCGCAGCGGCATCTCAGTGGGGGCGAACGCTCGCTCGAACTCGCCGCGATCGGGCGCCGGGTCTGCGAATCGGAATACGATCTGCTCACCGTCCTGGACCTGCTCGACGACACCGTGCCGACTCCTTCGCCCTCGGAAACGCCTGCGACCGTGCACGATCGGCCGCACCCCGCCGAAATCATGGAACTGATCGCCGAAACGCTCACCGCGGAGATCGGGCCCGCACTCCCGGCGGAGCAATCACGCGCGCGCTACCTCCTTCGGGTCTGCGCGAATCTGCTCGGCATCGCCGCGCGCGAATCGGCCGCCGGCCCCGCCGCCACCGACGCGGTGCACGGTCATCTGGCGGCGCTGGGCTGCGAGTCCGAGGCGGATCTGGCCGCGCGGCTGCGCTCCGGCGCGGTGTCGTATACCGACGAGGCCGTGCGCCGGGCGATCTCCGCCGCGGTCCTGGCCCGCCTGCGGATCGCGAATCCGCGCCACCTGAGGTAATCGCACCACGGCGGCGATCAGCCGTTTCGGGGTACGACCATGGAAATCCAGCGTCGTCGGGAAACGCGAAGCGGCGGCCCGGTGGCGACGTATCAGCGTCACCACCGGACCGCCGGGTCCGGCACGGATCAGGAGAACTGTTCGCGGAGATCGCGTTTGAGAATTTTGCCGGTGACGTTCTTGGGGAGCGCATCGACGAATTCCACTCGCCGCGGCACCTGGAACCCGCCCAGGTGTTCGCGACAACCGGCGATGATGTCGTCGGCCGTGGCGGTCGTCCCGTCGCGCAGGACGACCACCGCGCACACCACCTCGCCCCAGGTGTCGTCCCGGACGCCGATCGCGGCGGCCTCGGCGACCTGCGGGTTCCGGTACAGCGCCTGTTCGACCGTCAGCGAGGCGACATTCTCACCGCCGCTGATGATCAGATCCTTCTTCCGATCGACGATGTAGACGAAGCCCTCCTCGTCCTGGCGGACCATATCGCCGGTGCGGAACCAGCCGTCGGTGAACGACTCCGCGGTGGCCCGGGGATCGTTCCAGTAGCCGACGGTCACCTGATCCGCGCGCACCACCATCTCGCCGATCTGCCCCCGCGCGACATCGGCGAAATCCTCGTCGACGATGCGAATATCCGCCAGCCGCATCGGTTTTCCCGCCGAGGCGAGCAGATGGGTCTCCCCGCGCGCCGCCCGCCGGTGCGCCTGTTCGTCCAGATGCAGGACGTTGCCGGCGAGTTCGGTCATCCCCATGCCCTGGTAGAAATCGCAGCCGAACCGCTCCAGTCCCGCACGCAGCACCGCGGACGGAATGGCGGAGGAGCCGTAGCCGATCGCCTGCAGCGTCTTCAGCGAATGTCGCTCCAACGCCGGATCCTGCAGCAGGAAGTTGATCATCGTGGGAGCCAGGCCGGTCTGGGTCACCTGCCATTCGTCGACCAGCCGCAGGAAGGTCGCGTTGTCGTAGGCGCGCAGGATGCCCACGGTGGCGCCGATCAGGTGATTGACCAGCACCACGTAACCGCCGACGTGGCACAGCGGGAAGCAGAACAGGAATACCGTCTCCTCGGCGACGGTCCACTGCAGAGCCGAAGAGGTCACGCCCGCGAGCAGATTGCGATGCGAGACCATGACGCCCTTCGGCGTGCCGGTCGTCCCGCTGGTGTAGACCAGCCACGCCACATCGTCGGGATCGGGACGGTAGACAGGCGCCGCGGCCGACGCCGCGCCGACGAACTCGTCCCATCCGAGCGTGCCCGGTGCGGCGCCGATCGACACCACCGTGGTCACCGACGGGATCCGGTCACGGATGCGGTCCACCAGGTCGGCGAATTCCGCGGCGACGATCAGCACCCGAGCACCGGAATGCTCGATCAGGCCGACGAGCTGATCCTCGTGCAACCGGAAGTTGAGGATCGTCAACGCCATTCCCGCCATCGGAACGCCGTAGTAGCACTCCAGATACTGCGGGCAGTTCGCCGACAGGATCGCCACCCGGTCACCCGGCTCGGCCACGCCGAGCAGCGCGTTCGCGAGGCGGCGACAGCCGTCACGCAATTGCCGGTAATCGATCACCTCCTGCTCGAAGCGCACCGCGATCCGATCGGGATGTTTACGCGCCCCGTATTCGACGATGTCACCGATCAGCATCTGTCCGAACTCCTTGCCGATTCGAAATCCATGGCAGGTGCGCCCTTCTCACCGGATCGCGAGCGGGTTGATCGGTGAGCCGACGCCGCGCGTGAACTGCAGGGGCGGCCCGGCGTAGAAGAAGTCCCAGCGCCCGTCGCCCGCGCAGGCCTGCGCCAGATCCTCGAAGTCGAGCATTTCCGCGAGGGTCAGGCCCATATCGCGGATGAGCACCATATGCAGTTCGAACGCGGTTCCCGGATGTTCGCCGGGCATCACCTCGACCGCCCAGTTGTCGGAGCCGACGACGGCGACGTCCTTGTCGCGCAGCCAGGTCGCGCACGCCAGGCTCAGACCCGGCTCACCGGCCATGAAGGCGTGCGGATCACCGTCGGTGAGGAATTTCTTGCGCCAGCCCGTGCGGATCAACAGGATGTCACCGGCGCCGACATCCACGCCCTGCGCGGCCGCGACGGCGTCGAGTTCGTCGGGGCCGATCGCGGTTCCGGCCTCGAGCCAGTCCACGCCGCGATGACGAGCCACGTCCAGCAGCACGCCGCGCCCGGCGATACCGCCGGACTGAGTGTGGATACCGCATTTGTCGGCGCCCTTGACCGTCACTCCGGAGCCGGGGTGGCCGTTGTACAGCTCGTCGTCGTAGTGCACGTGCGCCAGCGAGTCGTACTGGGAACCGGCCTGCAGCGGCATGAAGACGAAATCGTCGGCCCATTTGAAACCGCCGGGAAGTACCTGTTCCTGGCCGTTCTCCGACATCAACCGGATCGGATTGATGCGCGCACCACCGGGCTGCGGACCGTCACCGTCGAGCGGGATACCGAGTTTGAAGGTCTCACCGGTGCGAATCAGCGCCGCGGCGGCCACCACCCGCTCCGGCGTGATCAGATTCGTGGTTCCGCGCTCGTCGTCGGTCCCCCACCGACCCCAATTGCTGACCTTCCGGCCCAGCGCGCGCATCTCGGGAACTTCGGGCACCGTTGCCTCCTGAACTATTTATGACGTGACAGTCATGTCAACTTCGTGCCGCAAGTGTGTCCGACAGCACTTTCGGTGTCAATAGGCGGATGTCAGCTTCGCGCCGATCGCAGCCGGGGGCGACTTCCGGACCAGGCGGGACGGCGGTACCCCGGACCGCGCGGGCGGGCCGGACACCGCGAGACGCGATAGCGCGCAGCTATACAAGTAAGGGCGCCCACGCACTGCGGCCCAATATTCGAGACGATGCGGTTTCACTTCACACCAATAATTCAACGGTCGGATGGGCGGCCGGCGATTCGCCAGTGACGCCCGAGATTCGCTGCTCTGCAACAGCTTTCATGAAGTAGGCACGTCGCAGCGGTTGAGCCACAGGAATCGCGACAGGAACACCCCCATTGACAACGGTCGATTTCCGAAACCACACAGTTGATTTCGGCCGTATTGACGTGCGAGGGTGATTGGGTTCACACTACCAACGAGTAACCGGACGACGGTGTCCGGTTTGGTAGAAGGGGACTCCTGGTGAAACGAGGACGCGCAGTCCTGCAGATCGCGACCGCCGTCGCGGCCATGTCATTGCTTGTCGGCTCCGCGACCGGTCTCGCACCGAGTGCGCGTGCGGCATCCGATTCGTTCTACGAGTACACGGGCGCGGCGCCGCTGTCCTCGATCGCCCCGGGAACCGTGTTGCAGACCCGCACGATGCCGTACCACTTCGCCGGCATCCCGACGCCCGTCACGGCGGTGCAGTTGCAGTACCGCACGACCGACGCCCAGCAGCGCCCGGCCGTGAACGTCACCTCCGTACTCCTGCCGCCGACCGGCGTCGATCCCGCGAAAGCCGTTGCCTACCAGTCCTTCTACGATTCGCTGAATCCCGAGGACGGGCCGTCGCGGTCGGTGGCGGGCAATGTGTCCTTCGGCGGGGCGGTGAACAATGTGGAAGGTCAGCTGGTCGCGCCCCTGCTGGCCCAGGGCTACACGATCATCGTCGCCGACACCGAGGGCCAGGCGGCCGACTTCGCCGCCGGTCCCGAATACGGGATGAACACCCTGGACTCGATCCGGGCGGCCACCCACTCGGCGCAGATCGGGCTGAACGAGCAGACCCGCGTCGCGCTGTTCGGATATTCCGGCGGCGCGATCGCCACCAACTGGGCCGCGGCCCTGGCGCCGGTCTACGCCCCGGACGTCGACCGGCAGCTGGTCGGGGCGGCGGAGGGTGGCGTTCTGGTCAACCCCGCGCGCAACCTGCGCTACATCGACGGCAGCTTCGGCTGGGCCGGAGTGGCGGCGATGGCGGTGATCGGCATCGGCCGCTCCTACGACATCGACTTCTCGCCCTATATGAGCCCGTTCGGCGCAGAGATCCTGAACAAGATGCAATACGCGTCCATCGCCAACGTGCTGTTCCAGTACCCGGGCCTGACCTGGGCGCAGATGGTCAAACCGGAGTACGCCGATCCCAACAGCGTGGCGCCGTTCGTCGAGGCGGTGCGCAAGGTCGACCTCGGACTGGCACCGACGCCGACGATTCCGATGCTCATCGGGCAGGGCGCCAACGGCGTGCTGGAAGGGACCGACAACGGTAAGCCGGTGTCCGGGCCGGGTGACGGCGTGATGGTCGCCGGCGATGTCCGCAGCCTGGCCCGGCAGTACTGCGATACCGGGAACTCCGCGATCCTGTACAGGCAGTACGACCTGCTCAGCCACACCCCCTCGACCATCGCGTGGCTGCCGGAGGCCCTGCTGTGGCTCAACGACCGGTTCGCGGGCCGGCCGGCGCCGGCCAACTGCGGCGCCATCGCTCCGGGCAACTCGCTGGACCCGGTGATCTGAGTCCGCGCGGACCTATGCGAAGAGGCCCCGCGGTACGCGGGGCCTCTTCCGTTTCACCGGACCGGTTTCGCCCGAAAGACGAAGCGGCTCAGGAGATTCGCTCGATGATGGTGACGTTGGCCGTGCCGCCGCCCTCGCAGATGGTGAGCAGGCCGTAGCGGCCGTTCACGCGCTCGAGCTCGTTGAGCAGGGTGGCGAACAGCTTCGCGCCGGTGGCACCGAGCGGATGTCCGAGGGCGATCGCGCCGCCGTGCACGTTCACCTTGTCGGGGTTCGCGCCGGTCTCCTTCAGCCAGGCCAGCACCACCGAGGCGAAGGCCTCGTTGATCTCGACGACGTCGATATCGTCGATGGTCAGCCCGGTCTGCTCCAACGCCCACTTGGTCGCCGGGATCGGCGCGGTGAGCATGTAGATCGGGTCGGCGCCGCGGGCGCTGACGTGGTGGATGCGAGCGCGCGGCTTCAGTCCGTATTCGGCGACGGCCCAGTCGGAGGCCAGCAGGGTGGCACTGGCGCCGTCGGAGATCTGGCTGGCGACCGCGGCGGTCAGGCGGCTGCCCTCGCTGAGCGGCTTGAGTCCCGCCATCTTCTCCAGGCTGGTCTCGCGCGGTCCCTCGTCGATCCAGAAGTCGCCGACCGGCACGATCTCGCGATCGAAGGCGCCCTCGGCGATGGCCTTGCGGGCGCGCTCGTGGCTGCGAAGTGCCCAGCGCTCCATGTCTTCCCGGCTGATGTCCCACTTCTCGGCGATCAGCTGCGCGCCGTTGAACTGCGAGACCTCACCGGTGCCGTAGCGGTGGTCCCAGCCCTTGGCGCCGACGAACGGCGAGTCGAAACCGTATTCCTTACCGGCCAGCATGGCGGCCGAGATCGGGATCGCGCTCATGTTCTGCACGCCACCGGCGACGATCACCTCGGCGGTGCCGCTCATGATGGCCTGCGCGCCGAAATTGATCGCCTGCTGGCTGGATCCGCACTGGCGGTCCACCGTGGTACCGGGGACCTCCTCCGGATATCCGGCCGCCAGCCAGGCTGTCCGGGCGATGTTGCCGGCCTGCGGGCCGATGGCGTCGACACAGCCGAAGATCACATCGTCGACATTGCCGGGGTCGATGGCGTTGCGGCCCAGCAAGCCCTGCAGTGCCGCCGCGCCGAGATCGGCGGGATGCACCCCGGCCAGCGCACCGCCGCGCTTACCGATCGGCGTCCGCACGGCATCGATGACGTAGGCCTCGCGCACCGGTGCGTACCGGCGGCGATCGGACGGTGTGGACATGTAACGCTCCTATTCGGATGTGCCGGATTCGGCGCCGGATTGCGATGCTCCGGAATGGACTGCGCCGGAACGGTTCTCGGGGTTGGTGAGCCCATCGAGCACGATGGTCAGATACTGCTTGGCGAGGGTGTCCGCGGTGATGCGGCCGCCGGGCTGATACCAGCGCACCGCCACCCACACGGTGTCGCGCAGGAAGCGGAAGGCGAGTTCGACATCGAGTTCGGGACGGAAGCTGCCGTCGCGCACGCCCTCGGTGAGCACATTGCGCCACAGCTCCCGGAATTCCCGGTTGTACTCCGCGATGTAGTCGAAACGCGGTGTGTCACTGAGCCTTTTGGCCTCGGCCTGATAGATCGCGACCGCCGAATGCCAGCGGTCGAACGATTCACAGGACGCGATGACCAGCGCCTCGAGGGTGGCTCGCGGCGAGAGGTTGGAGGCGACGATCTCGCGGTAGCGGCCGAACAGATCGTCGAGGAAGCCGCGCAGGATCTCGTCCACCATCGCCTCTTTCGAGTCGAAGTGGTGGTAGAGACTGCCGGATAGAATCCCCGCCGCATCGGCGATATCGCGGACCGTGGTCGCACGCAGGCCGCGCTCGGCGAACAGGCCGGCGGCCAGGCCGAGCAACTCGTTGCGGCGTGCGGATTTGGAGGCCTCGGATGCGGTCACTCGGCCATAATACAACCAAGCATTTGCTTGGTCCATGGTGGTGGCTCACCGAATGGAATAGCGCAGCGGCGAGGACATCGACAGATCGGCGAGCAACCGATCGCAGATCTCGGGCGGCGGGATTCCGGCCCGTTTCATCCGGGCCACCAGCGCGAGCCGCCGCTCACAGCTGTCCCATTCCACGAGCAGCGGTCCCCGGCCGGGTCCCGCGTCCACGGTCGCCATCGCCCGCGGTGGGCCGCCGGGTTCCGGAATCTCGCTGAGTTTGAGCACGATGCCGCGCCGCCACGCCAGATAGGTGTCGCGGTCGGCGGCGCCCTCCAATTTGCCGGTGGCCGCGGCCAGCCCCCGATCGATGCCGTCGGCGAAGGCGAGGCGATCGAATCGGAACCGGCGGCAGCGCCGCACCACCTCCAGCAGATCGGCGCGCACCTCGCACAGCAGGGCGGTCTGCTGCCGCCGCCGCTCCCCGCCGGGATCGGCCTCCCCCGGGCCGCAGCCGGCGCCGATGCGCCGCACCCGGCGCCGATCGCGGGCCATATCCGCACGCAGAGCGGCACGCGGATCACGCGCCACCTCGGCCTCGTCCACCTCGTGCTCGCGCAGGATCTGCGCGGCACGCGTCGCGGTCGCGCGCGCACCGGCGTGATCGAGCAATTCGGCGCCGAGGGTGAGCGCGGCGAGCACGATCTCGTCCTGCCGCCGCCGCGCGAGCACCACCTCGCGGATCAACTCGAGTTCCAGTACGTCGTTGTCTTCCTGTCGACCGTCCAGACCCATGGGTCGTGGTCCCTTCGAACTGTGGGAACCGGACGTTTTCAGGATCGCACAGCTAGGGGCAGGTGGCGCCACCCAATTTCCGCACCGACCCCACCAAGGACGACCCCGAGAGGTCGGTGCGCCCACATGGGTTTCGGCCCAAGGGGCCGAAACCCCGCCGGAGCGGAGCGGAGGCCAAAAACTCAAGCGCGCTGGCTGCTCACCGAGACGACTTCGCCCGTCATATAGGAGGTGTAGTCGCTGGCGAGCATCGCGATGGTGGCCGCGACCTCCCACGGCTCGGCGGCCCGACCGAACGCCTCGCCCGCGGCCAGCCGGTCGAGCAGTTCGGTGGAGCTCACCTTGTCCAGGAACGGGTGGCGGGCGATGCTCGGCGCGACGGCGTTGATCCGCACGCCCAGTTCCGCGGCCTCCACGGCGCTGCAGCGGGTCAATGCCATGACACCGGCCTTGGCGGCGGCGTAGTGGGCCTGGCCGTGCTGTGCCCGCCAGCCGAGCACGCTGGCGTTGTTGACGATCACGCCGCCGTGCCCGGCGGTGCGGAAGTAGTTCAGCGCGGCGCGGGTGCAGCGGAAGGTGCCGTTCAAGGTGATGTCGAGGACGCGGTCCCACTGTTCGTCGGTCATGTCGACGACCGGTGTCTCACCGCCCAGGCCGGCGTTGTTGACCATGATGTCGATGCGGCCCAGCCGCTGCGCCGCGGACCGGATCAGTTCGTCGACCTGTTCGGTGCTGGTCACATCGCAGACCACCGAGGTGACCTTGCGCTGCGGGAATTCCGCGGCCAACTCCTCCTCGGTCTGCTTCAGCCGGCGTTCGTGCCAGTCGGAGACCACCACGTCGGCGCCCTCGTCGAGCATGCGGCGCGCGGTGGCCGATCCGATACCCGTACCGGCGGCGGCGGTGATCACGGCGACCCGGCCGGCGAGCAGCCCGTGACCGGAGACCGGCTGGGGCGGAACCGAGAGATCAGGCACTTGTAGGTCCTTCCTTACGACCGAATATCGGCTTCGGCCAATGGTTTCCGGCCGGCTGTCCGGCCGGGCGGAGTGGTCAGCGGGCTTCCCGGGGCAGGCCGAGCACGCGTTCGGAGATGATGTTGCGCTGCACCTCGTTCGAGCCGCCGTAGATCGTGTCGGCGCGGGTGAACAGATAGAGGCGCTGCCATTGGTTCAGGTCGTCCGCGGGATGCGGATCGAGGGCGGATCCGGTGCCGCCGACCGGAGGCCGGGCGACCAGGCCTTCGGCGCCCAGCACGTCCATGGCCAGGTCGCCGAGGCCGCGATGCCAGTTGGCCCACAACAACTTCGAGACCGAGGCCTGGCCCGCGGCGGTGCGGGCGTCGACGTTCTGATGCGCCGATTCCAGGGTCCGCAGGGCGTGGGCGCGCAGGACGCGCAATCCCACCCAGGCCTGGTCGATGCGCTCGGCCAGCGACGGGTCCTCCAGCGCGCCATTGGCTTTCGCCACCGCTTCCAGATTCGACAGTTCGCGCGCGAAGCGGATCTGCTGGCCGACGGTGGAGATGCCGCGCTCGAAGGTCAGGGTGCCCATGGCGACCCGCCAGCCTTCACCTGGCTCGCCCACCACCAGGTCGGCGGCGGTGCGGGCGTTGTCGAAGAACACCTCGTTGAATTCGGCGGTTCCGGTGAGCTGGATGATCGGGCGCACCTCGATACCGGGCTGTTTCATCGGCACCAGCAGATAGGACAGGCCGTGGTGGCGGGTCGAGCCGGGTTCGGTGCGGGCGATGACGAAGCACCAGTCCGACAGATGCGCCAGCGAGGTCCAGATCTTCTGGCCGTTGATCGACCATTCGTCACCGTCGAGCCGCGCGCTGGTCGACACGTTCGCCAGGTCCGAACCGGCCCCGGGCTCGGAATATCCCTGACACCATAGTTCGGTGACCGAGCGGATGCCGGGCAGGAAGCGCTGTTTCTGCTCCTCGGTGCCGAAGGCGAGCAGGGTCGGGCCGAGCAGCTCCTCCCCCAGGTGTGAGACGCGCGCCGGGGCGTTCGCACTCGCGTATTCCTCGTGGAAGATCACCTGCTGGCGCAGGGTCGCCGCCCGGCCGCCGTACTCGACCGGCCAGCCCAGGCAGGTCAGCCCCGCCGCGGCGAGGTGGCGGTCCCATTCCAGCCGCTCGTCGAAGGCTTCGTGCTCGCTTCCGGGCCCGCCGAGCCCGCGCAGCTCGCGGAACTGTCCGTTCAGATTCTCGGCCAGCCATTCCCGCACTTCGGTGCGGAATTCCTGGTCGGCTGCGTTTTCCGTACCGGGGGCCGCCGCGGGGGAGGCATCCGCACCGGCGGCGGAATCGGGGGTCTGGATCGCACTCACTCCGGTAGAGTAACCTACCAAGCACTTGCTTTGTAGGGCGGTGAGCCCTGCAGCGCGAATCGACCGACGGACCGAGCCGTCACCACGCCGGAGAAGCCGGCTGCTCGGCCCGTCGACCAGCGTGTAGAAGACGAGGACGACGTGACACCCCCTGTGCAGACCACCCCTCTCGCCCTGCACGAAGCCGCGCGCATCCACGGCGATGCGCCGGCGGTGAGCGACGGCGAGGTGCAGCTGAGCTGGGCGCAACTACTCGACGCCGTGCGGGAGACGGCCGGGGCGCTGATCGCGCGCGGAATCCAGCGCGGCGATCGAATCGCGATCTGGGCGCCCAACACCTGGCACTGGGTGGTGGCCGCGCTGGCCACGCACTACACCGGCGCCGCGCTGGTCCCGCTCAACACCCGCTACGTCGCCGACGAGGCCGCCGATGTGATCGCCCGAGTGGACGCGAAGGCACTGTTCATCGCCGATCCGTTCCTGGGCCGGCAGCGCCTCGCGGAATTGCGCGCCGCCGCACCGGATTTGGCCGTCGGAACGGTCATCGTCGTTCCGGCCGAGGGCGAGTCGGCCTACGACGACGCCATCGCCTGGTCGCAACTCGCCGAACTGGCCGCGCAGACGCCGGTGGAGAAGGTGATCGCCCGCGCGGAATCGGTCGAGCCCGACGACATCGCCGACATCCTGTTCACCTCCGGCACCACCGGCCGCAGCAAGGGCACGCTGGTCGCCCAGCGCCAGGCGCTCGATGTGGTGCGCGCCTGGGTGCAGCGGTCGACACTGAACAGTTCCGATCGCTATCTGGTGATCCCGCCGTTCTTCCACAACTTCGGTTACAAGGCGGCGATCCTGGCCTGCCTGGTCACCGGCGCGACCATCGTCCCGCAGGCGACCTTCGACGTGCCGCAGACGATGCGGATGGTGCAGGAACAGGCCATCACCGTATTGACCGGCCCGCCGACGATCTACCAGACCATCCTGGAACATCCCGCCCGCGCCGATTTCGATCTGAGCAGCCTGCGGGTGGCGGTCACCGGCGCGGCGACCGTACCGGTGGTGCTGGTCGAAAGAATGCGCAGCGAACTGGAATTCGAGGTGGTCGTCACCGCCTACGGCCTCTCGGAATCCTCCGGCTTCGGCACCATGTGCCTGCCCGACGACGATCCCGAGACCATCGCCAACACCTCCGGTGCCGCCATGGCCGGATTCGAGGTGCGCATCGGCGATCACGGCGAGGTGTTGCTGCGTGGGCCGAACGTGATGGTCGGCTACCTCGACGATCCCGAGGCCACCGCCAAGACCATCGACGCCGAGGGCTGGTTGCACACCGGCGACGTCGGCATCCTCGACGAGCGCGGATATCTCAAGATCACCGACCGGCTCAAGGACATGTACATCTCCGGCGGCTTCAACGTCTACCCGGCCGAGATCGAACAGACCCTCGCCCGGCTCGACGGCGTCGCCGAATCCGCCGTGATCGGGGTGCCGGACGAGCGGATGGGCGAGGTCGGCAAGGCCTACATCGTGCGCCGGGCGGGCGCCGACCTGTCCGACGACGACGTCATCGCCTACGCGAAGAAGACCCTGGCCAATTTCAAGGTGCCGCGATTCGTGGAGTTCCGGGACCGGCTGCCCTACAGCGCCGCCGGAAAGGTGCTCAAGCGGCAACTACGTGAGGAGATCTCGTGACCACAGACGCAACCCCCGCGCCGATTCCGGACGAGGGCGAGGTCGTCACCTACGAGCGCCGCGGTCCGATCGCCCTGGTCACGATGAACCGGCCTGACTACCGCAACGCCCAGAATTCGGTGATGACCTACGCACTCGACGCCGCCTTCACCCGCGCGGTCGAGGACGCCGAGGTCAAGGTGATCATCCTGGCGGGCAGCGGAAAACACTTCAGCGCGGGGCACGACATCGGCACGCCCGGACGCGATCATCACATCGAATACGACAACAAGGCCGCGCTGTGGTGGGACCACGTCGACCGGCCCGGCGGCGATCAGCGCTTCGCCCGGGAGCTCGAGGTCTACCTCGGCATGTGCCGGCGCTGGCGCGAGATCCCCAAGCCCACCATCGCGATGGTGCAGGGCGCCTGCATCGCCGGTGCGATGATGCTGGCGTGGGTGTGCGACCTGATCGTCGCCGCCGACGACGCGTTCTTCTCCGATCCGGTTGTGCGGATGGGCATTCCGGGCGTCGAGTACTTCGCGCACCCGTGGGTGCTGGGACCGCGGCGGGCCAAGGAGGTGCTGTTCACCGGTGATCGGTTCAGCGCCGAGCAGGCCTACGAATGGGGCATGGTCAACCGGGTCGTGCCGCGCGCCGAGCTGGAATCGCACACCCTCGAACTGGCCGAGAAGATCGCCACCATGCCGCAATTCGGCCTGGCGCTCACCAAGAAGGCCGTCAACCAGTGCGAGGACCTGATGGGCATGCGCGCCGGCATGGACTCGGTCTTCGGCCTGCACCACTTCGCCCACGCCCACAACGCCGAGGTCGGCACCGACTCGCTGGCCGGTATGACCGCCAAGTCGATGAAGGCCGCTGTGTCCGATGGCGGTGGTCGAGGGCCCTCCGTGGTTACGCAGGCTGCCGCCTCCGGGCCTGATTCGACCACCGCAACCACAGCAACGACCGCAGAACGGAGCGGCAAGTAGATGGATCTCGAACTCGATTCGGCCGCAGCGCAATTCCAGCTCGAAGTACGGGAATTCCTGCGCGCGAACGTCCCCGCCGAACCGCTGCCGTCGATGGACACCCGGGAGGGTTTCGAGGCGCATCGGGCCTGGGAGCACACCCTCGCCGAGGCGCGGCTCTCGGTGGTGTCGTGGCAGCGCGAATACGGCGGGCGTGACGCCTCGCTGCTCGAGTGGGTGCTGTTCGAGGAGGAGTACTACGCCGCGGGCGCGCCCGGGCGGGTGAGCCAGAACGGCATCTTCCTGCTGGCCCCCACCCTGTTCGAACACGGCACGCCCGAACAGCTCGAGCGCATTCTGCCGAGAATGGCTCGCGCCGACGACATCTGGGCGCAGGCGTGGTCGGAACCGGAGGCCGGTAGCGACCTGGCGGGCATTCGCTCCAGCGCGAAGCGGGTCGAGGGCGGCTGGGTACTCAACGGGCAGAAGACGTGGAGTTCGCGAGCCTCGTTCGCGGACTGGGCCTTCGGCCTGTTCCGCAGCGATCCGGAGGCGGAGCGGCACAAGGGCCTCACCTATGTGATGTTCCCGCTGTCGGCCGACGGTGTGACTGTTCGGCCCATCCCGCAGCTCGACGGCGAGCCCGGTTTCGCGGAGATCTTCCTGGACAACGTCTTCGTCCCCGATCGCGACGTGATCGGCGAACCGGGCGCGGGCTGGCGGGTGGCGATGAGCACCTCCAGCAACGAGCGCGGCCTCTCGCTGCGCAGCCCCGGCCGCTTCAACGCCACGGCCGCGCGCTTGATCGAGCTGTGGCGCGAGACCGCCGATCCGGCCGACACCGCGGCCCGCAATCGTGTGGTCGACGCGTGGATCGGCGCGGAGGCCTACCGGCTCAACACGCTCGGCACCGTGACCCGGTTGTCGGAGGGCGGCAAACTCGGCGCGGAATCGTCGATCAACAAGGTCTTCTGGTCCGAACTCGATATCGCGATGCACGAGACCGCCCTGGATCTGCTCGGCGCCTCCGCAGAGCACAGCAGCGCCTGGACCGACGGCTACCTGTTCTCGCTGGCGGGCCCGATCTACGCCGGTACCAACGAGATTCAGCGCAATATCGTCGCCGAGCGCCTGCTCGGGCTACCGCGTTGAGATCCGCCATGTGCCATCCCGCCTCCCCGCGCCGCACCCTTGAATGGACCCAACGATGAGATTTGCACTGTCCCCCGAACAACGCGACTTCGCCGACAGCCTGCGCAAGATGTGCGATGCCGCGGGTACGCCCGCCGTCATCCGCAACTGGAACGGCGGCGGCGCCCGCGGCGGCCGGGCACTGATCCGGCAGTTGGCCGGCGCCGGCGCGCTGGGCCTGGCCGTTGCCGAGGAATACGACGGGATGGGCGCCGAGACCATCGACCTGGTGGTGGCGTGCCGGGAATTCGGCCGGGCCGCGGTACCGGGACCGGTGATCGAGACCGCCGCGGTGATTCCGGCGCTGTTGCAGGCCCTCGATGATTCCGGCCCGGCGCGGCGCTGGCTGCCCGGCTTCGCCGAGGGTGAATCGCTCGGCACCATCGCGCTCTCGCCGCAGACGCCCGCTCTCGACGCCGATTCCGCCGACGTGGTGCTGGTCGTGGACGGTGACAAGCTGTGCACGGCTCGCCGCGGCGACCGGATCGAATCGGTGGACGCGGCGCGGCGGCTCTACTCGGTGAACCCGGACGAGGTTGTGGCGCAAGGTGATTCGGTGCTCGCGGCGGCCGAGACGGCGTTCGACGCCGGTGCGCTGGCGGCCGCGGCGCAACTGCTGGGCGCGGGTAACGCGATGCTGGCCACCAGCGTCGCCTATGTGATCCAGCGGCATCAGTTCGGGCAGCCGATCGGGCGCTATCAGGCCATCAAACACCACCTGGCCGACGCGAAGATCGGCCTCGACATGGCCGAACCGCTGCTGTACCGCGCGGCGCTGAGCTTCGATACCGCCGACCGCGCCCGCGATGTCTCGGCGGCCAAATTCGCCTGCGCGGAGGCCGCGTACCGGACGGCACGGATCGCCCTGCAGGTGCACGGCGCCATCGGCTACACGTCCGAATGCGATCTGTCGCTGTGGCTGACAAAGGTGACCGCGCTCCGATCCGCCTGGGGCACCGCCGATTTCCATCGCGCCCGGGTCGCCGCGGCGCTGCGTACGCCGGTGGCGGCCGGCGCGTGAACCACCGATACGACGAGACGGGAGTACGGCGATGACCGATACCGCGGAACTGCAGGAATTGGCCGCGACCGTCCGCGCCGTCCTCACCCGCCACGGCGACCGGGCCGCCCTGCGGCAGGCGATCGACAGCGAACTCGGCTACGACGAGCGGTTGTGGCAACTGCTGTGCGAGCAGGTGGGTGTGGCCGCGCTGGCGATTCCGGAGGAGTACGGCGGCGTCGGGGCCGACCTCGATACGGCGCTGGTGGTGCTCGAGGAACTCGGGCGCACGCTGCACAACCCGCCGATGCTCGGGTCGGCGGTGCTCGGCGTCCAGGCGCTGCTCGCGACGGGTGATGCCGATGCGGCGCAACGATTGCTGCCCGGTGTCGCCGAGGGTACCCGGACGCTCGCGGTGTGCTGGGCGGACGACAAGGGCTGGGCCACGGGGGCACACGCAAACGCGGCGGCGGAATACGCCGTGCGGGCGGACGGCGGCACCCTGACAGGAACGGCGCACTACGTCCTGGACGGCGTCAATGCCGACACCCTGCTGGTGGTGACGGCCGACGGGCTCTACGAAATCGATGCCACCGCAGCGGGAGTCACCCGCACCGTCGTCCGGACCATGGATCCGACCCGGCGCCTGAGCACCGTCGCCTTCGACGGCGCGGCGGCCACCCGGCTGGGCGGTGATGCGGATGCGATCACGGCCCGCCTGCGCGCGGTCGCCTGGGCCGCCCTGGCCGCCGAACAGGTCGGCGCGGCCGATCAATGCCTCGACCTGACCGTGGAGTACAGCAAGTCGCGCGTGCAGTTCGGCCGCGCGATCGGCAGTTTCCAGGCACTCAAGCACCGCATGGCCGATATGTACGTGCTGGTGGAGTCGGCCCGCTCGGCCGCGTACGCCGCGATCGCGGATCTCGATCGACCGGTGTCCGCCGAGACGACGCTCGACCTCGAGTCGGCGCGCATCCACTGCTCGCACGCGTTCCGTTCGGTGGTGTCGGAGACCGTGCAGATGCACGGTGGTATCGCCATCACCTGGGAGCACGACGCGCATCTGTTCTTCAAGCGGGCGCACGGCGATGCCGAACTGTTCGGAATGCCGGGACGGCCGCTCGCCCGACCCGCCTGACAATCCACGCGGCCGCGCTCGCGTACTCCGACCCCGCGCCCCTACGGTCGCGGGGTCGAGTCGTGTTCGCGACCCGGCCGTCCGACTCTGCCACCACTGTCGCCGACCTGCCGAAACGAGCTGTGCGCGACGTCACGCGGAAATAGATAGTTAGGCTATGTACATACATAGTTAGCTTATGTAACATAATTCTCGTGCAGTCGAACGAGTCGCCCACCCTCCCCGATCCGGTCCGGAGCTCGGTCTCCGCCCCGGATCCGGCCGAGGTGCTCATGGTCGACATCGCCGTCACCGCCGCGCGGCTCACTCGACTGGCAGGCACGCTGGGAACCCGAGCGCTCCCGCGTGCGATGGTGCGGGCGCTGTCCACGCTCGAAGAGCACGGTCCGCTGCGAATCAGCGAATTCGCGGAGATCGACGGTTGCTCCCAGCCCTCGGCAACGGCGCTGATCGGCCGGCTGACAGCCGCCGGACTCGCGGCCCGCACCAAAGACCCCGACGACTCCAGAGCAGTGGTCGTCGAGCTGACGCCGGCGGGACGCGAACAGCTGTCCGTGTCCCGTCGCGCGTTCGGCACCGCCCTCGCGGCCCGGTTGCCCGACTTCGGCATCGACCGGCTCAGCCACCTCGAAAGTGAGCTGACCGATCTCCTCGAAGCCCTGAAATCGGCTGCACCACACACTGTCTCGAAGTAGGAGCGTTGATGAGCACCACTCTCTCATCACCGACCGCGACCGAGGCGACGACCACTCCGAAGACCAAGCAGCCCAAATCGGTATGGGCAGTAGCTTTCGCCTCGGTCATCGCCTTCATGGGTATCGGCCTGGTGGATCCGATCCTGAAACCGATCGGCGAACAACTGCACGCGTCACCCTCTCAGGTCACCCTGCTGTTCACCAGTTACATGCTGGTCACCGGTGTCGCGATGCTGATCACCGGCGTGGTGTCGAGCCGTTTCGGCGCCAAGAAGACGCTGCTCGCCGGCCTGGCCATCATCGTCGTGTTCGCCGCGCTGGCCGGATCGTCGGGCACGGTCGGGCAGATCGTCGGGTTCCGCGCCGGATGGGGACTGGGTAACGCGCTGTTCATCGCGACCGCGTTGGCCACCATCGTGGGCGCGGCCAGCGGCGGGGTCGCCCGCGCCATCATCCTGTACGAGGCGGCACTGGGCATCGGTATCGCCGCCGGACCGCTGGTCGGCGGGTTCCTGGGCGGATTCAGCTGGCGCGCACCGTTCTTCGGCGTCGCCGTCCTGATGGCGGTCGCGTTCGTCGCGATCGTCGTGCTGCTGCCGGAGATGCCGAAACCGGCCCACCACACCTCGATCACGGCCCCGTTCAAGGCTTTACGACACCGCGGACTGTTGCTCGTCAGCATCACCGCGCTGCTCTACAACTACGGCTTCTTCACGCTGCTGGCCTACACCCCGTTCCCGCTGAACATGGGTACCTATTCGATCGGGTTCATCTTCTTCGGCTGGGGTCTGCTGCTGGCGCTGGCGTCGGTGGTGTTCGCGCCGCGACTGCAGCGCATGTTCGGCACCGTCCCGATGATCGCGACCGCGCTGGCGCTGTTCGCCGCCGATCTGGCCGCCATGGCGATCTGGGCCGACCACAAGCCCGTGCTGATCGTGGGCACCGTACTGGCGGGCCTGTTCCTCGGCGTGAACAACACCCTCATCACCGAGGCCGTGATGATCTCCGCCCCGGTGGAACGCTCCACCGCATCGGCCGCCTACAGCTTCGTCCGCTTCGTCGGTGGCGCCGCCGCCCCGTATCTGGCCGGCAAGCTCGGCGAACATCAGATGGCCCTCCCGTTCTGGGTCGGCGCCGCGTGTACCGCGGTCGGCGTGCTGGTACTGCTCGGCGGCCGGTCGGCCCTGTCCCACGTGGACGACCACGACCCGGCCGAACACAGCCCGGCCGAAGCCGAAGCGATCACCGTCGGCGACGACTGACCGAACTCGTCGTCGCGGGCGACCCACCCCCTCGCCCCGACGGCACCCTCCGCTGCGGTACCCCTTCTCTGACCGCAACGGCGGTGAGCCGGAATCCCCTCGCGAAACCCGCAGGGGATTCCGGCCTTTTCCTGTCCACGGCCAGTTGTCGCTCGTGCGTCGGGTAGCGGTGAACAAATCGTGCAAACCCAGCCGTTCTGGGCAGTTTCCTCGCATTTCCGCCAAGGTTTGCACGAAAAGTTCGGGCACATCGCTGCGGGCCGGTGCCCCGTCGACCACTCACCCGGGGTTGTCACCTTCCGCGCGTACCGTGGTGAGATGACCGAGACGAATCGGGGGCGGGTACGGACCGAGGCGGGGCATCGGCGGATTCGGGCCTATGTGGACGGGCAGGTCGTCGCGGATACCATCCGTCCGCTGCTGGTCTGGGAGAGTCCCTACTATCCCACCTACTATGTGCCGGCCGAGGACGTTCGCGCGGAACTGGTCGCGACCGGATCGACCAAACATTCCACCAGTCGCGGCGAGGGCGACATCTACGACGTGGTGATCGGCGGAAGCACCAGACCTGCTGCGGCCCTTCGCTATCCGGAGTCGCCGATCCCGGAGTTGCGCGAGCACATCCGCTTGGACTGGGAACAGATGGACCGGTGGTTCGAGGAGGACGAGCCGATCTACGTCCATCCGCGCAATCCCTATACGCGCGTCGACATCCTCGCCAGTTCCCGCACGGTGCGGGTGGAGATCGGCGGAGAGGTTGTGGCGGAATCGAATTCGCCGCACATTCTCTACGAGACCGGTCTCGTCCCGCGCTATTACCTGCCGCTGACCGATGTGCGGATGGATCTGCTCACGCCCTCGGCCACCACGACGAGCTGCCCCTACAAGGGCACCGCCGAGTACTACAACATCCGCGTCGGCGACACCGACTATCCCGACCTGGTCTGGTACTACCGCACGCCCCTGCCGGAGAGTCAGAAGGTCGCCGGGCTGGTCTGCTTCTACAACGAGAAGGTCGAGCTGTACGTGGACGGGGTCCGGCAGGAACACTCGACCCCGTTCAGCTGAATCACGGCGCTACCTCCGGCCCAGCGGCACAGGGTTTTCCGGACGCATTCGGCCTCCTCACACCGCGAGGACGGGCGGCAACTCCTCGGCGCGGCGATAACGCCCGGGCGCGAGGGTGTACTCGCGCTTGAACGCCTTGGCGAAGGCGAATTCGGAGCCGTAGCCGACCCGGTGCGCGATCGCCGCGATCGGCAGGTCCGTCTCGCGCAGCAGGCGTGCGGCGGTGAGCATGCGCCAGCGGGTCAGATACGCCAGCGGCGCTTCACCCACGGTCGCGGCGAATCGGCGGGCCAGGGTGGCGCGAGATACTCCCGCCATCGCGCTCAGCTCGGGCACGGTCCAGGCTCGCGCGGGGTCGGTGTGGATGGCGCGCAGCGCGGCCGACACCGCCGGATCGGCGAAAGCGCCAGCCCACCCCGAGGTTTCGGCCTGCTCGTACCAGGAGCGCAGGACGAACAACAGCAGCGTATCCAGCAGCGCGGGTACGGCGGCATCGGTGCCCGGCCGCGGTTCGGTGAGCTCGCCGACGAGCAGATCCACCGCGGCACGCAGGGCCGGGGAGCGGTCCGGATCGGCGGGTAGATGGAGGAAGTCGGGCAATTGGTCCAGCAGCGGATGACGACGACTTCGACTGACCTCGTATGCCCCGCACAACAGGGTGGTCCGCGATCCCGGCCCGGTAATCTCACGCGGCTCTCCGGGAGTCGCCACCTCGGTGATCGCACTGTGCGGACTGTCCGCGATCACATGCGCGGCACCACGGGGCATGAACAACACATCGCCGGGCCCCATCCGCACCGGCTCCGAATCCGGTGCCAGCAACCAGCATTCGCCCTGCA
>NZ_BAFQ01000017.1 GCF_000308375.1 Nocardia aobensis NBRC 100429 | reverse complement strand
CGGTGCGGCCGGGGCCGCCGGCGGCGGAACCGGTTGCAGCAGAAGCAGAAGCAGCAGCGGCGACATCGCGGCCGCGGAGCCGACCGCGGCGGATCCGGTGACCGCGGACCCGGTGCCGAGCAGAGCGGCCAAGGCGGAACCCGTCGCGACGGAACCCGTACCGGCCAGCCCGGCCAGCGCGGAACCCGTTGCCGCCGAACCCGTTCCGAGAATCCCGGCGAGCAGCGAGCCGACGCCCGCCGCCGCGGAACCGGTGGTGGCCAGCGCCGATCCGGTAGCGGCGGAACCCGTTGCGGCGGCAGCGGATCCGGTGCCCGCAGCCGCGGAACCGGCCCCGGCCAACGCCGACCCGGTCGCCGCTCCAACCGAACCCGTTGCGGCGGAACCGGTCCCGCCGAGCGCGGAGCCGGTCAGTGCCGAGCCGGACGCCGCCGAACCGGCGGCCGCCGATCCCACCGCCGCCGAACCGGACCCGAGAATGCTCGCCAATCCGGCAAATCCCTCGCCGACGACCGGCGTCGGCGTGATCGGCGGCCCGGCCGGTCCGGACACCTGCGCCGGCGCCTGCGTCGAGGAGCTGGTGGAAGAGCGGGTAGCACGTCCGGGGATGGCCAGGTCGCCGTCGTACCGGTCGTCGTCGGTCGGAGATCCCGCTGCCCCCGGTTCCGGCGCGGTTGGTCCCTGTTGCGCCGCGACACCTGGACCTGTCGGTCGCGAAACCGCGATGACCTGCTGCGGGGAAACCGCGGGGTTCTGCTGACGGGATTGCGTGCCCGGCAGGGGGGCGCCGACGGGTCCGGACGGCGCGGGGCCGGCTGGTTGTGCGTTGGCCACCAGGGGGCCGAGGACCCCGCAACTGCCGATCAATCCGGCCACCGCGACAACGCGCGCGATGCGACCCATGGTCATGCGCTTGCCTTCCCTCAACTTCTCAGCGCAGATTTCTCCCCGGTCGCTACAACCTCTCCGGGACCGAACGAATGCGGCCCATCTTAACTGCCGGCAGTTTGCTCGCGCAGCGAGATCATGTGAGCCCGATCACCCCGGGGGCCACGGGGATTGAAACCGGACGCCGCGGTGACCGCGCCCACGTACTGCCGGAGAGCCGAAAACCCGACGTCATCCCTACTGGCACAGGGGTATTGGATACAGCGACGCCGGCGGATCGCGGCCGCGGGAAGGAGGCGGCGGGGCGCGATCTCACCGGCGCGGATCGTTGCTGTGCGGGTTGCGGTGCTCAGGCTCCGTAGACCGGCTCGGGATCGGTTGCCTTGGCGATCAACTCGCGTACCACCGGTCCCAATTCGGACGGCTGCCAGCGCGCTCCGCGGTCCTCGGCGACACCGTGGCGCCAGCCGTCGGCCAACGCCACCTTCCCGCCTTCGACCTCGAACATGCGGCCGGTGACACCCGCCGAATCCGGGCTGCCCAGCCACACCACCAGGGGCGAGACGTTTTCCGGCGCCATCGCGTCGAAACCGTCGTCGGGGCGGGCCATCATGTCGGCGAAGACGGTTTCGGTCATTCGGGTGCGCGCGGAGGGGGCGATGGCGTTGACGGTGACCCCGTAGCGCCCGAATTCCGCTGCGGCGGTGATGGTCAGAGCCGCGATACCGGCCTTGGCCGCCGCGTAGTTGCCCTGGCCGACGCTGCCCTGCAGACCGGCACCGGAGCTGGTGTTGATGATGCGGGCGTCGCGGGCACGACCGGCCTTGGATTCCGCACGCCAGTACTCGATGGCATGCCGCATGGTGGCGAAGTGGCCCTTGAGGTGGACGCGGATCACGGCATCCCACTCGTCCTCGGCCAGGTTGACCAGCATCCGGTCGCGCACGATCCCGGCGTTGTTCACGACCACGTCCAGTCCGCCGAAGGTCTCCACGGCCTGGCCGATCAGCCGCTTCGCACCGGCCCAGTCCGCGACGTCGTCACCGTTGACGACGGCCCGGCCCCCGGCCTGCACGATCTCCTCGACCACCTGGGCGGCAGGCGAATCGACGCTGGGCGCGCCGTCCAGTTCCGCACCCAGATCGTTGACCACCACGTTGGCGCCCGCCGCGGCGAAGGCCAAGGCGTGGGCCCGGCCGATACCGCGGCCGGCGCCGGTGACGATCACGGTGCGTCCTGCACAGATCAGCTCGGAGTTGTCGGTCATATCTGCTGCTCTCATTTCCTCGGTGCGGTAAGGGTTTTCGCTGTGATCGGTGATCGCGCGCGACAACGGCTAACGCGCGGCGGGCTCGGCGTCGTTGACGGTCGCCGCGTCCAGGAATGCGGGACGTTCCCCGCCGCCGTGCACGATGAGCGATCCGCCGTTGACGTAGCCGGCCAGCGGCGAGGACAGGAAGACCGCGACCCGGCCGATGTCCTCGGGGGTCGCCAGCCGGCCCAGTGGCACGGTCGCCTCGACGGCGGCGATCCCGGCGTCGTCGCCGTAGTGCAGATGACTGGATTCGGTGCCGACCATTCCGACGATCACCGAATTGACCCGCACCTTCGGCGCCCACTCGATCGCCAGCGAGGACACCAGACTGTCCAGGCCGGCCTTGGCCGCACCGTAGGCGGCGGTGCCGGGCGAGGGCCGGTGGCCGCTCACACTCGAGACCATCACGATCGAACCGCCCTCGGGCTGCTGCTGCATCACGGCATTGGCCGCCTGCGAAACCAGCAGCGGGGCCAGCAGATTCAGCTCCACGATCTTGGCGTGGAAGTTGCGGGAGGCGGTGGCGGCGGGGGCGAACGGCGCCCCACCGGCATTGTTCACCACATGGTCGATCCGGCCGTGCCGCTGCACGATCGTCTCGATCAGCCCGGTCACCGCCTCGCCGTCGCGCACATCGCACGGCAGAAATTCGGCGGTGCGCCCGGAACTCTCGATCGCCACCTCGCCGGGGCGGCGGGCACACACCACCACCGTCGCGCCGGCGTCCAGATACACCCGGCTGATGCCGGCGCCTACGCCTCTGACCCCGCCCGTCACGAGAACTACCGATCCGGACAGGTCCACTTCGATTGCCACCGTGCTAACCTACCAAGCACTTGCTTGTTTTGCCAACGAATGGACATGCGATGGGGATCAACCGTCACACCGAGACCTCGGGTATCGAGGTCGTCACGATCGACTATCCGCCGGTCAACGCACTGCCCACCGCGGGCTGGTTCGGCGTGGCCGATGCGATTCGCGAGGCCGGGCGCGACCCGGAGACCAAGGTCGTCGTGCTGCGCGCCGAGGGCCGCGGCTTCAATGCCGGGGTCGACATCAAGGAGGTCCAGCGCAACCCGGGCCATCAGACGCTCATCGACGCCAATCACGGCTGTTACGACGCCTTCGGCGCGGTCTACGAGTGCCCGGTGCCGGTGATCGCGGCGGTGAACGGCTTCTGCCTCGGCGGCGGCATCGGCCTGGTGGGCAACGCCGACGTCATCGTCGCCTCCGACGACGCCACCTTCGGGCTGCCCGAGGTCGAGCGCGGCGCCCTGGGCGCGGCCACCCACCTGGCCCGGCTGGTCCCCCAGCACATGATGCGCACGCTGTTCTACACCGCCTCCACCGTGACCGCGCAGCAGCTGCACCACTTCGGCTCGGTGCACAAGGTGGTACCGCGAGCCGAACTCGATTCCGCCGCGATGGAAGTCGCGAAGAACATCGCCACCAAGGACGGACGGGTCATCCGGGCCGCGAAGCGCGCGCTCAACGGTATCGACCTGCAGGACGTGCACCGCAGCTACCGCTTCGAACAGGGCTTCACCTTCGAGCTGAATCTCGCCGGTGTGGCCGATGAGATCCGGGCGCGGTTCGACGAGGATCTGGCTGCCAAGAAGGAGGCACGATGAGCCACAATGCGCAGCCCGCGCATCGGGCCGACCGGGTGCGGGTGTCCCGCAAGACACAGCAGGAGGCGAAATAGCATGCGCGACAAGCGGATGTCGTTGGAGGACGCGGTTTCCCAGCTGCGCAGCGGGATGACCATCGGCCTCGGCGGCTGGGGTTCGCGGCGTAAGCCGATGGCGTTCGTGCGGGCGCTGCTGCGCTCGGACGTCACCGATCTGACCGTCGTGACCTACGGCGGGCCGGATCTGGGCCTGCTGTGTTCGGCGGGCAAGGTGCGCAAGGCCTACTACGGATTCGTCTCCCTCGATTCGGCGCCGTTCTACGATCCCTGGTTCGCCAAGGCCCGCACCGGTGGCGAGCTGATCTCCCGCGAAATGGACGAGGGCATGGTCAAGTCCGGCCTGCAGGCGGCCGCGGCCCGGCTGCCGTTCCTGCCCACCCGCGCCGGACTGGGCTCGGACGTGCTGAATTTCTGGGACGGTGAACTGCGCACGGTGCAGTCCCCGTATCCGGATGCCGACGGCCGCGTCGAGACCCTGGTCGCGATGCCGGCACTCGCCCTGGACGCCGCGTTCGTCCACCTCGACATCGGCGACAAGCACGGCAACGCCGCCTACACCGGCGTCGACCCGTACATGGACGATCTGTACTGCCTGGCCGCCGAGCGGCGGTTCCTGTCGGTGGATCGGCTGGTCGAGACCGAGGAACTGGTGAAGGCCGTTCCGAACCAGGCGATCATCCTCAATCGCATGATGGTCGACGGCGTCGTGGAGGCGCCGGACGGCGCGCATTTCACCTTCTCCGGCAGCTACGGCCGCGACGAGAAGTTCCAGCGCCACTACGTCGAGGCGGCCAAGGATCCCGAGACCTGGGCGGCCTTCAAGGCGCGCTATCTGGACGTCACCGAGGACGAATACCGTTCCGCGGTGGCCGAATTCGCTGCCGAGGAGGAGCGCCGATGAGCGAGACCACAACCGTGACCCGCGCCGAGGTGTGCGCGGTCGCCTGCGCCGAGATCTTCCGGGGTGCGGGCGAGATCATGGCCAGCCCGATGTCGCCGACCCCCACCATCGGGGCGCGGCTGGCGCGGCTGACCTTCGAACCGGATCTGCTGATCTCCGACGGCGAGTCGCTGTTGCTGGCCGATACCCCCGCGCTGGGCGCCAAGGCTCCCACCGAGGGCTGGATTCCGTTCGGCAAGGTGTTCGACGTCGTGGCTTCCGGGCGGCGCCATGTCGTCATGGGCGCCAACCAGATCGACCGCTACGGCAACCAGAATCTGTCCGCCTTCGGCGCGCTGCAGCAGCCGAAGCGGCAGATGTTCGGTGTGCGCGGCGCGCCGGGCAACACCATCAACCACGCGACCAGCTATTTCGTGCCCAAGCACAGCACGCGCGTGTTCTGCGAGACCGTCGACATCGTGTGCGGAATCGGTTACGACAAGATCGATCCGGAGAATCCGGCGTACCGGTTCCACCACCTGCATCGGGTGATCAGCAATCTGGGCGTGTTCGACTTCGGCGGGCCCGGCCACACCCTGCGGGCGCTGTCGCTGCATCCGGGCGTGAGCGCCGACGAGGTCGCCGAGAACACCGCGTTCGAGGTGGCCGGACTGGACAGCGCCGAGGTGACCCGCACGCCCACCGACGAGGAGCTGCGGATCATCCGGACGGTGCTGGATCCCAAGGGAATCCGGGAAAAGGAAGTGGCATCATGAGCCGGCTGCGGACTCCGCTGACCGAACTGGTCGGCATCGAGCATCCGATCGTGCAGACCGGAATGGGCTGGGTGGCCGGGCCGCGCTTGGTGGCGGCGACCTCCCAGGCCGGCGGCCTCGGCATTCTGGCCTCGGCCACGATGACCTACGCCGAACTCGAGGCGGCCATCGCGAAGACCAAGGCGCACACCGACAAGCCGTTCGGTGTGAACATCCGCGCCGACGCCTCCGACGCCGCCGAACGGATCGAACTGCTGATCCGCGAGAAGGTCCGGGTCGCCTCGTTCGCGCTGGCGCCGAAGAAGGAGCTCATCGCGCGGCTCAAGGACGCCGGTGTGGTGGTGGTGCCGTCCATCGGCGCCGCCAAGCATGCGGTGAAGGTGGCCTCGTGGGGCGCCGACGCGGTGATCGTGCAGGGCGGCGAGGGCGGCGGGCACACCGGCCCGGTGGCCACCACGCTGCTGTTGCCCTCGGTACTCGACGCGGTCGACATTCCGGTGGTCGCCGCCGGCGGCTTCTTCGACGGCCGCGGACTGGCGGCCGCCCTGGCCTACGGTGCCGCGGGCGTGGCGATGGGCACCCGCTTCCTGCTCACGCAGGACAGCAGCGTGCCCGACGAGGTGAAACAGGAGTATCTGCGCCGTGGGCTGCAGGACACCGTCGTCTCGCTGAAGGTGGACGGCATGCCGCATCGGGTGCTCAACACCGATCTGGTGGACCGGCTGGAACATTCGGGCAGCTGGCGCGGACTGTCCGCCGCGGTCGCCAATGCCGCGAAGTTCAAATCGATGACCGGTATGAAGTGGTCCACCATGGTCCGCGACGGTCTGGCGATGCGAAAGGCCAAGGACCTCACCTGGTCTCAGGTGATCATGGCCGCCAATACGCCGATGCTGCTCAAGGCCGGTCTGGTCGAGGGCAATACGCAGGCCGGCGTGCTGGCCGCGGGACAGGTCACCGGAATCATCGACGATCTGCCCACCGTGCAAGAGCTCATCGACCGCATCATCGACGATGCGGTCGCGCGGATCGACACGATCGCCGCGCTCAGAGACGGCGCCGCGGCGACCCCCGGCGCGTCCGCGTAACCGAAAAAGGTTCGGTCGCAACGACACAGGCCGCCTCGCCGACAACCGGCGGGGCGGCCTGTGCGGTTTCCGGCTACTCCCCCGACAGATCGGCCGACAGGTCGCGGACCTCCACGCCCTCCGGAATTCGGACCTCCGCAACGGGTTCCGGGCGATCGTCGAATTCCAGCCGCAGGGCGCGGCATATGGTGGCGTGCATGTCGTACAACGCCGTGATGTAGGTCAGTTCCAGGATTTCCGGATCGCTGAGGTTGGCTCGCAGCACCGCGAACACTTCGTCGGGCACCCGGCCACCGTCGTGGACCAGGCAGTCGGTGTAGGCGAGAATCGCGCGTTCGAGTTCGGAGAAACAGTCGCTGACCTGCCAGGACGGGATGGCCGCGATCTTCTCCTCGGGAGCGCCCAGCGAACGCATCTGCTTACAGTGCTGGGAGAACACGAACTGACTGCCGCGCGCGTATCCGGCGCGGCACTGCCCCAGTTCGCGCAGCAGCGGATCCAGGCGTGAGTTGCGGTAGACGGCGAATCCCCGGACCGCGTGCCGGAACACCTCGGGTGACTGCGCGAAGACGGTCCACCAGTCGCCGGGGGTGGCGTGGACGGTGCCGTGGTCGACGGCCGGATCGCGGTCGGGCCCGAACAGCCGGTCGTAGTAGAACAGGATTCGCTCGTCGGTGACTTCGGCGCGCGGAACTTCACGCAGGCGGGGCATGCTTCGAACCTCTCGGTAGGGCGGTTTCGCGACTGGTGGGTGATCAGAGTTCGGCGGCGGCGCGGCGGTCGGCAGCGGTCTTCGGCTCGTGCGATACGTCGGCCTCGGTGAAAGTCCGGGTCCAGCAGGCGAATTCGAGCAGCACCCCGTCCGGGTCCTGGAAGTAGAACGACCGCACGAAGGTTCCGGGGTGCACATCCCGGGAAACTCCCGCGGGGCTGTCGTCGTGATTGAGGACCCGGCTGACCTTGATGCCCTCGGCCTGCACCCGCTGGTAGTAGTCGTCGAATCGTTCCGGCGGCACGGCGAAGGCCACGTGGTTCATCGAGCCCACGCCGCTGACCAACTCCCCATCGTCCGGAAGTCCCTTGGGCGCGGCCAGTCCGGGGGTGGCGTCGGGTGCGTCGGCGAGCCAGAAGAAGGCGATGGTGTTGCCGCCCCCGCAGTCGAAGAAGAAGTGCTGGCCGAGGTTGTGCGGCAGTTCGATGGTCTTGACCAACGGCATGCCCAGCGTGCCGGAGTAGAACTCGATCGTCCGGCGCATATCGGAGCACACGAGGGCCAGATGGTTGATTCCGCGTAGTTCGTATTTCGGGTTGGCGGCGCTCATTGCAGTCCC
>NZ_BAFQ01000018.1 GCF_000308375.1 Nocardia aobensis NBRC 100429 | reverse complement strand
GGTCGAAGACCACATGGCCCAGTTCGTGCGCGAGGGTGTGGTCGCGGCTGGGCAGGGCCGCGGCCAGCACGATCACGTCCTTGTCCGGATAGCTGCGGCGCTGACCGCAGACGCCCGGACCGAGCTGAGCATCGGCGATTTCGATCATGCGGCCGCGTTCGGCCGCGATCGCGAGGACCACCTCTTCCAGGGTGGTGGCGTCGAAATCGGCGGCGACGGCGCACACCGCGTCGACGGCGGCGGCGACGCGGCGGTAGGAGCGGCCCGTCTGAATCCGGCTCTCGGTCATCTCGCG
>NZ_BAFQ01000019.1 GCF_000308375.1 Nocardia aobensis NBRC 100429 | reverse complement strand
GACGTCCTGGACCACCGCCGTGAATCCCGCGGCGGCGTAGCCGTCGGCCGTCGCGGCCGCCAGACGGTGCCGTAATCGCAACTGCCGCATGGCTTCTTCACTCGGCTCGCCCGACATCTCGGCGCGGCCACCGACCACGAAGCGACGGAACACGTCACCGTGGACGTGGGCGGAGCGGGGCAGTCGTTCGGCGAGGGCCTGCGCGACCGTCGATTTTCCGGCCGCTTGGATACCGGTGATGAGGTAGACGGCACTCGACATGGCCGGACGGTATCGCGCAGGGCACCCGACCGCGAGGGATTTTCACCCTGGGTGCAGCATCGAAGCAGGTCAGGGCCGGTCCGCCGATTCGCCCGATGAGTTCGGCGCGCCCACGGCGTCTCTACTGACGACACGTATTGATGCCGCGAGAGGACCGAGCATGCCCAGCAAGATGATCTTCATCAATCTCCCCGTCGAGGATCTGGAGCGGTCCACATCGTTCTACGAGGCGCTGGGCTGGAAGGTGAATCCGGACTTCACCGACGAGAACGCCGCCTGCGTGGTGGTCGACGACAACATCTGTCTGATGCTGCTGGTCCGGCAGTACTTCGACACCTTCACCAACCGCCCGATCGCCGACACCCGGGCCGCCACCGGTTCGATCTACGCGCTGTCACTGGGCAGCAGGGCGGAGGTCGAGTCGCTGATCGCCGACGCGGTGGGTGCGGGCGCCACCGAGGAGATCAGCGAGGACAAACGCGCCCAGGAGGAGGCGGTGGGCATGTTCAGCCGCGCCTTCGTCGATCCCGACGGTCACCACTGGGAGGCCTTCTGGATGGATTACCCCGGCGGCAACTGATCCGCGCCGGGTGAGCGACCGGCGGCCGCTCACCCGGGCGTTCATGCCGTCTGCGCGTCCAGGAAGCTGATGATCTTGGCGTGGAAACCGGCCGGGTCCTCGCCCGGAGCCCCGTGGCCGGCATCGATCTCGGCATAGCGGGCGTCGGGTATCGCGGCGAGCAGGTGCTGTTGCTGCGCCGCCGGAACGACCCGGTCGTGCGCGCTGGCCAGGATCAGCGTCGGCGCGGCGATGCTGCCGAGCAGATCGGTGAGATCCACGGTGCGGTCGACCTCGGTCTGCCGTGCGGCGCCGCGCGCGATCACCTTCGCCAGCTGTTCGATCAGGGCCGCGTTCTGTTCCGCGCTCGTCCGCTCCCAGTAGCGCGGGCCGAATGCCATCAGCGGCAGCATATGCGCGAACAGGCTGGTGCCGTACGCGGCGTCGGCGCGCAACACCTCGATCCAGTAGCGGAATTCGGCGTCCATCCGCGCGTCGGTGCGCGCCCAGCCCGCATGCATCAGCAGGGAGCGCACGCGGTCGGGGACGGTCGCCGCGACGTGCGCGGCCACCACCGCGCCCAGCGAATGCCCGACCAGGTGGAATCGGGCCAGTCCGGCATGGTCGGCGACGGCGCGCACCTCGGCGGCCAGATCGGCGACGGTGAGCGTGCCGCCGTGGTCGACGGTGTCGCCGGAGCCCGAATAGTCCAGTGCCACAACGGTATAGCGGTCGGCGATTGCCGCGGTCAGCGGTGTCCACTGATCGCGGGCGGCCGCCGTGCCGTGGACCAGCACGACCGCCGGGCCCGTTCCGGTCACCTCGTAGGCGACCTCTGCGGTTCCCCCATGAATGCGGGCTGTTGCGAATGGCATCGAATATCCTTGTGTCGCAGTCGGTTCGGTGGTCAGGCCGCAGCCTGCAGAGTTAAGTTCGCAATCGCCGCGCGCAGTGCGGCCGTGAACTCGGCGGGGCGCTCCTGTTGCGGCATATGGCCCGCGCCGGCGATCACGCCGACCCGCGCGCCCGGCGTGAGCGCCGCGCAGGCCCGCGCCACCGCCACCGGGATTTCGGCGTCCAGCTCGCCGTGCAGGTAGTGGATCGGCGTACGCAGCCGCGGCAGCCGCGGCCGGGGATCGTAGGTCGCGAAGAGGTGGAACAGTTCGTCGATGTACACACCCGAATCGAGGATCTGCCGCACGGTCCAGTCCACCAGCGCCGGCGAGGTTCCCGGGGCATACCAGTTCGGTACCCAACGCGCGACGAATTCGGCTCGGCGATCCCGCATTTCGTCGATGATCTCGGCCAGCGGCATGCCCTGCCCGGGCCAGTAGGCCGGACCGTCGACCGCGACCACGCCGCCGAGCAGATCCGGACGGGCCAGCGCCAGTTCGGTCGCGAAGGTCGCGCCCACCGAGGATCCGATCACGATGGGGTGAGTCAACCCGAGTTGCCGGATGAGCTCCACCAGATCGGCGAGCACACCGGCGAGGTTGTTGCCGGCGACCGGCCGGTCCGAACGCCCACAGCCACGCCAATCGACGGTGACCACCCGGAACTCGGTGACCAGCGCCGCCTGCTGAGCGCCCCAGACCCGCCCGCTGGTGCCCCAGCCGTGCAGGAACAGCAGCGGCTGTCCGGTTCCCTGATCCTCGTAGTACAGCTGGACGTCGTCGACGGTGAGATACGGCATGGTCATCACTTCCCGGTGTGGTTTCCGATGTGCTGTGACCAGGAAATCGCGTTCGGCCGCGCCGAAAAATGAGGGAACCGCGCTGGCACTGTTCACCGAAACTGATTAATCTCGCGCCGTGGAGCTCCGCCAATTGCAGTACTTCCTGACCGTGGCCGACGAACTGCACTTCGGCCGCGCGGCCGAGCGGCTGCACATCGTGCAGTCGGCCGTCAGTCAGCAGATCACCCGGCTGGAGCGGGAATTGGGCGTCGCGCTGTTCGAGCGGACCACCCGCACGGTGCGCCTCACCGAGGGCGGGCGGCGCCTGCTTCCGCACGCCGAACAGGTCCTCGCCGCGGTGACCCAGGCCCGTGCCGCCATCGACGACCTGCGCGTCGAACGCACCGGCACGATCCGGCTGGGCACCAGCACCGGTCTGGGCACTCGCCTGGAAAACATTCTCGTGGCCTTCGCTGACCGCGCCCCGCACGCCCACCTCGAACTGGTCGACGCGGACGCCGAGAGTCGGATGAAGCGGGTGCGCTCGGGGGAACTGGACGCGGCGATCGTGCGTGGTCCGCGCGACGACCCCGGCCTCGAACTGCTGCCGCTGTGGTCCGACCGCCTGGTGGCCGCGATCCCCGCTCGGCACGACCTCGCGGTGTTGCGCGAGATCGACCTCGCGCGCCTCGCGGAGTTGCCACTGCGATTGGTCGGCCGGGCCCGCAATCCCACCCTCTACGACCTGGTCGTCGATTCGTGCCGGAAGGCCGGCTTCGCACCCGCCTTCGGACCGGAGTTCACCACCGAACAGGACACGCTGGCCGCCATCGGCTTCGGCGCGCCGAGCTGGACGGTGTACTACGCGGCCCAGGCGGCGAATTCGTCGTTCCCGGGCGTGGTCTGGCGTCCCCTGCGCAACCCGGAGCCGAGGATGCCGAGCTATCTCGTGGTGCGGCCCGATCCGCCGCGTGCCGAATTGCGCGCACTCATCGAGGCCTGCCACACCGTCACCGACCGATAACCTGATCGTTGCGTCCGTCTCAGCCGAGCTATCGGCGCGCCCCGCGAGCCCTGCGGCCCTCCGCGAACATCTCGCAATACCGGTACCACGTGAGCGCGGTATCCTTCTGTGGCACAACCACTTCCGCCTCTCGTATGCTTGAACTCCGAGCGGTTGGGGGGTACCCGGTGAAACGTCTGCTGATGTTCGTCCTGGCGGCCGTCGCGGCGCTCTCGAGCTACGACTACGCACGTTCCCCCGGCCACATCGGCATGGCGGTGGCGGCCGGGGTCGTCATCACGATCTGGTTGACCGCCAAGGCAATCGACTGACAGGCGTGTGGCCCCCGACGGGTCGGGGGCCACACGCGGTTGCGCGGTCACGCACCGGCAGGCACTCGCTCACGCCGAGCCGGCGACCGGAACGTCGTCCACGCGAGCGCCGCCGCCAGCACCGCGATCCCCGCCGCGGCACCGAATGCCGCGGAGAACCCGTCGGTGAGGGCATCGGCGTCACCGATACGGTCGGCTCCGGCGGCCGAGGCGATCGCGGTCACCACCGCCAGGCCCAGCGCCGATCCGATCTGATAGCCGGTGTTCACCAGACCGGACGCCAGGCCGCCCTGCTCCGGCCGCGCCGCGGAGATGGCGGTCTGCAGCGACGGGACGAAGGCCAGCGACATCCCGAACGCGGCCAGCAGCGATCCGGGCAGCACGTCGATCCAGAAGTTGCCGTCGGCCCGGATGAAGGTCAGCCAGACCAGACCGGCCCCCAGGACCAGCAGTCCGGTGACGATCATGGCGCGAGCGCCGAAGCGCGCGAACAACTTCGGTGACACCGCGATCATGCCGACCATGATCAGGGCGGTCATCGGCAGCAGAGCCGCACCCGACGGGAACGCCGAATAGCCGAGAACCTGCTGCAGATACAGGTTCAGGAAGAACCACATCGGCACCCAGGCCGCGCCCAGCAGGACCTGAGCCAGATTGGCCGCACCGAGATTCGGCGCCCGGAAGATCGACAGCGGCATCAGCGGTTCCCGGCGACGGGCCTGCAGCACCAGGAAGGCCGCCAACAGGACGACCGCGAGCGCCAGGACGCCCCACGTCGATCCGGAACCCCAGCCGACCTCGGGGGCGCGGACGACCGCGAAGACGGCCGCGCCCAGGCCCAGCGTCGCGGTCAGGGCACCGAGCACGTCGACCGAACCGCCGGACGCGGCCGCACCGCCGGGAACCAGCACCGCGGCCGCGACGACGGCCAGCGCGGCGATCGGGATGTTGATGTAGAACACCCACGGCCACGAGGCGTACTCGGTGATGAGCCCGCCGAGGAATACGCCGGCGGTACCGCCTGCCGGGGCGGCGGCGCCGTAGAACGCGAATGCGGTGGTCAACTCCTTGGAATTCGACCCGAACACCATCATCAGAAGTGTCAGCGCAGAGGGGGCGATCAGTGCGGCGCCCGCACCCTGCACACCCCGGCCGATCAGCTCGACCGCGGGCGATCCGGCGAGTCCGGCGACCAGCGACCCGGCGCCGAGCACCATCCAGCCCGTCTGAAAGATGCGGCGAGCACCCCAGATGTCGGACAGGCGTCCGCCGAGCAGCAGCAGGCCGCCGAAGACGATGACGTAGGCGTTGAAGACCCAGGACAGCCCCTCCTGCGAAAAACCAAGGGAATCCTGCATTTTCGGCAAAGCCACCCCGATGATCGAGGTGTCCATGATGACCATGAACTGCGCCAGCGCGATCAGTGCCAATGCGAACCAGCGCCGCGACGGCGGCGCGGATACCCGAGTGGACATAGGAATCCTCACTCCTCGGTTGCGGGCGCATCCGCTGCGCCCGTGGAATTTCCGACTCGTTCTGTATACCCCCTAGGGGTATCTGACCGATACGGGACGCCGTTGTGATTCAAGTCATACCCCCTTGGGGTATGTGACCCCTCCGAGGTTGACGTCTCTGCGACCGCGAAAGGAAAAGGGCCCGCCGGTCATTCGACCGGCGAGCCCTTCACGATCCCGAAAGGATCAGTCGCGCAGTTCCGGCGGCAATCCGAACAGCGGGAACAGGCGATCGGTGTCGAGGAAGAAGTTCAACCCGCTGATCGCGGGACCGTCGAATTCCAGCACCGTGATCGACCACGGCGAGAAGACCCCGGGCTCGTCGGTGGGTTTGTACTGGCCGAAGGCCGGCAGTCCGTTGGCGCCGGCCAGCGGGATCAACCGCGAACCCCGGCAGGCCGAGGGCCCTTCCGACAACATGAACCGAGCGACGTTCTCCGGACCGGAGACCCACAACTCGATGGGCGGCATCGACAGCGCCACATCCTGTTTCAGCAGCGAGGTGAGCGCATCCATGTCGTAGGCCTCGAAGGCGCGCACGAAACCGTCGACGAGTTTGCGCTGACTGTCGTCGGATTCGTCGTAGCCGCTCGACTCCGAGGGCTGCACCTTCGACATGGTCGCGCGCGCCCGCTGCAGCGCGCTGTTCACCGAGGCCGGCGACATCGTCAACATCTCGGCCGTCTCGTTGGCCGAGAACCGCAGCACCTCCCGCATGATGAGAATCGCCCGCTGGGTGGCCGGCAGATGCTGACAGGCCGCCACGAACGCCAACCGCAGCGAATCCTTGGTGCTGGCATGTTCGGCCGGGTCGGCGCCGAAGGCCAGCGCGTTCGGAATCGGCTCCACCCACACGTAATCCGGCTGCGGCGGCGGCAGCGGACTGTCCGGACTCGACGGCCCGGACAGATCCATCGGCCGGGCCCGGCGCTGGGGCCCGTCGAGCATATCCAGGCAGATGTTCGTGGTGATCTTGTACAGCCACGATCGCAGGCTGGACCGGCCCTCGAACGAGTCGTAGGCCTTCCAGGCCCGAGTGAAAGTCTCCTGAACCGCGTCCTCTGCCTCGAACGAGGAACCCAACATCCGATAGGCGTAAGCACACAGCTCCCGCCGGTAACTCTCGAATTGCTGCAGCACGTCGTCGACGGTGCCGGCGGAAGCTTGTTCGCTCATGCGGATCACTGTGGCACAGGGCACCGACAGAAAACACCCCGGAAGTAGGGGGCATGGACACGGACGCCGTGCTCAGCAGGCCGCAGCCATGCAATGGCGCTCGACGGATAGACGGCGGACGAACGTCGCCGCCGTCGGCGACACGAAATCGCCGCGCCTTCACTGTGATCGCGGGGCGCGGCGATATCGATTGCCAGTTATTTACTTCGGCGAGCTATCTATTTCTGCGTGACTATTTCGAGGATGCCTGGGATTCCTCGTCGGCCGGGCGCGAGCGGGCATGTTCGTTGGCCCACCGGTAGTCGGGCTTTCCGGCCGGCGAACGCTTGATCTCGTCCACGAACCACAGGCTGCGCGGCAGTTTGTAGGAGGAGATCTCCTTGGTCAGCACCGGACGCAGTTCCTCGAGCGTCGGACGGTCGCCACCGCGACACTGCACGACCGCGGCCACCCGCTGTCCCCAGCGCTCGTCCGGCACACCGATCACCAGCGCGTCGAAGATCTCCGGATGGCATTTGAGCGCGCCCTCGACCTCCTCCGGGTAGATCTTCTCGCCGCCGCTGTTGATGCTGACCGACCCGCGGCCCAGCATCGTCACGGTGCCGTCCTCCTCGACCCGGGCGAAGTCGCCGGGGATCGAGTAGCGAACGCCGTTGAACTCCTTGAACGTCGCGGCGGTCTTCACCGGGTCGTTGTAGTAACCGAGCGGGATGTTGCCGGTGCGCGCCAGCACGCCCACCTGACCGGAGCCGGGCGCGACGGGGTTGCCCTCCTCGTCGATGACGGCGGTGGAGGCGTCGATCTTGACCCGGGGACCACCGGTGTGGGTCGCCCCCTTGGCCGCCACCGACAGGCCGCCGAAACCGGTTTCCGAGGAGCCGATGGAATCGGTGATGACCGTATTCGGCAGCAGTTCGATGAACTCGTCCTTCAGCGCCGGCGAGAACAGCGCCGCACTACTGGCCATCGCCCACAGATTCGCATGCTGGTACGGCTCACCGGTTTCCGGATGGCCTTCCTTGAGGGCGTCGAGCATCGGCCGCGCCATGGCGTCACCGGTGATGAAGATGAGGTTCACCCCGTGGCGGTCGATCGCCTGCCACACGGTGTGGGCGCTGAACTCCGGCAGCATGATCGTCTTGCCGCCGTCGAACAGGCCGTGGAAGGTCGCCGACTGCGAACCGCCGTGGATCATCGGCGGGATCGGGTAGCGGACCATCTGCCCACCGGCGGCGCCGGCCTTGGCCTGCTGCCACTCGTCCTCGATCGCCTCACCGGTGACGAAGTTGATGCCGCCACCGAGCACCCGCCACCAGTCCTCGTGCCGCCACATCACGCCCTTGGGCATGCCGGTGGTGCCGCCGGTGTAGATCATGAAGATGTCGTCGTTGGAGCGGTCGCCGAAATCGCGCTCGCCGTGCGAAGCAGCCAGTGCCGCTTCGTATTCCACCGAATCCGCGGGCAACGGCACCTCGGCTTCGGTACCGTCGTTCACGGCGATGACCGTCTTCAACTTCGGCGTGTTCGGCCGCACGGCCGACACCTTGTCGCTGTAGCGACGTTCGTGAATCAGCGCGACCATATCGGAATTGTCGAAAATGTATTGCAACTCGTTCTCGACGTACCGGAAGTTCACGTTGATCATTACTGCCCGCGCCTTGAAGATCGCGACCATGGCCTCCACGGCCTCGATCGTGTTGCGCGAGTAGATGCCGACCTTGTCACCCGGCTGCACACCCTGTTCTTGCAGGTAGTGCGCCAATCGGTTGGCCCGGTCCTCCAGCTCGGCATAGGTCACCGAGCGGACGTCGTCGGCCAGCGCGACACGGTCCGGCACGAGGTCGATGGTGTGTTCGACAAGGTCCGCTATGTTGTAGCTCACAGGACCAAAATAGAACGTGTTCTCACGCCTGACAAGACTTGATTTACACAGTTTACTAATTCCGCCGAAGCGGCAGCGGGTTTTGCCGGAACGCGTATTCTGCAACGCCGACGAGCCCGCCGGCACAGCCGGGCGGGCTCGAGGGCGCGCGATCGAGGACGCCCCACACAGGGCAGGACGGTAAGGGCGTCCGGACTCGATCGGCGAGACTGCGGCTACGCGGGCACGTAACGCTCGCGCAGCTTGCGCTTGTACAACTTGCCGTTCGGATCGCGCGGCAGTTCGGGCAGGTAGTCGATGCTCTTGGGCAGCTTGTACTTCGCCAGGCGAGCCGCGGCGAACTCCATCAGCTCCCGGGTCAGCTCGCCGCCGGCCGCGACCCCTTCGGCCGGCTGCACGACCGCCTTCACCTCCTGACCCCAATCCGGATGCGGGATACCGAAAACCGCGACGTCGGCGACCTTGGGATGGGTGATCAATTCACCCTCGATCTCGGCCGGATAGATGTTCACACCCCCGGACAGGATGAGGTCCGAGCGCCGGTCGTGCAGGAACAGATAGCCGTCGGCGTCCATATGCCCGATGTCGCCCACGGTGAACAGATCGCCCACCCGCGCGTCCTCGGTCTTCGACTTGTCCTTGTGGTACTCGAAGTTGGAGCCGCCCATCTTCATGTACACCTGACCGACCTCGCCGGGCGCGACCTCGTTGCCGTCCTCGTCGAGCACCTTGACCACCGCGTACGGCCACGCCTTGCCGACCGAACCCGGCTTGCGCAACCACTCCTCGCCCGAGATCGACGTGCCGCCGCCCTCGGTCGCCGCGTAGTACTCGGTGACGACCGGCCCCCACCACTCGAGCATCCTGCGCTTGGTCTCCTGCGGGCACGGCGCGGCGCCGTGGATCATGCAGCGCAGCGAGGAGACGTCGTAGCGCGCCCGCACCTCCTCCGGGAGAGCGAGCAGACGGTGGAACTGGGTGGGGACCATATGACTGTGGGTCACCCGATGCGTGTCGATCAGCCGCAGCATCTCCTCCGGATCCCACTTGTCCATCAGAACCACCGTGTGCCCCAGCTGAATCGAGATCGAGGCGAAGTTCAGCACGGCGGTGTGATAGAGCGGCGAGCCGCAGATGTGCACATGGTCGTCGAAGGGCTGGATGCCGAACAGTCCGAAGAAGCCGGTCGCCTGCGGGCCCACCACATCGGGATCGGCGCCGGTCAGCGGACGCCGAACTCCCTTGGGGCGTCCGGTGGTTCCCGAGGTGTAGAGCATCGGCGCACCGGTGGTCCGGACGTCGGGGCGCCCGGACTCCCCCGCGCCCAGTTCGGTCAGAGGCTGGAAACCGTCGATGCCGCCCACCGAATACCGCGCGCTCGCAGGCACATTCGCCTCCTCGGCGGCGATCGACGCCGCCTCGGCGAAGCGCTCGTCGGCGATGAACACCTTCGCCTCGCTGTCGCCGAGGATGTAGGCGACCTCCGGACCGGTCAGATGCCAGTTCACCGCGACGATGTACAGCCCGGCCTGATAGGCCGCGAAGTACACGGCGAGCGCTTCGGTAGTGTTGTGCACCATCGACACCAGCACATCGCCGGGCTGTAAACCCTTGGCCTGCAAGCCTCGTGCGATGCGGTCGGCCTGATCGGACAGCTCCCGGTAGCCGACCTCCCGCCCCGACGGATCGACGACCGCGATCCGATCGGGGTCGGTGGCCGCGATATTCCACAGTCCCAGCTTCTGCGCCGGCTCCATCGAAGTCACTCCTCAAATCTAGAACGTGTTCTACATCTGAACAAGGGGGGCGAGGCGATGCAGCTGCGCCACGTCACGAACCGTCACCAGCAGCATTCCGACGCCCGCCGCCTCCCAGACCTTCAGCTGGGAGCGCACATGGTCCTCGTCGCCGATGATGGCGGTATCGAGGATCAGCTGGTCCGGAATCACGGCGGCGGCCTCGTCCTTGCGGCCGGAGCGGAACAGCCGGGTGATCTCGTCGACCTCGGCGCCGTAACCCATCCGGCGATAGACCTGGGCGTGGAAGTTCAGCTCCTCGGCGCCCATGCCGCCGATGTAGAGCGCCATCACCGGTTTGATCCGATCGATCTCGGCGCGGGCGTCGTCGGTGATGATCACCTGGCAGCTCGCCGCGATCTCGAAGTCCTCCCGGGAACGCCGGGCACCGGGCCGGGCAAACCCCTCGTCGAGCCATTCGTCGTACATTCCGGCCAGTCGCGGGGTGTAGTAGATCGCCAGCCAGCCGTCGGCGATCTCGGCCGTCAGCGCCACGTTCTTCGGCCCCTCGGCGCCGAGCCAGATCGGCAGATCCGCACGTAGCGGATGGGTGATCGGCTTGAGCGGTTTACCCAGGCCGGTCGAGCCGGGCCCGTCGTAGGGCAGCCGGTACTGCGCGCCCTGGCTCACCACCGGCGCCTGGCGGGCCAGCACCTGGCGGATGATGCCGACGTACTCCCGGGTGCGCTGCAACGGTTTGGCGAACGGCTGGCCGTACCAGCCCTCCACCACCTGCGGACCGGAGACGCCCAGGCCCAGGATGTGGCGGCCACCGCTGAGGTGATCGAGGGTCAGCGCGGCCATCGCGGTCGCGGTGGGAGTACGGGCGGACAGCTGCACCACGGAGGTTCCCAGCCGCACCCGCTGGGTGGACGAGCCCCACCAGGCCAATGGCGTGAAGGCATCCGAACCCCAGGACTCGGCGGCGAAGACCGCGTCGAATCCGGCCTCCTCGGCGGCCACCACCAACTCCCCGGCGTTGGGCGGCGGCCCCGCACCCCAATATCCGAGCTGCAATCCGAACCGCATCGTCGACTCCTTCCGCCGAGCCCGTCGCCGGACACCTTTCCAGGTAGCTCTTGCCACCAGAATAAGAACCTGTTCTACTCGATATCGTGACCAATGGGAACACCATGACCGGCGTAATCGCGAAAGGCAGCGGTCCGGAAGCGGAACCCGCACCCGAGGTACTCAGCGCCGAACTGCGGATGAAGTTCGACTACACCCGATCGGTCGGACCGACCATCGGCCGGTTCCTGACCGGACTGCGCGAGGGCCGGATCGTCGGCGTCCGCGGCAGCGACGGCCGGGTGATCGTGCCGCCGGCGGAATTCGATCCGGTGACCGCGGAGCGGCTGACCGACTTCGTCGACGTCTCCGATGTCGGCACGGTGCAGAGCTGGAGCTGGGTCGCCGATCCGCTGCCCGGCCAGCCGTTCGACCGCCCCTTCGCCTGGGCGCTGGTGAAATTCGACGGCGCCGACACCGCGGTGCTGCATGCCCTCGACGTGTCGTCTCCCGACGAGGTGCGCAGCGGATTGCGCGTGCGGGTGCGCTGGGCCGCCGAACGCAGCGGCAGCATCCACGACATCGCCTGCGTCGAACCGGGCGAGACCTCTTCGGCCCCAGCCGGTTCCACCTCGTCGGATGCCGATGCGGCCGAGCCGGTCACCGGCATCGTCACCCCGATCGACCTGCGGTACAAGCACACCGCCTCGCCGACGGAGACGCGGTATCTGAAGGCTCTGGTCGAGGGCCGCCTGATCGGCGGTCGCGCCGACGCCGAGAGCAAGGTGTACTTCCCGCCCCGCGGCGCCGACCCGATCGACGGCCGCCCGACCGACGAGATGGTCGATCTGCCCGATACCGGCACCATCACCACGTTCTGCATCGTGAACGTGCCGTTCATGGGCCAGAAGATCAAGCCGCCGTACGTCACCGCGTACGTACTGCTCGACGGCGCCGATATTCCGGTGCTGCACCGGGTGCTGGGCTGTGACCCCAGCGAAGTCCGCATGGGTATGCGCGTGAAGGCGGTGTGGAAGCCGCGCGAGGAGTGGGGTTACACGCTGGAGAACGTGGACCACTTCGAGCCCAACGGCGAGCCGGACGCGGACTACGACAGCTACCGGCACCACCTCTAGGAGCGAAACACCTTGAGCGACAACGCAACAGATATCGCGGTGGTGGGCTTCGCCCACGCCCCGCATGTCCGTGAAACCTACGGCACCACCAACGGTGTCGAAATGCTGGTCCCGTGCTTCCGGCAGCTGTACGACAAGCTCGGCATCGGCGTGTCCGATATCGACTTCTGGTGCTCGGGATCCTCCGATTACCTTGCCGGACGCGCCTTCTCGTTCATCTCCGCGATCGACTCGATCGGCGCCGTGCCTCCCATCAACGAATCGCACGTCGAAATGGACGCGGCCTGGGCGCTGTACGAGGCGTGGGTGAAACTGCGCTCCGGACAGGCCGATACCGCCTTGGTCTACGGCTTCGGCAAGCCGTCGGCAGGCACGCTGCGGCAGGTGCTGACGATGCAGATGGATCCGTACCTGGTGGCCCCGCTGTGGCCGGACGCGGTATCGGTGGCCGGCTTGCAGGCCCGGGCCGGGCTCGACGCCGGAAACTGGACCGAACGCGATATGGCCGCGGTCTCGGCCGCCGACGACGCCGAGATCGAGAAGCGGCTCGCCGCACCCTATGTCGCGAATCCGCTGCGCGAACATGACATCGCGCCGATCACCGACGGCGCCGCCGCGATCGTGCTGGCCCGCGGCGACAAGGCGCGCGAGCTGTGCGAGCGGCCGGCCTGGCTGACCGGTATGGCGCACCGCATCGACACCCCGATGTTCGGCGCGCGCGATCTGACCACCTCCCCTTCCACCGCGGCCGCGGCCAAGGCGGTGCTCGGCGGGGATGCGAGCGGATTCGATGTCGCCGAACTGCACGCGACCTACAGCCACGAACAGCTGATCCTGAAGCAGGCCATCGGGCTGAGCGAGTCCACCCGCATCAACCCCTCGGGTGGTGCGCTGGCGGGCAACCCGATGTTCGCCGCCGGTCTGGAACGAATCGGCTACGCGGCCAACGAAATCATGAACGGCACCGCCGAGCGAGCCCTCGCACACGCCACCAGTGGTCCGGCGTTGCAGCAGAACTTGGTGGCCATCCTGGAGGCTGGACGATGACCAATCAAGCCGCCGTACTCGGCACGGGACAAACCCATCACGTGACGAAACGGACCGATGTCTCGATGGCCGGTATGTGCCGCGAGGCAATCGATCGCGCACTCGAAGATGCCGATCTGACCATGGCCGATATCGACGCGGTGATCGTCGGTAAGGCGCCGGATCTGTTCGAGGGCTCGATGATGCCCGAGCTGTTCATGGCGGATGCCTTGGGCGCCACCGGAAAACCGCTGCTGCGCGTGCACACCGCGGGGTCGGTCGGCGGTTCGACCGGCGTGGTCGCCACCAACCACGTGCAGGCCGGCGTGTACCGCCGGGTGCTGGCGATCTGCTGGGAGAAGCAGTCCGAATCCAATGCCATGTGGGCCCTGTCGAATCCGGTGCCGTTCACGATGCCGGTCGGCGCCGGCGCGGGCGGGTACTTCGCACCGCATGTGCGCGCGTACATCCGGCGGGCCAACGCTCCCCTGCACATCGGCGCGATGGTCGCGGTGAAGGATCGCCGCAACGGCGCGAAGAATCCGTTCGCGCATCTGCGCCAGCCCGATATCACCATGGAATCGGTACTCGCGTCCCAAATGCTGTGGGACCCGGTGCGTTTCGACGAGACCTGCCCGTCCTCCGACGGCGCGTGCGCGATCGTGATCGGCGACGAGGACTCGGCGAAGGCGGCCGAGGCATCGGGTAAGAAGGTCGCGTGGGTGCACGGCACGGCCATGCGCACCGAACCGCTGGCCTACTCCGGCCGCGACCAGGTCAACCCGCAGGCCGGACGCGACGCCGCGGCCGCGCTGTGGAAGCAGGCCGGGATCACCAATCCGCTCGAGGAGATCGACGCGGCCGAGATCTACGTCCCGTTCTCCTGGTTCGAGCCGATGTGGCTGGAGAACCTGGGCTTCACTCCCGAGGGCGAGGGCTGGAAGCTGGTCGACGCGCGCGAGACCGAGATCGGCGGGAAGCTGCCGGTCAACCCCTCGGGCGGCGTGTTGAGTTCCAATCCGATCGGCGCGTCCGGGATGATCCGCTTCGCGGAGGCGGCCAAGCAGGTAATGGGCCGGGCGGGCGATTACCAAGTCGAGGGCGCCCGAAAAGCGTTCGGCCATGCCTATGGTGGCGGATCACAGTACTTCTCGATGTGGGTAGTGGGCTCGGAACCACGGTGACACGCAATTCCGCCGGCATTTCCGGTTCACCGGATTGCCGGCGGAAAGCACATTTGCAATTCCATCAGCAAATTCACCGAAACCACCGAGCCGGGAGTCCGAGATGACCACAACCACCACCGAACATCCGGCGCGCCTCGCCGGACGGGCCTCACAGGCCGCGGTGCGCGCCCGGGACAAGGAGGCGTGGCTGGCGCTGTTCGCCGCCGACGGCATCGTCGAGGATCCGATCGGCCCCTCGGTCTTCGATCCCGAGGGTGTGGGCCATCGCGGCCGCGACGCCATCGCGGCGTTCTGGGACAAGGCGATCGCCCCCACCGAATCCATCGATTTCGTCTTCGGCGACTCCTTCGCCTGCGGCAGCGAGGTGGCCTTCACCGGGCTGATCCGCACCCAGCTGGGCGGACATGTCATCGACGCCGAGGGCGTGTTCACCTACAAGGTCGACGACGCCGGGAAGATCGTGGCGCTGCGGGCCTTCTGGGAAACCGATCGCGCGATGGGCACCATGCGCAAGCAGTGAGACCGCCGCACGAACAACAGGGCGGGCACCCACCGGGTGCCCGCCCTGTTCGTGTTTCAGCGCGCGAATCAGGCCTTCGTTTTGTAGTCGACCTGGAATTCCTTGATGCCGTTGAGCCAGCCCGAGGTCAGGCGCTTGGGGTCGCCGAGCTTGGTGATATCGGGCAGGTGGTCGGCGATGGCGTTGAAGATCAGGTCGATCTCCAGCCGCGCGAGGTTGGCGCCGATGCAGAAGTGGGCACCGGTGCCACCGAAGGACAGGTGCGGATTCGGATCGCGAGTGATGTCGAAGGTGTACGGATTCTCGAACACCTCCTCGTCGAAATTGGCCGAGCGGTACATCAGCAGGACGCGCTGGCCCTTCTTGATCTGCACCCCGGACAGTTCGGTGTCGACCAACGCGGTCCGCTGGAACGAGCTCACCGGAGTGGCCCAGCGGATGATCTCGTCGGCGGCGGTGGCGGGCCGCTCGCGCTTGTAGAGCTCCCACTGCTCCGGGTTCTCCAGGAACGCGATCATGCCGTGGGTGATGGCATTGCGGGTGGTCTCGTTACCGGCGACCGCCAGCAGGATGACGAAGAAGCCGAACTCCTCCGAGGTCAGCGCCTCACCGTCGATATCGGCGTTGACCAGGGTGGTGACGATGTCCTCGGCCGGTTGGGCCTTGCGGGCCTCGGCCATCTGCCAGGCGTAGCCGAGAATCTCCATCGACGAGGCGGCCGGGTCGGCATCGCTGTCCGGATCGTCGTAGCCGGTCATCTCGTTGGACCACTGGAAGACCTTCATCCGGTCTTCCTGCGGGACGCCGATGAGTTCGGCGATCGCCTGCAGCGGCAGCTCACAGGCCACCTGGGTGACGAAGTCGCCGGCGCCGCTGGCCGCGGCCGCGTCGACGATCGACTTGGCGCGGGCGGACAGCTCCGCGCGCAGGCCGTTGATCGCGCGCGGGGTGAAACCCTTGGAGATCAGTTTGCGCAGTTTGGTGTGTTCGGGCGCATCCTTGTTGATCAGGATGTGGCGCTGCAGCTCGATGGCCTCGCGCGGAATGTCGTCGTTGAAGCGGGGAATCGCGGTGTTCTCGTAGGTGGAGAAATCGTCGCGCCGCGAGACCTCCTTGACATCGGCGTGCTTGGACACGACCCAGAAGCCGTCGTCGTGGAACCCTCCGACCTCCGGAGACTGCGGGTTCCACCAGATCGGCGCGGCCCGGCGCAGCTCCGCGAACTCTTCGACGGGAATGCCGCGGGCCCACATGTCGGGATCTGTGGCGTCGAACCCCTCGGGGAGGTTCGGAGCTACATGGGTGTCAACCACCAGTTGTCTCCTTCGACTAACTGAAACACGTTCTACCTTCATTGCAGCATAGGTGGTATCAGTAGTAAAGAAGCCATAGTCCGCCCTCAGTACATCCACAGAACTTGTTCCAGTTTCTGTGCTGATACGGATCCTGTTCGAAAGGTTGAAGTTATGGGCACCCCCGTCATCGTCGAGGCCGCGCGCACCCCCATCGGCAAACGCAACGGCTGGCTGGCCGGCCTGCACGCCGCCGAGGTGCTCGGCGCGGCCCAGCGCGGCGTCCTCGAGCGCGCACAGCTCGATCCGGCGCTGGTCGAACAGGTCATCGGCGGCTGCGTCATGCAGGTCGGCGAGCAGAGCAACAACGTCACCCGCACCGCGTGGCTGCACGCCGGACTCCCCTGGCAGGTGGGCGCGACCACCATCGACTGCCAGTGCGGTTCCGCCCAGCAGGCCAACCATCTGATCGCCGGGCAGATCGCCCAGGGCGCGATCGACATCGGCGTCGCCTGCGGCGTCGAATCCATGAGCCACGTCCCGCTGGGCGCGAACGTGGGCGAGAACGCCGGCCCCCGCCGCCCCGCGAGCTGGGATATCGATATGCCCAATCAGTTCGAGGCGGCCGAGCGAATCGCCAAGCGGCGCGGCATCACCCGCGACGACATCGACGAATTCGGCGTGCGCTCACAGCGTTTGGCCGCCCAGGCGTGGGCGGAAGGGCGTTTCGACCGTGAGGTGCTGACCATCGCCGGCGCGCCGCAGGTCGACAAGGAGGGCACCCTCACCGGCGAGACGCTCGACGTCAACCGCGACCAGGGTCTGCGCGAGACCAGCCGGGAGAGCCTGGCGAAGCTGAAGCCGGTGCTGGAGGGCGGAATTCACACCGCCGGCACCTCGTCACAGATCTCGGATGGCGCGGCCGCGGTGCTGCTCATGGACGAACAGGCCGCGGCGCGTGCCGGACTGAAGCCGCGGGCTCGCATCGTCACCCAGTGCCTCGTCGGCGCCGAGCCGGAGTTCCACCTGGACGGTCCGGTGCAGGCGACCACGCGCCTGCTGGAGAAGTCGGGCATGAGCATCGCCGATATCGATCTCTTCGAAATCAACGAGGCCTTCGCCTCGGTCCCGCTGTCGTGGGCGTCGGTACACAAGCCGGATATGGATCGGGTCAATGTCAACGGCGGCGCGATTGCGATCGGACATCCGGTCGGCAGCACCGGGTCACGTTTGATCACCACCGCCCTGCACGAGCTCGAACGCTCCGACAAGTCGATTGCAATGGTCCTCATGTGCGCCGGTGGCGCACTTGCGACCGGGACAATCATCGAGCGGTTGTAATACCGAACAGATTTCCTCCCTAGTTGAACGTTCATCCTCACAGCCCCTGGACGTGTCGTACGCCACACAAACTGCGATACAGACAAAAGGATGAGATGTCAGCTATCTTCCGGTTATCAATGGCCCGTTGAACGAGACTCGTTCGACGGGCCAGAACCGGAGCGTACTGCCCCTCGACCAGCGAGGGCGCGTTGCCCCGCAAACGTGCCGACGCTGAACAGTTCCCGGACGGCCGACCTGGAAGCTTCAAGGAAATCCTGAATCAGGCGTAGGTTTTCAGTTACTCAGCCGCTAATATCAATGATACGTATCCGAGATAACGACTGTTAGTACAGCGAAGGGAATTGGGCGGCTCACAATGGCTGATTTCGCGGCGCGGCTGAACAAGCTGTTCGAAACCGTGCATCCCCCGGGGCGTAAGCCGCACACCAATGCCGAGGTGGCGGCAGCGCTCACCGCCTCCGGGCATCCGATCTCGAAACCGTATCTCTCGCAGTTGCGGTCGGGTCAGCGGACGAACCCCTCAGATGAGACGGTTGCCGCACTGGCAAAGTTCTTCAAGGTCAAACCGGACTACTTCTTCAACGACATCTACGCCGCCAAGATCGACCATGATCTGGAGTTGCTGTCCCAGCTGCAGGGCTATGGACTGCGTCGGCTGTCGAGCAGGGCGTTCGATCTCTCCGAAGAGTCGCAGAACCTCCTGACTTCGATGGCCGAAAAGCTCCGGGCGAGTGAGGGTCTGCCCGAGGTTCCACCGGACGGCACGGAATAGCAAGTTGGACAAGGCAACACAGTGCGGCACTCGGAACCGCACTGTGTTGTCTTGTGACCTGAGACGGACCGCCGCCCAATCGGTCCGGTCGCGTCGATGATCAATCCGCCTGTGCGACCGCCGATTTCCGGTCGGTCGCGGTGCGCTCGAAGGCGCGGGCGATCGCCTGCACCCAACCGCGCGGGCTCAGTCCCTCCGGCGGTGCGATCCAACGGGCGTCGACGATGTCGTCACCGAGCGGATTGCGGGCCCAGCGGGCCACCCGTTCGGCACGGTCGGTGACCGAGCGGGCGGGTACACCGGCCGCCGCCAGCTCCATGCCGCCGCCGGTCTGCAGATACAGCGCGTCCATGATCTGCGCGACCTGATCGGAAGCCCTGAGCTGGGTGGCCGACACCGTCTGCTCGTGCGCCACCACCTCGGGGAAGCGCTTGATCAACGTCCGATGCAGGGCCCGAATCTGGCGCAGCAGCAGGCGCGCCCGCACCCAGAGCTCGATCACGATCCATACCGCGCCGACTGCGATCAGCAGGCTCGCGAGCTGCCAGGCCGGCCAGAACCAGCCCGGATCGCCGGGCCGCACGGGTTGTTCACCGATCGCCAGCCGCCGAATCGACAGCGCCGCAAGCACACCCGCGACCACCGTGCCGGTGGTGTAGAGCGCGATACCGCGTCCCAGCGCCGTCCAGTCCAGATTGCGCAGACCGGTGACAGCGATGAAGGCGCAGCCGAGCAGGGTCATGACCCAGCCGAACACCATCGACCACCCGATGGTGGCGGCGATGACCAGCGCGCCGAAACCGTAGACCATCCAGGCGATCTGGCGCAGATTCCGACGCGAGACCACCGGCCAGGCGGCGGCCGCCACCACCGACGTGGCCACCGCGAACAGCAGCCAGGTCGCCACCACCAGCCGGTCGGCCAGCGCTGCGCCGTTGATGCCCTGCGGCAGTGCGTGATCCACCGCGACCGCGATCTCGGGGATGCCGAGGGTGGCCGCGGCGGCCACCGCCGCGACCGCGATCACGATCGCCACCCGGGCCGTGGTCGCGGGCTTCACCAGGACGCGGCCGATGCGGGCGCCGGCCGCCATCCACACCAGCAGGGCCGTCAACCAGAACGTCATACCTACCCTGTCCTCCCGCTCATCCGAGGGCCTCGTCGAATCGGAGCACCGAGACACCGGCGCCGCGGTTGTTGAAGACGCGCAGGCGGGTCATCAGCATGCCGGCGAAGGTTTCGGCTTCCCACTCATACTGTTCGTCCTGCCCGTCGTCGACGATCTGCTGATGCGCGCGCTGGGACAGCATGTACGCGATCAGATCGTCGCCGGCCTCGAGCGTCACCTCGGCGGCCGGTTCACCCGGGT
>NZ_BAFQ01000020.1 GCF_000308375.1 Nocardia aobensis NBRC 100429 | reverse complement strand
TGGGTGCGGCTGAATCTGGCGCGGGTCCACGCCCAGGTGGAATTCCTCAAACTGCTGAACTGGGAGATCGCCTCCGGCGCCGACGCGGGCGGCGACGCCGCGCCCCGGCCGTGGGATGCCTCCACCTGCAAGGTGCTCGGCACCGAATTGGCCACCGAGGCCTACCGACTGCTGATGGAGATTCTCGGACCGCAGGCATATCTGCGGCAGGACTCCCCCGGCGCGCAGCTGCGCGGACGGCTCGAGCGGATGCATCGCGCGTGCCTGATCCTGACCTTCGGCGGCGGCACCAACGAGGTGCAGCGCGACATCATCGCGATGACCGCCCTCAAACAGCCCGCTGCCGCCCGCTGAGCCGCGGACCGGTCGGAAACGTCGAAGAACTAGGAACAACGATGGATTTCACACTTACCGAGGGGCAGCAGGATCTCGCGCGGCTGACCGGCGAGGTCTGCGCCAAACTGGTCACCGCCGACCGGCTGCGGGAACTGGACAAGGCCGAGGTCCGCTTCGACGACCAACTCTGGCGGTCGCTGGCCGAGACCGGCGTGCTCGCGGCCGCGCTGCCGGAATCGGTGGGCGGCAGCGGACTCGGCGCCCTGGAACAGACCGCGATTCTGCGGGAGATCGGCAAATCCGCCGCCCCCGTGCCCTATCTGTGGTCGATCGTCCTCGGCGCCGGTGCGCTGGCCCGCTGGGGTGACGAGGCGCAGCGCGAGCTGGCGGCGAAAGCCGGTGCGGGCGAGACGATTCTGACCGTGGCACTGTCGGAGGAACGCAACTGGGAGCCGGCGAAGCCCACCACGACCGCGACCGAGGATGGCGGCTGGAAGCTGATCGGCGCCAAGACCGTTGTTCCCTTCGCCGCACAGTCGGCGCGAATCCTGGTGCCCGCCATGGTTTCCGGCAAGGCCGCGGTATTCCTGGTCGACCCGGCGGACGCGCGTGTCACGCCGCAGCAGGTGGTCGACCGCAGCCCGCAGGCCGAGGTCGAATTCGATTCCACCCCCGCCGAATTGATCGGCACCGTGGACGACGGCGCCGAGATCCTCGCGTGGCTGCTGAACCACGGCTGGCTCGGCCTGGCCGCACAACAGCTCGGAACCCTGGAGCGCGCGGTCGACCTCGTCGCCGAATACGGCCGCGAGCGTGAGCAGTTCAATCGCAAGATCGGCAGCTTCCAGGCGGTCGCGCAGCGGCTGGCCGACGGCTACATCGACCTGCAGGGGCTGCGGCTGGCGGTCACCCAGGCCGCGTGGCGGGTCGACGAGGGACTACCGGCGGAGGCGGAGATCCACACCGCCAAATTCTGGGCCGCCGAGGCCGGTCACCGCATCGCCCACACCGCCGTGCACGTGCACGGTGGCGTCGGCATCGACCGCGACCACATCGTTCAGTGCTACTTCACCGCCGCCAAACACAACGAGTTCGCGCTCGGCGGCGCCACCGATCACCTGCGCGCTCTGGGCACCCTCCTGGCCGAGGCCCACTGACGCAGGCGCTCGCCCGGGCCGAACCGCCGCTCCACCGGTTCGGCCCGGGCGAGTATTTCCCCGACGGTCTCCTCGACCGTGAGATCCGTTGTATCCAGCCATAATCCGATGCGAGGCGTTTCCGCGTGCAGCACGGTGTCGAGCTGCTCGACGGTGAAGACCCCGTAGGCTTTCTTGTCTCGACCGGCCTCGCGCCGGGCCACCGCGTCCGGACGCGGGGCCAGCACGACCACGTACACCGGGTCGGTACGGATCTGCTCGACCATCCACGGCAGCGATTCGCCCAGGAC
>NZ_BAFQ01000021.1 GCF_000308375.1 Nocardia aobensis NBRC 100429 | reverse complement strand
TCTCACCACCGCGAAATCCTTCCTGACCGGCGACTTTCTCACCTACTACGGGCAGTTCACCCAGCAGGTGGTGGCGCCGGCCGCGAAGCAGAAAACGGTGAAAACATCTGCGGCGGTGGTCCGTTCGGCGGTCGAGCAGATCCATCCGGATTCGGCCGTGGTGCTGGTGTTCATCAACCAGACCACCACCACCTCCGACAAACCCGATCCGTCGATGACCTCGAGCAGCGTCAAGGTGTCGCTGTCGCGCGTCGACGGGAAGTGGTTGATCTCCTCGTTCGATCCGGTCTGATCGGCAGCACACTCGATATCAGTGCGCCACCATATCCTTCCAACTCGCCGGCCGGGCGCCGGCCAGATCGCCCTGCCGATACATCCTTCCGTCCGGCGCCAGGTAGTTCCCGGTATGTGGGTCGTAGTGCGCGAATCCCACCGACGGTTCGGCCCCGGTGCGCGATGCCGCGGGAGCGTTCAGCCCGGGAATCCTGGGTAGCTCGAGCTGCGGCAGCTGCGGCAACGGGGCCGCCGGCGCGGGCGCGGGAGCGGGGGCGGGCGGATTCCACCGCGAATCCGGCGGAATGCCTTGCGATTCCAGATTCGGATCGCGCGGGTACGGTCCCACCACCGGCTGGTCCGGCGCCACCGGTTCGTACTCCTGGTCGCTGTTGCAGATCTCCGCTGTCGGCGCCCGCTTACCCGGTTTGCCGGCACACGGGAAGTTGCGCGCACCGCGTACCGCGACGGGCGAATCCTGTGGCAGCTTGCAGTACAGCCCGTCCGGGGTGTCGATCGTGGTGGTGTCCGAGGGCGGCCGCCATGCCGACGGCGGCAGGAAGCCGACCGTACAGGCCGGCGGATCCGAGACGCCGCTGATCCGGAAGTCTCCGGGCCCCAACCCCTGTGCGTTCTTGGTGGGTTGCACCGCCTGCACGATCGAGACCTCGGGCGGCAGCAACACCAGCACCTGTTCCAGCCCCGCGTGATAGGTGACGCCCAATTGCGCGACCGAGGTCAGATTCGACAACAGCACGGGCAGCGTGAGTTTCACCGAATCCAGCAGTTTCGTCGCCTCCCGCGCCGCGCCCGGTCCGGTGTTCAGCAGCGTCCGCACCTGCTCGTCGTCGGTCGCGATCTGTCCCGATACCCCGGCGAGGCTGCGCGCCCAGATCCGGATCGCATCGGCCGAGCGGTCCTGCGAATCCACCAGCGGCTCGGCCTTCGCCAGCAGGTCACGGGTGGTGTCGCCGGTCCGATTCGCATCGGCGGCCACGGTCGCGGCCGAGTTCAGCAGCGACTGCAGGTCGTAGCGCGCGCCGTTCACACCGGTGAACACCTCGTCGAGCATGTCGTGCAGCCGGTCTTTCGGAATACTGCCGACGAGGCTGTCGAGTTCGTCGAGCATCGGCCCCACCGGCTGCGGAACGGTGCTGTCGCGCACGTCGATGACGGATCCGTCGTGCAGATACGGCCCCGCGTCGGTGCGCGGTTGCAGGTCGACGTACTGCTCACCCACCGCCGACACACTGCGCACCTGCGCGCGCAGGTCGGCGGGAATCTTGTGCCCGCCGTCGATCGACAGGGTCGCCTTCACCGCGTCGTCGGTCAGATCGACGGAGGTGACCTTGCCGATCTGGACCCCGCGATAGGTGACGTTGCCGAATCGGTACAGCCCACCGGAGGTCGGAAGTTCCAGCGTCACCTTCATGGTGCCGATGCCGGCGAGGGTCGGCAGCCGCATGTACTGCACGGCCATCGACACCATGCCGATCACGGCCAGGATCGAGAAGATCACCAGCTGCGCTCGGACGAATCGGGTGAGAATCATCGGCCGCCTCCGTTCGGATCGGACGGGTTCACCGGAGCACCCAGCGGGTCGTTGGTCGGCTTGCCGTAGCCGGGGTCGCCGACCATGGCCTGCAGCACGGCATTCGGATCTCCCAGGGGAGTGCCGAGCAGCAGTTCGCGGCGCAACCGCGGCACCGTGAGGTCGATGGTGGCGAACAGATTGACGTAGTCGCCGCGGATACCGTGGTCGATGCCGTACTGCCCGTAGGGGAACACGGTGAGGAAGGAGACCGCACCGTCGATCTTCGACCCCACATCGGCCAATTCCCGCAGGGTCGGTTCGAGGTTGTGCAGATTCGTCAGCAGATCCGCCTGCACCTGCGAGATCACCCCGGTCGCGGTGTCGCTGAAGGTGCGCAGTTTGTCCAGGGCGGTGGTGATGGCGGGCCGCTCGGTGAGCAGCACCTCGAGCGCGGGCCCGACCTGACGCAACGTGTCGCTGACCGTATCGCGCTGCTGGGCAAAGGTTTCCGCCAACCGATTCAACCCGGTCACGGTGGCGAGGAGGTTGTCGCGCTGCTGATCCAGCACGGTCATGAACGCGTCCAGGCGCGGAATCAGGTCGTGGATGGCGCCCTCGCGACCGGAGAACGCGGCATCGAGATTGTGGATGATGTCGTTGATCTGGCCCATCCCGCCGCCGTTGAGCACCACCGACAGCGACGCGAGAGTCTGTTCGGTCGACGGATAGGTCGAGGTCCGGTTCAGCGGCACGGTCGCCCCGGGCCGCAGGCGCCCGCTCGGCGCCTGTCCGGCCGGCGGATTCAACGCCAGATGGGTCGAGCCGAGCAGGCTGGTCTGCCCGATGGTCGCCGCCACATTCGCGGGCACGACCACATCCGGTTTCACCGAGACGTCCACGACGGCGTGCCAGCCGTGCACGGTGATCGACCCGACGCTGCCCACCACCACGTCGTCGATCATGACCGGCGAATTCGACACCAGCGTGCCGACATTCGCCATTTCGACGTGGTAGATCGCGGCGTCCGCACCGTGACCGGGGGCACCGGGCAACGGCAGCGAATCCACTCCGCGCCAGCCACATCCGGTGACGGTGACCAGTGCGCACGCGCACAGAACCAACAGCCGCGCGATCATGACGGTGGCCTCCCCCAGGGCTGGAGCAGTTCGGTGACCGACGTCGGCGCCGACGGGCCGGGTTGCTGTCCGACGATCTTCGGCACCAGATCGGGTTCGCTGTAGATCACGTTGTTCGGATCCGGCGCCGGTCCGGTCGCCGGGCTCACCGGGAACGGCAGATAGTTGAAGCTGAGCAGGGGCAGGATCGGGCCCAGATACTGGCGGCACTTCTCCCCCGACTCCGCGGCCGTGGCGTTCTCGATACTCGCCACACCGGCGCAGATGAACTGCATCGGGTTGGAGAAGTTGTTGAGCTCGAAAACCCCTGCCTCCGTGCCGGTGTCGGGATTGTAGATGTGATAGAAGTTGGCGATGCTGTTCGGCGCGATATGCAGCAGATTCTCCAGATCCGCGCGATGATCCACCAGATTCTGGGTCACGTTCGCCAACCGCTGCACCTGTTCGCCGGCCTTCGCGCGGTTCTCGGAGACGAAGCGCTGGACCTCGCCCACCGCGACCGACAGTTCGCGCAGCGCGGCGTCCAGATCGGATGTGCTGTCGTCGACCACACTGGACAGCGTCGCGAGCCGATTCTCGAACTGGACGATCTCGGTACCGCTGCCCTTCAACGCGTCCACGAAGGTCTGCAGATTCTGCAGGATGTCGACGATATTGCCGCTGCCGTCGGCCAGGATGCGCCCCACCGCGGACAGCTGGGCCAGCATCTGCCGCAACTTCTCCCCGTTGCCGTCGCTCAGTGCGGCGGCGGTGCTGTCGACGAATCGGCCCATCGAACTGCCTGCGGCGCCGCCATCGGGACCCAAACCCGTTGCCAGCTTGGTCAATTGGGCCTTGATCTCGTCCCATTCCACCGGTACCGCGGTGCGTTCGACCGGGATCACCGCACCGTCGGCGAGCGTCGGGCCGCTGGTCCGATACGCGGGCGTCAATTGGACGTAGCGGGCCGCGACCAGGCTCTGCGCCACGACCACCGCCCGCGCGTCGGCGGGCACGCGGACATCACGGTCCACGGCGAGCACCATTTCGGTGGTCGTCCCTCGCGGGGTGATCGACCGGATATGCCCCACCTTCACCCCCGCGACACGCACGTCGTCGCCGGGGTAGATGGCGGTCGCGGTGGTGAATATCGCCGTGAAGTGCGTGGGCCCGAACAATTCTCGATAACCGATCGCGCCCCCGGTCACGACGACCGCGACGATCACCACGGTACCGACGATCCGGACGATCCATCTCGTACTCATCGCGGCGGCTCCGGATGCGGTAGCGGGAACTGGGCCGGCGGGTTCACGCCGAACGCCCGGTCGATGAAGGGCTGAATATCCTGGCCGTCGATGAGATTCGCGACGTAGGCGTTGTAGAAGCGGCCGCCGGAGACGGCTTCCCCCTGTGTCAGGGCGACTTTCGCGTATCCGGGGATGGCCTTGCCGATATTGTCGCGATTCTTCTCGAGCATCGCGGCGATGGAGTTGAGCCGGTCCAGTGTCGGCCCGAGCGCGGCTTCGTTGTCGGCGACCAGACCCGACAGTTGCTTCGCCACCGCGGAGGTGTTGGCGAGCAGGTCTACGATTTCCTGCCGGCGCTGCGCGAGCACATCGACCAGCGCATCAGCGTTGAGTATCAACGAATTCACCTGCTGACTGCGCTGGGCGAGCACCGAGGTGACCGTGCCCGCGCCTGCCAGCAGCTGCCGCAGCGATTCGTTGCGGCTGTTGATCGTCTTCGACAACTGCGTGAGCCCGTCGAATGCGGGACCCACCTGCGGTGCGATGTGGTTCAACGTCGAGGACAGCATATCGAGGGAACGGTTGAGCGAATCGATGTCGATCGCCGAGGTCTTGGTGCTCAGATCACCGACGGCATCGGTCAGCGAGTACGGCGAGGACGTACGCGAGGACGGAATGGTGTCGAGCGAGCGCATCCGGCCGGCTCCCGCGGAGATCACCGTGAGATCGCGCTTGCCCAGCAGCGAACTGGTCTTGATATGCGCGGAACTGCCGGTGCCGAGCCGGATGGTCGAGTTCACCGAGAACACCACCAGCGCATCCCCGTTGTGCAGCACCACCTTCTGCACCGTGCCGACCCGCACGCCCGAGACGATCACGTCGTCGCCCACCGCGAGCCCGGCCGCCTCGCCGAACAGCGCCTGGTAGCGCACGGTGGTGCCCCATGCCATGAACTTCTGCGATTGCAGGCCGATCAGGATGACGCACACCATCATCACGATCCCGACCAGTCCGGGACGTAACAGATGGCCGCCGCGGTAATGCAGCATTACGGTGCACACCTCCCCGTCTCGGTTTTGATCCAGGGCAGCTGGACCACCTGCCCGGACTGATCGCTGACCCGAATGGTCAACGCGCACACGAAGTATTGGATGAAGTTGCCGTAGGAACCGGTCCGCACCATCTTCCGGAAGTTCTCCGGCGCCCGCTGCAATGCGTAGTCGACCTTGTCCTTACCGTCGTCCACGGCCGGTGCCAGCCGCGCGAGCTGGTCGACGGTGTCGGCCAAGGGGGCCCGACTCTGCGTGAGAAGGTCCGCGACCGAGGCGGTTCCGCGGTCGAGCGCGTCGATCGCGGAGCCGATCGGATCGCGGTCCTGAGACAGCTGGGTCACCAGTTGCTCCAGGCGGTCGATGGCGTCGGAGAACTGGGTGCCGTTACTCGCGAGGGTTTCCATCACCTGGTTCAGGTTGTCGATCAACTTGCCCACCACATCGCTGGTGTCGGCGAGCCTGGAGGTGAAGGAGGCGGTCTTGGTCAGCAGCGAATCGACCGTGCCCTCCTGGCCCTGCACGATCTGCACCAGCGACCAGGTGAGCGAGTTGACCTCCTGGGCGTCCAGGCCCTGCAGCACCGGTTTCAGGCCGCCGAGCAGGAGGTCGAGATCCAGTGCGGGCGTGGTTCGTTCGAGCGGAATGCGCGCGCCGGGCCGCAGGGTCGCGGTCGATCCCGGACCGTCGGTCAGTTCGAGATAGCGGTCGCCGACCAGATTCAGATAGCGGATGGCGGCCTTGGTGCCTCCGGTGAGCACGATGTCGCGGTCGGCGTCGAAGGTCACCACCACCCGCTGATCCGGGCGCAGCGTCACCCCCCGCACCCGTCCCACCTCGACTCCGGCCACCCGCACACTGTCTCCGGAGCGCAGTCCCGACGAGTCGGTGAATTCCGCCGAGTAGCCGTTGGTCGAGCCGGTGCGGTACTGGCCGAAGACCAGGACCAGGAATCCGGAGAGAACCACCATCACCAGCGCGAAGGCGCCGAATTTCAGCAGTGGTGTATCCCGTTGTCTCATCGCGGACCTCCGGCGGTGGGATCGACGGCCCCGAACAGCACGCTCTGCAGCAGATCCGGATTCACGCGCAGGGTGCGGTTGGTATTCGGGAAGGGCACGGCGCCGTCGTCGACCACCACGAACTGGGGCTTGCCGTTGTAGGGCACCGGCAGCACCGAACACTGCGGACCACCGGATGCGGCGACCTTCGGCAGATCACGTGGATACCGATACGGTTCCGCGCCCCACAGGAAGTTGACCGTGAGGCCCATCCCCGGAACCTGCACCGGTTTCACATTGTCCATGTAGTCCAGGCCCTCGATCGAACACTTCAGCGCCGGTGCGTATTCGGCGGCCAGATCGGTGGTGGGCACCAGCAGGTGCAGCATCGAGGCCAGCGGCGCGCCGTTGTCGCCGAGCACCTGATTGCCGACATCGGCCAGGCCGATCGCGTTGACCAGCAGTGCGTCGAGATTCGCTTGTTCATCCACCACGGTCCGGCTGATCGTGGCGGCATTGCGCGCGGTGGAGAGCAGATCCGGCGCGGCGTCGCCGTAGGAGGCGGCCACATTCGGTCCGGCGGAGATCTCGCGGCTCAGGGCGGGCAGCGCCGGTTGGATCTTCGCCAGGAACGAGTCGAGATCGGTGAGCATCTGCCCGACCTGTTCGCCGCGACCGTTGGTCGCACCCGCGATCGCCCCCAGCGTCTCGTTCAGCTTCTCCGGTTCGATCTGGCCCAGCACCGCGGTCAATCGCTCGAAGATGGTGTTGATCTCGACCGTCACGTGCCCGGAGTCGAAGATCTGGCCGGCGTGGATCGAGGACGCGGATTTCTGTGCGGGCGGCAGGAATTCGACGAATTTGGCGCCGAACACCGTGGTGGAGGCGATGTCCACGGTCACATTCGACGGGATCCGTCGCACCTGTTCGGCGTCGATCGCCAGCTCGATCGCGGCGAGTCCGTCGGGCCGCTCGTCCACCGCGGCCACCTTGCCGACGGTCACCCCACGCATCTTCACCTTCGCGTCGGGATACATGACCAGACCCGCGCGCGGTGACAGGACGGTGACCCGCACGGTATCGGCGAATCCGCCGCGGAACATGACCACCGCCAGTGCGACCACCCCGGCGATCGCGGCGATCGACAACAGACCCACTATCGGTCGTAAAATGTTGCGCAGCACAGCTTCTCCCCTAGCCCGACAGGTTGAAGTTGCCGTTGGAGCCGTAGATGGCCAGCGAGACCAGCAGGGTGACCGAGACGACCGCGATCAGCGAGGTCCGCACCGCGTTGCCGACCGCGATACCCACGCCGGAGGGCCCACCGGCGGCGAAGAACCCGAAATAGCTGTGTATCAACAGAATCGTGAGCGCCATGAGGATCGCCTGCACGAACGACCACACCAGATCGAGCGGATTGAGGAAGGTGGTGAAGTAGTGGTCGTACAGCCCCGAGGACTGGCCGAGCAGGAAGACGGTGGTGACCCGGCTGGCCAGGAAGGACGCCACCACCGCCAGTGAGTACAGCGGGGTGATCGCGATCATTCCGGCCACGATGCGGGTGCCCACCAGATAGGCGATCGGTTCGATCGCAATGGATTCCAGCGCGTCGATCTCCTCGTTGATCCGCATCGCGCCCAACTGCGCGGTGGCTCCCGCGCCGAACGTCGCCGCCAGTCCGATGCCGGCCACCACCGGCGCCGAGATGCGCACATTGATGAAGGCCGACAGGAATCCGGTCAACGCCTCGATGCCGATATTGCCCAGCGAGCTGTAGCCCTGTACGGCCAGGGTGCCGCCGGTCGCCAGGGTGAGGAATCCGACGATCACCACGGTGCCGCCGAAAACCGCCAAAGTGCCCGAGCCCATGCTGAATTCGGCGATGAGCCGGATGGTTTCCTTCTTGTAGCGCCACGCGGCGAACGGCGCGCCGAACAGCGCCCGCACATAGAAGAGGGTGTGATCGCCGATGCTGCCGAGGCTTTTCACCGGCCGGCGGGCCCGCCGCACGGCACGCGGATATCTCGCTTCCAGTACCACAGCCGTATCCCCTCATCTGGCCGTCATCTGGATGCCGATCGCGGTCACGACGACATTGATCACGAACAGCGCCATGAAGGCGTAGACCACGGTTTCGTTCACCGCATTGCCCACGGCCTTGGCGCCACCGGAGACGATCAGCCCGCGGTAACACGCGATGAGGCCGGCGACGAGGCCGAACAGCAGCGCTTTGACCGCCGAGATCACGACTTCGTTCAGCCCGGTCAGCAAGGTGATGCCGTTGGCGAAGGCGCCGGGGTTGACGTTCTGCACATAGACCGAGAAGACGTAACCACCGGCGATACCGATGATGCAGACCAGACTGTTCAGCAGCAGCGCCACCAGCCCCGAAGCGAGCATGCGTGGCGTGACGAGTCGCTGTACCGGATCGATGCCGAGGACCTCCATGGCGTCGATCTCCTCGCGGATGGTCCGCGAGCCCAGATCCGCGCACATCGCGGTGGCACCGGATCCGGCGACGATCAGCACGGTCACCATGGGACCCACCTGGGTGACCGCGCCGAATGCCGCGCCCGCGCCGCTGAGATCGGCCGCACCCAGCTCGCGCAGCAGGATGTTGAGGGTGAAGCTCACCAGCACGGTGAACGGAATCGCCACGAGCAGGGTCGGAATCAGTGACACCCGTGCCACGAACCAGGATTGCTCGAGGAATTCGCGGGTCTGGAAGGGGCGGCGGAAGGCGAATTTCACCGCGTCGGCCGACATGGCGAACAGCCCGCCGACGGTCTGCAGCCCGCCCGCCGAACGGCGGGACAGACTCCGGGACCACCCCGGCAGAGTTATCGCCATGCCGCCACCTCCCGGAGCCCCGCTGCGTCGCGATCCTGACGGAAATCGCATTCTCGGTTTCGATAATGCTACATCCGCGAGGCAAGAACGCAATAGCTAGTGCGAGTGGGTAGCGTTTCGGATCACCAGCGGTTACGCGCCTCTTCCGCCCAGCCGGTGAGGCCGTCGAACTCCACCCAGTCCCCCTCGTCGGTGCGGGCGCGGCCGGTGAAGTGCCCGAAGCACTGATGAGTGTCGTTGGCCAGCACACCCAACGCCGTCCGGGATTCGCGCACATGGAAGGGAGTGAACTCCACGGCGACGCGTGGACCACGAATCACCCACGGCCGCAGCCAATCCCGGCGGTCGTACACCCATTCCAGCTCGTCGCCGATCTTGTGCAACCGGCCGCCAACGAACAGCGCGTTCTCGGTCGAACCCGTGCCGTCGGTCCACCTGCCGCCGAGCTGGATCGCCGTCTCCGGACCGCAGCCGGCGGCCCAGTTCCACGCGATCGAGTACGGCCACTTCCCGCGTCCGTGGTCGAGGACGGCGAATCCGTCGTCGATCACGTAGGCGACGCCGTCCACGGTGAGGGTGCCCGAGACCGGGCGGCCGAGATCCTTGACGGTGTACTGGAAGCGCTTCGCACTCCACGGCACCACGACACCCAGCGATTCGTGTCCGGCCGGCAGCCCGGCCGTCAGATCGATATCCATCCGCGGCGTGGCGGCGTGAATCCTGGTGCCGCCCAGCTCGTTTCGCAATTCGATCACCAGATCGCCAGCATGCCCGGACGCGGTACCGACGCCACTGCGGTCGGGAAGGTGCACACCGCGGGCGAACGGCGTCACCACATCCTTGACGATCTCGGTGCCGTTGGCCCGGTCGAACAGGTAGATCCCCTGTAGCCCGGCGTAATCCAGCGACGTCAGCACGATTCCGATGATGTGATCGGGAGTGACGATGCCCCAGTACTCCCATCGCTTGGTGCGACCCCAGCCGCGCAGATTCGCCCGGTGCAGGGGGCGGCGCGTCCAGCCCACCGCGTCGGGGTTCAGCCGGCCCCGCGGCGTGCACAGATCGACACTCGCGGTGATCTCGCGCTCCGTGGTCACCCTTTCGGCCATCGTGGCCCTCCTTCGCTGCCGCGGTCGCCGCGACCGCGGTCGATCCATTGTCGCGGCCGGGCCGGTCATCACGAACGGGCCACGCCCGCGACGAGGCGATGACCGGCACACGTGTCCGACGTCATGCTGGACGTGTTGCGCTTCCAATAGCTCTGAGTATGCTCATTAATGAGCGCACTCATTCTTATCGACCGATGGGAGGTGTCGGGTGGCAAGCACACAGCAGAGCCGGCAGGTCGGGCGGCGGGTCCGCAATATGCGCGAGAAGCAGAGCCGGATCTTCGAGGTGGCCGCACGCTTGTTTGCCGAACGCGGATTCGCCGCGGTCACCACCCAGCAGATCTCCGATCGGGCCGATATCGCCGCAGGCACCCTGTTCCGCTACGCCTCGTCCAAGGGGCAACTGCTGCTCATGGTGTACAACGAGGACTTCCGATCGGCACTCGAGACCGGCGCCCGCCGTGCCCGCGACATCGCCGATCCGGTCGGCGCGATCACGGCACTGCTGCGGCCGATCCTGGTCGCGGCCGCGCGCAATACCGAGAACACCATCGCCTACCAGCGCGAATTGCTGTTCGGCCCGCCCGAGGAGACCTACCGCGAACAGGGGCTGGCGTTGGTGGCACAGCTCGAGTCGGTCCTCGCCGAGATCCTGCTGACCGCGGTTGCGGACTCCGTCGATCCCACGGCCGCGCAGCGGGAGGCGGCGCGCGTGGCGGGCCGCAGTCTCTTCGCGGTCCTGCACATGGCGCTGGTGCGCCCGTCCACCGGCGTCCACCCCCACCACGATCCGATCGATGATCTGCACGCCCAGATCGCTCAGCTCGTCGCCGGTTTCCGCAGCGCCGCGGCCACCGGAACCTGAAGAACACCAGCGCGGACCACGGTCCGCAGAACGGAGTCGACATGTCCGGCACGATTCGCAAGGTGAGCGTCCTCGGGACCGGAGTCCTGGGATCCCAGATCGCCTTCCAGACCGCCTTCCACGGTTTCGAGGTGACCGCTTACGACATCAACGACGAGGCGCTGACCGCGGCGCACGAGCGTTTCGACAAACTCGCGGCCACCTACCGTGAGCAGGTACCGGGCGCGGGTGACGGCAAGGCCGAGGCCACCGCCGCGGGCATCGCACTCACCAGCGATCTCGCCGAGGCCGCCCGGGACGCGGATCTGATCATCGAAGCCG
>NZ_BAFQ01000022.1 GCF_000308375.1 Nocardia aobensis NBRC 100429 | reverse complement strand
TCGGGCCACCACGGCCAAAGCGGCCAGGATGATGATGCCAACCACAACCTGCAACGCGATCAGCCGATCGACGATGTTCTCGGTCTCGGTCAGCCGGATCGCGATCAGGCTCGAGCCGTCCGGCGTGGTCAACCGCAATGCCCGCCAGTGCTCGGCGGGATCTCCCACACTGCCGATAGTCTGAGGGTGTTTTCCGAGATCACTAGGGGGATCCGGGGCAGTCGGCCCAGACGGGAGAAGGAGCTGCGTCTTGCCGGTGGAATCCTGAACCCGAACATAGAACAGACCCGGCGGCCTTTCTTTACCCTGTGGCACCGGTAGCCGTTGCGGCGGGGGCGCGCCGGGCGCCGCCCAGACACGGGCCTCGAACAGCTGCCGATCGACCTTGTCTATCAAGACGCTCCGCATCGCAGAGGTCACCACGACACCCGATACCAGCAGTCCCAGGCCCGCGAGGCAAACCAGCGCCAGCACCAGGGTGACCCGCAGTGGCACCGCGGCCAGACGCCGTGAGATCCGGCGCCGGAGCCCAGGCGGTGCGACGCCCACGGCGCGTGCGCCGGTTTCGGCAATGCCGCCGGGTTCGGTATCGGTGCCCGCCTCGGATTCCCCTGCTGTCGAGAACACCGCTTCGGCGCCGGCCGCGTCGTGGTCGGCGCGTTCCCGCACCGAGCGCGGATCGCTCATTTCGCCGACGACCGGCTGCGGCTGGGCGCGCGCATCACGTAGCCGACACCGCGCAGGGTGTGAATCAGCCGGTCGGGGCCGGTGTCGACCTTCTTTCGCAGATAGGAGACATAGGTCTCCACCACGCCCACCTCGCCGCCGAAGTCGTAGCGCCAGACGTGGTCGAGGATGCGCGGCTTGCTCAGGACGGTTCCGGCATTGACCATGAAGTACCGGAGCAGCGTGAATTCCGTCGGCGACAGCGCGACCGGTTCCCCGGCCTTCCACACCTCGTGGGTGTCGTCGTCCAGTTCGATGTCCTCGAAGCGGATGCGCGAGGACTTCGTCTCCTCCACCACGTGACCGGAGCGGCGCAGAATCACCCGCAGCCGCGCCACCACCTCCTCGAGCGAGAAGGGTTTGGTCACGTAGTCGTCGGCGCCGAGGGTGAGGCCGGTGATCTTGTCCTCGACCTCGTCCCGCGCGGTGAGGAACAGGACCGGAGCGTCGATGCCGTCGGCGCGCAGCCGGCGCAGCAGGCCGAAGCCGTCCATACCAGGCATCATGACGTCGACGATGAGGGCGTCGGGCCGGAACTGCTTGGCCCGGTCCAGCCCTTCGGCGCCGTTGGCGGCCGTGGCCACCTCGAACCCCTGATAGCGCAGACTCACCGACAGCAGTTCGACGATCATCGGCTCGTCGTCGACCACCAGCACCCGAGCCTCCGGGGTTCGATCGCCAGCCACTCCACTCATGCTGGATATCGTCTCTCCTGCAACCCGGAATGCGCTGAACGTTGTCTGGGAGTTTCCTGCGAGCCGCCTGCGCGCCGGGACAGCGAGCGACCCGCCGATCCGGGCGGCGCCTCCCGGATCGGCGGGTCGACAGGCCTGTGCTCTTACGCGGCGGCCTTCAGATCGGCGCCGAGCGTCTTCGCGTCACCCTTGATCGTCTTCAGGGTGTCGGCGGCGGAGCTGCCGTCGAGGCTGTTCTTCGCCTTGGCCTGCTGCAGTTCCTGGCGGAACTTGTCGAACTCCTTCTTCACCTTGGCGGGCACGACGGCCTCGTTGTGGGTGAGGGTGTCGATGTCCTTGTCGAGTGCCTTCTCGAGGTCCTCCGGCTTGTCGGTGTCCTGAATCTTGGTGAGGACCTCCTGGATCGCGTCGACGGAGGGCGCGGCCGGCTGGTCGTCACCGTCGTCGTCGTTGTGCTCGGCGTGCTTGTCGGCGCCGAACGCCGAGCCCGTGGACAGCTTCGGAGCCGACGGCGCGCTGCTGGTCGTCGGCGCGGCGGAGGGGGTGTCAGCCGAGGCGACGGAGGCGGTCGTTGCCAGGATCCGGCGGCGGCCCGGAGCGGAGCACACGGCGCGAGAAAAGAGCAGAATGGACATCGGAAAGGTCGTCATGGGCGCGATACGGGGCCTGCTCGACGTGGTGTTGGGCATCCTGACGGCCGTGCTGGGCACGGTGGTCGGACTGCTCGCGGTCGTGGTGTGGATCCTCGGCGCGGTGTTGTGCGTGACGATCTTGTTGATTCCGCTGGGAATCCCCGTCTTCAAGCTCGGTAGCCGCCTGTTCGGCCTGGCCCGGCAGCTGATGCATCTGCCCTGACGACAGAAAAGGCTCCGACCTGCTGTCGCAGGCCGAAGCCGGGAGAGCCCCCTGTCAGGATTGAACTGACGACCTTCGCTTTACAAGAGCGGTGCTCTACCACTGAGCTAAGGAGGCGGGTGAAGCGGTGCAATCATAACCGGGGCGTGGGCCGTCCGGAAAAATCGTGCATTACCGCAGGAGGGAAAACGACGCGATTGCGGCGGCTGCGTGTGCCCGGTCAGGGCATCACACAGCCGCCGATCACCGTCGCGCCGCGCCGTGCGTTCCGGCGCGGAATCAGGACTGGGCGCCCTGGCGAGCCGCGTCGTCGGCGGCCATCGCGTCACGCAGGCTCTTGGGCCGCATATCCGTCCAGTTCTTCTCCACGTATTCGACGCAGGCAGCCCGGCTGTCCTCGCCGAACACCACTCGCCACCCGGCCGGGACCTCGGCGAAAGCAGGCCACAGGGAATGCTGCTCCTCGTCGTTGACCAGAACGAAGAAGCGGCCGTCCTCGTCGTCGAAGGGGTTGGTGCTCATTTCACCTCACTGGATGCTGGCGCTGTGTACGGGAACGCGCTGTGTACGGAAACTCGCGGGGCGCGGGCACGAGCCGAAACCGACCGACCAGAGCCGTAGCCCCCGAGCGATGTGTCGACACTAGCAAGACCGACGTTACGCGTTGGTGGTTACCTCGAGCCTGCGAAGAAATCGAGCAGGATCTTATTGACCGCTTCCGGGCGTTCCAGATACCCGTAATGACCGGCGTCGGGGATCTCCTGGTAGCGGGCGTCGGGAATGACTTCGGCCAGCTCACGGGTCAGATACGCGGGGATCATCCGATCGTCGGCGAATCCGATGGACAGGCACGGCACCTTGATCGCCCGATAGGCCTGCAACCGATCGAAATCGTGATCCATCCGGCGCTGGGCCCGGATTCCCGGCGATGCCGGTCCGCCGGTGAATTCGAACAGATCCAGCCAATCGCGCGCAGAATTCGGATCGGCCATCGTGGCGGGCGAAAGATTCATCACCGCGGTGACGGCGGCGTCGTATTTGGCGGGCAGTCGCACGCCGGAGGCGTCGAGTTCGTGCTCGCCCAGCGAGAGGGTCTTCTGGAATTGGTCGAGCCGCGCGTGTCCCGCCATGAAAACGGCTTTACGCACGAGGTCGGGACGCGCAAGGGCCAATTCCTGAGCCACCCGCGCCCCCATCGAGGTGCCGGCGACCAGGGCCGGGCCCTCGTCGAGGAATTCGATCAGCGCCGCGGTGTCGGCGGCCAATTCGTCGATGGTCATCCCGTCGGGCGCCTCATAGGACGGAGCGATACCGCGATTGTCGAACGTGCACACCCGGTAACCGGCCGCCACCAGCGCCGGAACCTGGTGCAGCTCCCACACCCGGCCGGGACTGCCGGTGCCCATGATCAGCACGACCAGCGGGGCGGCCCCCTTGGTGTCGGTGCCTTTGGCCTTGTCTCCCTTCACCTGGTAGTTCAGCGAGATTCCATTCACCGTGGCCAACGGCATGTGCTGCGACCCTTTCCACTCGTTCGTGCGGTGCTCGGTACAGGAGGCGGGCGAAATACGCCCCCCTACCAACGTTATAGGTTCACGGGGCTCCGGCGTTTCGCCGGTGTGACGGGTGTCGCGCACCGCTGTTGCGGTTCGGCAGCGGTCGGCACCAAGCCGACGGGCCCCGGTGCGGCGACCGATACCATTGACACCGCACGGCGCCGACACCACGACGGTCGAACCCCACCGCCGTGCCACGACCCCGAGCCGAGAGGACACGATGATGGCCGCGAAGAGCGCCAACGACATCGCGGACGACGACCTGGAACCGCTCGCCGACGAGACCGCACGGCAGGCACAGCGCGTCGTGGCCGCCTACGCCACCGATGCCGACGAATGCCGGATGCTGCTGTCGATGCTCGGGATCGGTCCCAGCGCGCGCAGCGAATAGGACGAGCGCGCCGCAGCGCGCATGACAACTAAAACCCACGCCTAGCTCCGCCATTTCGGCGACCGGAGGATCCAGCAGTGGACCAGATGCGCGACATACGCAGCGATCGATCTCGAGACGCTTCGCCGGAAACCGAATCCGCACCAGCGGACCGTCCCGGGGGCGCCGGCTCCGGTTTCGTCGTGGTCGCCAACCGGCTCCCGGTGGATCTGGAACGTCTCCCCGACGGAACCAAGCGGTGGAAGCGCAGTCCGGGCGGCCTCGTCACGGCCCTGGAGCCGGTGCTGCGCAACAACAACGGCGCCTGGGTGGGCTGGGCCGGCGTCCCCGACGTGGATGTCGACCCGATCATCGAGGACGGCCTGGAGTTGTATCCGGTGCCGCTCACCGCCGAGGAGGTCGCCGCCTACTACGAGGGGTTCTCCAACGGCACGCTGTGGCCGCTCTATCACGACGTGATCGTGCGGCCGGAGTACCACCGCGACTGGTGGACGGCCTATGTGGACGTGAACCGGCGCTTCGCCGAGTACACCGCGAAGGTGGCCGCCGAGGGTGCGACGGTGTGGGTGCAGGACTACCAGCTGCAGCTGGTGCCGAAGATGCTGCGCATGCTGCGGCCCGATCTGACCATCGGTTTCTTCCTGCACATCCCGTTCCCGCCGGTGGAGCTGTTCATGCAGCTGCCCTGGCGCACCGAGATCGTGGAGGGTCTGCTCGGCGCCGATCTGATCGGCTTCCACCTGCCCGGCGGCGCGCAGAACTTCCTGTATCTGGCGAGAAGGCTTGCCGGGCAACCCACCTCGCGCGGCACCGTCGGCGTGCGGTCGAAACTCGGTGTGGTGCAGGTCGGTTTCCGCACCGTGCGGGTCGGCGCCTTTCCCATCTCGATCGCCTCCGCCGAACTCGACGAGCTGTCGCGAAGACGTTCGGTGCGCGAGCGCGCCGCCCAGATCCGTAGAGAACTCGGTAATCCCAAGCACATCCTGCTCGGTGTGGACCGCCTGGACTACACGAAGGGCATCGATATCCGCCTGGCGGCGCTGCAGGAACTCCTGCACGAGGGACGGCTGGACCCCGCCGAGACGGTGATGGTGCAGTTGGCCACACCGAGTCGCGAACGCGTCGAGAGCTACATCCAGATGCGCGGCGACATCGAACGACAGGTCGGCCGGATCAACGGCGAATTCTCCCGCGTCGGTTACCCTTTCGTGCACTATCTGCACCGCCCGATCCCCCGCGACGAGCTGGTCGCCTTCTTCGTCGCCGCCGACGTGATGCTGGTGACCCCGCTGCGCGACGGCATGAACCTGGTCGCCAAGGAATACGTCGCCTCGCACAGTGGCCTCAACGGCGCCCTCGTGCTCAGCGAATTCACCGGCGCCGCAGCCGAATTGCGGCAGGCCTATCTGTGCAACCCACACGATCTGGACAGCGTCGAGAACGCGATCATGTCCGCGATCGAGGACGATCCGGAGACCAAGCGCCGCCGGATGCGTTCGCTGCGCCGCCAGGTGCTCGCCCACGACGTCGACCGCTGGGCCCGCTCCTTCCTCGACGCGCTGGCCCAGGATCGGGTGGCGGGCAGTGCCCTGCTCACCGACGCGGATGTGGATCCCGGAGGCGCGGAGCGCTAGACAGCGATCCGAGGCGGGTTACACCCTTCGAACCGACCGTCCGGCAGCCGGAGAGCGCCGCCCACACCGAATCTCGGTCCTGGCCTCCGCCGGAGCCGGCGGTCGCCGCACACCGCCACCCCGGATTCCGCCGCACCCGCCGGATCGCCGCACGGTCGTAACCGAGCGGCACAGGCGCGCTTCACCGGCGGGAGATCTGCGCCGCGACCGGAGCCGGTATCGACCACCGATCCCGCCTCGGAATCGCTGTGCCGTCGACGGTAGGGACGAACTCTTAACGGGGATAACGGGATTCGCTTAAAGCCGGATCAGATCGGGGTGATGGCGTCGACCAGCCAGTGGCCGCCGTCCTTGTCCAGTGCGACGCGGACCCGGCTCGGCGTCACCGTCCCCTGCGGGGAATCCTTGCTGGTGGTCACCTGATTCAGGTACAGCAGCACGACCGCGTGCGAGCGGTCCGCGGACACCACCCCGCCGGCCGTGGCGTTCGCCTGCACGGTGAGCTGCTTCTCCTTGGCGCCGGGCGCGATCGCCTGCTGAATCAGCTTCAGATAGTCCTTGCGGAACGACGGGGTGAGGTTGTCCGCCGATTTCGGCAGTTCGGCATCGACGGTCTTGAAGTCGTAGGTGAACACCGCCTCCACCGCATGCCGGGCCGCGGGGACGGAGTCGGTGCGGGCCTGCTCGATCTGCTTGTCGGACCAGTACTTGTAGCCGGTGACCGAGGCCATCGCGACCGCGGCCACGAACAGCACCGCCGCACTGATGAACAGGACTGGGCGCAATTTGCCGCTCATGCCACGAACTCCACTTGCGAGGCGGTGATACCACCGTTGTCGGCGCGGTCGACCGTGACCCGGAAGCGGTAGTAGCGCTCCTGCGGATCCTTGGCACCGGCGTTGGTCAGGGTCTGCTTGGCCGCGACCAGCACCTTCGCGGTGTGGTCGTCCTGGCTCTCGACCGCGGTCTCGATGATCTCGCCGCTGGCCTTCACCTTGGCCTGCTGCACGACCTGCGCGTAGGCGTCCTTGCGCTCGGAGTATTCCTGCTTGAGCTGCCCCGAGGCGACCGAGAGCACCCGGTCGATGTCCTGCTTCGCGGTGTCGTCCTTGATATTGGTCAGATTGAGGATGGCCTGCTTGGCGGTCTGGATATATTCCGTGCGCTGGTCGGCCTGGGCGCTGACCTGATGCTGGTGGTAGGCGAAGAAGCCGCCCGAGCCGACCAGCAGGATCAACGACAGCACGGCCACCACCGCGGCGGCCCAGCCCAGCGGGCCGAGGGAGCGCTTCGCCGGCTCGGAGGTGTCGGCGGATGCGTCCGCCGCTGCCGCCTCCTCCGGAGAATCGGTGAGCCGCACGGTCTTGTCGTCATCGGCTGCCGCCGCGAGCTTGCCGGCGGAATCGGACACCGCGTCGGTGCCGGAGACCGCGGCGGTGCCGGAGACCGCGGCGGTGCCGGAGACTGCGTCCGATGGTGTCTCGGAGGACGACTTCGCCCCGCTCGCCGGCGATGCGGTCGACAGTTTCACCGTCTCGTCGGCCGGCGCGCTCTCGGCCCGGTCGACCGCGACCGCATCGGTCGGCGCCCCGGCCTGCCTGCTGGCGCGCCGCCGGACGCGACCGGTGGGTGTGGAATTCGATTCGCTCATTTCTGTTGCTCCTCGAGCATCGCCTGCCAACTGGACGGTACAGTGCCCGATCCGTCGGGGCCCACATCCCCCTGTCGGTAGGTCCGGCCGTCGGGTCCGGTGAAGGTGTGGTTCTTCAGGTCGTAGGTGCGCAGCGCCGCCGCCGGCTGGGTCTGCGCGGCGGGAGCGTCGCCCGGGTTGGCCGCCGGCTCACCGGACGGGGTGACCGGATGCGGATCGCCGAACGGCGGGTTGTCGCCCTCGGGCACATAACCCTGCGGGTCATGGCAGAGCTCCGGACTCGGGGCCCGCTTACCCGGCACGTCCGCGCACGGCGTGTTGCGGATACCGCGGACCGCTTCCTTCGCGTTCTGCGCCACCTTGCAATAGAGGTTCGGCGGCGTGTCCGGAGTGTCCTTCAGGGCCGGTGAGCGGCGCTGATCCTGCGGCAGGAAGCCGGTGGTGCAGCCCGGCGGATCGTTGAGCCCGAGCATGAAGTCGACCATGGCGCCGTACTGCGTGGGCCCGCGGATGGAGGTCAGCAGCGCCGCCACCAGCTGTGGGTAGATCACCAGAATCTGTTCGACACCGGCGTGATAGGTCACCCCGACCTGGCCGACGCTGGTCAGGTTCGACAGCAGCAGCGGCAGCGTCGGTTGCAAGTCCTGGAAGGTCTGCGACACCTTCTGCGCGGCCGCGGGCGTGCGGTCGAGCAGCTGTCCCAGCGAGGGGTCGTGCTGTCGCAACTGGTCGGTGACGGTCGCCAGATCCTTCGTCCACGAACGGATCGCCGCATCGGACTGGTTCTGGGTGTCGAGCAGCGGACCGATCTTGTCGAGCAGATCCTTCGTCTCGTTCGTGTTCTTCTTCGCCTCCTGCACCAGCAGCGAGGCGGAGTCGATGAACTTCTGCAGATCCGGACCGGCGCCGTTGAACGCGGTGAAGGCATCGTCGATGACCTGGCGCAGTTTGGTGTCGGCGACACTGCTGAGCAGCCGGTCGGCCTGGTCGAGCATATCGCCGACGTCCTGCGGAAGTTTGGTGCGCTGCACCGGAATCACCGAACCGTCGTGCAGATTCCCGCCGTGCGGATTCTCGGCCGGAACCAGATCCACGTACTGTTCGCCGATCGCCGACACGCTCTTGACGTAGGCATCGACATCGCTCGGAATCTTGAAGTCGCTGCTGATCGACAGTTTGGCGTCGACCCCGTCCGGGGTGAGCTTCACATCCTCGACCTTGCCGACGTTGGTGCCGCGGTAGGCGACGTTCGCGGTCGGGTACAGCCCGCCGGTGGCCTCGAGCTGCACGGTCACGCCGTAGCGGCCGATACCGAACATGGCCGGCAGGTGGACGTAGACGCCCGCCATCACCACCAGGCCGATCACGGTCAGGATCGAGAAGATCACCAGCTGGGTCCGGACGAATTTGCTGAGTTTCATCGACCCGCACCCCCTTCCCCTTGTTGCGGCGCGGGCACCGTCAGCCCGGGTATGGCGGGCAGGTTCGGAATCGGCGGCAGGCCGGGAATGCTCGGCGTCGGCGCGGCCGTGTTCGGCGCGGGCGGCGGCGGCTGCATCGGCCCGGTGACCGGGTCACCCTTGCCCATCGCGGTATCGGGTGCGATCGTGCCGAGTGCGCCCTCGACCCCGCCGAAACGCCCGCCCAGCGGCGTACCGGTGAGGAAGTTCGAATCCAGCCGCGCTCCGGTGAGGTCGACGGTCATCAGCAGGTTGAGGTAGTCGCCCTTGAGCGCCTTGTTCAGGTTCCGCATGGGGAACGGGAAGGTGAGCAGAATCTGCAGGGAGTCGGCCAGTTTCGTTCCGGTGTTGGCCAGCGATTCCAGGGCCGGGTGGAGATTGGCCAGATCCGCCTTCAGATTGTCACCGCTCTCGGCGATCACCCGGCTCACCACATCACTCAGATCACCCAGTGCGGTGATGGTTTTGGTGATGTTCTCGCGGCGGTCGGCCAGGACGGTGAGGGCCGGATGCAGCTGCGTGACGGCCCGGGTCACCTGGTCCTTCTGGTTGTTCAACTGCCCGGCGAAGCGGTCCAGCCCGCTCATCGCGTCGATGATGTCCTTGGTCTGGGCGTCCAGGCTGCTGGTCAGCTGCGCCAGCTGCGGCAGCAGGTCGCGGATGGCATCGGACCGTCCGGAGAAGGTCTTGTTCAGCTCGTGGGTGATGGTCTCGAGCTGCGAGATTCCGCCACCGTTGAGCACCACCGACAACGACGACAACGTCTGTTCGGTGGTGGGATACACACTCGCACGCGACAGCGGAATCACATCGCCCGGCTTCAATTGGCCTTCCGGCGCAACGTCTTTCGGCGCCGACAGTTCGACGTGGTTACTGCCGAGCAGGCTGGTCTGCCCGATCGCGGCCACCGTGTTGGCCGGCAGGTGCACCCCCTTCTCGAGGCTCACCGTGACCAGTGCGTGCCAATCCTCGAGCTGGATGTTCTTCACCGTGCCGACCGTGACGTCGTCCACCTGCACCGGCGAATTACGGGTCAGCGTGGTGACATTCGGCATCTGGATCTTGATCTGCCAGGCGCCCTCCCCCGTTCCGGCCGCGCCGGGCATCGGCAGGGTGTTCAGGCCGTCCCATTCACATCCGGTGGCGCTTAACAGGATCACCAGACCGACGGCGGCGCCGGCGAGTCGCGTTCGTCCGCGTCGCATCATCGTCCTCCTCCCGGAATCGCGAGGCCGGCCAGACCGCTCGGCACCTCGGCCGGAGCCTCGCCGGGCGCCGGATATTCGACGCGATCGGCCAGACTCGGCGGCGAGAAGGTCAGCTGGCTCGGGAATGCCTGCTGCCCGGACGCCGGATTCACCAGCAGCGGTGGGTAATTCATCATCAGCGAGCTGATCACCGGTGCCACCTGTTGCTTGCACAGGTCCGCGGTCCGCTGCGAACCGTTGTCCTCGAGCGCCTCGACGGCGCCACACAGGAACGCGAACGGATTGCGGAAGTTCGGCAGCACCACGGCGCCGGTCAGCGTGCCCTGCGCGGGCTTGTAGATCTGATAGAAGTTCGACAGCGCGACCGGGCCCGAATGCAGGACCTGCTCGAGCTGCGGACGCTTGTCGGCCAGGATCTGGGTCACCTGCGCCAGGTTCTGCACACTCTCGGTGAGCTGGCCACCGCGTTCGTCCAGGAAGCGCTTGACGTCGGCCACCGCCGAATCGAGGTTGTCCAATCCGGCGCCGAGATCGTCGGAGACGCCCGACAGCACCGAGGACACCGAGGCCAGCCGGCCGCCGAACTGCACGATCTGATCGTTGCTCTTGGACAGCACGTCGACGAACTGCTGCAGGTTGCGGACCGTGCCGAACAGATCGGTGCGACCGTCGGACAACGTATTCAGCGTGCTCGACAACTCGTGGAGCGTGTCGCGCAGCGCCTGGGCGTTGCCGTTCGCGAGATTGTCGGAGGCGGTGTTGACGAACCGTCCGAACGAGCCCTGCTGATCCTCACCGATCGGCCCCAGGGCCTTCGACAGCTTCGTCAGCTCGGCCTTGATGTCGTCCCATTCGACCGGCACGGCGGTGTGCTCGATCGGAATCACGCCGTCGTTGTGCATCTTGGGGCCACCGGTGTACACCGGCGCCAATTGCACGAAGCGGGCCGAGACCAGGTTCGGCGAGACCGTGACGGCCTTGGCGTCGGCCGGGATGTCGACGCCGCGGTCGACCGTCATCGTCACCGTGGTCTTGTCCCGGCCCGGCTCGATCGCATCGATCCGGCCGACCTTGACGCCCAGCACCCGCACGTCGTCACCGGCGTACAGCCCGGTGGTGGACGGGAAATAGGCGGTGATGTGGGTCTTGCCGATATTGGTCACCGCGCCGTAGACGATCCAGCCCGCCAGCGCCACCACCAGGGCGGCGGCCACGACGCGGACCCATTTCGGCACCTTCGTGATCGTGCGGATCGCGTTCATCGCGGCGGCTCCTGGATCGCGGGCCCGATCGAGGGCGGCGGGGTGGTCAGGTACTTCCAGAACGATTCGGGCACATGCTGCGGCCAGACCAGCGCGTCCACCAGCGGCTGCAACGTCATACTCGTGGCGTTGGAGACGTAGGCCTGGAAGTACGGGCCGCTGCCGACCTGTTCACCGAGCGCCGCCTCGAACGGGCCGAGGGCGTCCAGGGCCTTGGTCAGGTTGTCCTTGTTCCGCTCGAGCAGCTGGAGCACCGAATTCAGCTTGTCCAGTGTCGGTTTCAGGCTCTGCTCGTTGTCGTTGACGAAACCGGTCAGCTGCTGTGCCAGTCCGTTGACGTAGACGATCAGCTGGCTCAGCGCGGTGCGCCGGGCGTCCAGCTCACCGAGCAGGTTGTTGCCGTCCAGCAGCAGGGCGTTGATCTGGTTCGACCGATCCGAGAGCACCTTGGTGACGTTCTGCGCGTGCGAGAGCAGTTCGGTCAGCGCCTTGTCGCGGGCGTTCAGACTGCGGGAGAGCTGCGTGATGCCGTCCAGGGCGGACCGTAGCGGCGCGGGTGTGTCGGCGAAGGTGTCCGACAGAGCGTCGAGCGTCTTGTTGACCTGGTCGGTGTCCAGCCCCTTCACGGTATTGCTCAGATCGCCCAGGGCGTCGTTGAGCGAATACGGAGAAGTGGTGCGGTCCAAAGGAATCGGCTGATCACTGCGCAGCGCACCGGACCCCTGCGGATCGACCTCCAGGGATTTGCGCCCGAGCACGGTGTTGGTCTTGATCGCGGCGGTCGTCTTCTTCCCCAGGACGATGGATTCGTCGAGGCTGAACCGGACCTTCACCTTGGGGCCGTCGAGGCTGACGTCCTCGACCTGCCCGGACCGGACACCGGCGACCTGCACCTGGTCACCGGTCACCAGGCCGCCGGCATCGGCGAAGTACGCGGTGAATTCGGCGCCGCTGCGAATGAAGGGAAGCCGGTCGAACTGCAAGGCGGACAACGCGATCGCGACCGCCAGCACGACGCCGACGACGCCGTGTTTGATGAGCGGGGAGGTCTGGTTCACTTCGTCGAACACCTTCCGGTCGTCTGCAGACCGGGCAGATTCACATGCATCGGCTTACCGTCCGGGCCGTCCACGAGGAAATTCGTTCCGCACACGTACATGTTCAGGAACGATCCGTACGCACCGAGGCGCACCAGCTCCTTGTAGGTCGAGGGCAGGTTCTGCAGAACCCACTCGACATCGTCGGACTTCTGGTCGAGATTGTCGGCGACACGGCCCAGCTGGTCGAAGGTCGCCTTGAGATCCGGGCGCGCCTGCTTCAGCAGATCGGTGAGATCGCCGGTGGCGCCGGCCAGTCGCGGCAATGCCGCGCCGATCGGATCCCGGTCCGCGGCCAGGCCACTCACCAGACGCTGCAATTCGGTCAGGGTGGTGTCGAAATCCTTGTTGTGATCGTCGATGGTGGCCAGCACCGTCTTCAGATTCTCGATCACGCTGCCGATGAGGGCGTCGCGGTCGCCCAGGGTCTTGGCGAACGAGCCGGAACTGTTGAGCAATGCCACCAGGGTGCCGCCCTGTCCCTGGAACACCTGCAGCAGCGCCTCGGTCAAGGAGTTGATCTGCTGCGGGTCCAGGCCGCGCAGTAGCGGTTTGAAACCACCCAGCAGCATGTCCAGGTCCAGCGCCGGCTTGGTCTTGTCCAGGCCGATGGTGCCGCCGGAGTGCAGCACCTGCGCGGTGCCCGGGGCGTCCATCAGCTCCAGATACCGGTCACCCACGAGATTCTCGTAGCGCACGGCGGCCTGGGTGCTGGCATAGAGCTTGTACTGCCGGTCGACGTCGAAATCGACATGCGCCAGATGGTCCTTGCCGACCTCGACACTCTTCACCGAGCCGACCGGCACACCCGCGATGCGCACCTTGGACCCGGGCAGCATGCCCGAGGAACTGGTGAACACCGCGTGGTAGCCGTTCTCCCGCGCGAAGCGCATCTGCGAGAAGATGACGACCAGCAGGGCCAGTACCAGCACCATCACGAGCGTGAAGATCCCGAGTTTGACGCTGGTGGCGTGTGGTTTGAGCCTCACGGATTACCCACCCCCGGCAGACCCGCGAACAGCAACTGGAAGACCCGGGGCCCGTTCAGATGGGTGGACAGTTCCGGTGTGTACACCCGTCCCTCGCTGGTATCGGTGACCAGGTAGTTCGAGTGGCTACCGGGTTGGCGGTCGAGGATGCCCTCGCAGTGCGGGCCACCGGTCGCATTCACCTTCGGCAGATCCTTCGGATAGGAATAGGGCGTGCCGCCCGGCATGAAGCTGGCGTTCAGGTTCACCCACGGTCCGTTTCCGCCGAAGATCTCGTTGGCTCGCGGAATCGCGCCCGCGACACCTTCGACGAGGCAGTACAGCGCCGGGTTGTATTCGTTGAGCAGTTCGGCCGTCGGCCGCAACACATCCAGGGCCGTCGACAGGCCGTTCTCGTTCTCCTTCAGCACCGCGCCCGTGGTGTCGGCCAGGCCGATCAGATTCAGCAGCACGGCGTCGAGGCTGTCCTTGTGGTCGACGAGGGTCCTGCTCGTCACGGCCGCATTGTCGGTCGTGCGCAACAGGTTCGGCGCGGTGTCGGCGTACAGATTGGTGACTCCCACCGACGTCTGCAGATCGCGCTGCAGATCCGGCAGGCTCGGATTGATATCGCGCAGATATTCGTCACTGTCGACCAGCAGTTGACCGAGTTTGTCGCCGCGGCCCTGTAATGCGGTGCCGAGCGCGGTCAGCGTCGCGTTCAGTTTCTCCGGCGCGATCTTGCCGAGTACCTCGGTCAAATGCTGGAACAGCGTATTGAATTCGACGGTCACCGACTGCGCGGTCAACGTGGCGCCGGCCTGCAGATGCTGCGCGGAGGGGACCTCCGGCTCGACGAAGTTCACGTATTTGGCGCCGAAGACCGTGGTCGACCGAATATCGACGGTCGAGTTCGCCGGCACCATCTTCAGTTGATCGGGGTCCATCGCGAGGGTCAGCCGAGCCTGGTCGCCGGTGTACGCGATATCGGAGACGTGGCCGATCTGCACACCGCGGATCTTGACCTTCGCGTCCTTGTCCATCACCAGGCCCGCGCGCGGGGCGTCGAGATAGACCGGTTTCGAGGTGGTGAATCCGCCCACGAACATCGTCAGAGCGACAGCGACGATCGCGGCCAGAAACAGAATCAGCGCCACCCCCGAAAGCTTGACACCCCATCCGGCGCCGAAAAACTTACCGGCGCCTTCCTTTTCGACGAGTTTATTTGCCGCCATACCGCCTACCCGGAGAGATGGAAGTTGCCGGAGGTGCCGTAGATCGCCAGCGACATCAGCAGGGTCACCGACACCACTGCCACCAGCGAGGCGCGCACCGCGTTTCCGACCGCGATTCCGACACCGACCGGTCCACCGGTCGCGTTGTAGCCGTAGTAGGTGTGAATCATCATGACCGCCAAGGCCATGAGGATCGCCTGCACGAACGACCACAGGATGTCACTGGGAATCAGGAATGTGGAGAAGTAATGGTCGTACACACCGGCCGACTGGCCGTAGATGACGACCGTGGCGAAGCGGCTCGCGACGAACGAGGCGATGACCGCCAGTGCGTAGAGCGGAACGATCGCGATCATGCCCGCCAGCACACGGGTGCCGACCAGGAAGGGCATCGGCCGGATCGCCATGGATTCCAGCGCGTCGATCTCCTCGGCCACCCGCATGGCGCCCAGCTGGGCCGTCGCACCGGCGCCGATGGTCGCCGCCAATCCGATGCCCGAGATCACCGGTGCCGCGATCCGCACATTGAGGAATGCGGCGAAGAATCCGGTCAGCGCCTCGACACCGATATTGCCCAGCGAGCTGTAGCCCTGCACCGCGATGGTGCCGCCGGTGAACAGGGTGAGGAAGCCGACGATCACCACCGTGCCGCCGATCACCGCCAAAGCGCCTGTGCCCATGCTGATTTCGGCGATCAGGCGAATGGTTTCGGTGCGGTAGTGCGTGAATGCCTTCGGTACCGAGGCCAACGACCTGCCGTAGAACTGGGCGTGATGCCCGATTCCGTCCATCGAACTCGAAACCCGCCGCACGCGTCGAACAGTACGGGGGAAGCGGGACTGGATTACGAACGCCATCGGATCACCGCACCGTGAACTTGATGCCGACGGCGGTGACCACGACGTTCACCACGAACAGAGCCATGAAGGAGAAAACCACCGTCTGGTTGACCGCGTCACCCACACTCTTGGGACCGCCCTTGACGTTGAGGCCGAGGTAGCAGGCCATCAGTCCGGCGATCAGACCGAACAGCGCGGCCTTGACCTCGGAGATCACCAGCTCCGGCGTATGGGTGAGCAGGGTGAGCCCGTTGACGAAGGCGCCGGGGTTGACTCCCTGCAGGAGCACCGAGAACAGGAAGCCGCCGGCGATGCCGATCGTCGAGACCAGGCCGTTGAGCAGCGCCGCGACGAACATCGAGGCGAGTACGCGCGGCACCACCAGGCGATGGATCGGGTCGATGCCGAGCACCTTCATGGCGTCGATTTCTTCCCGGATCGTGCGAGCGCCCAGGTCGGCGCAGATCGCGGTGGCGCCGGCGCCGGCGACGATCAGCACCGTCACGATCGGACCGACCTGGGTGACCGTTCCGAATGCGGCGCCCGCGCCGGAGAGATCGGCCGCGCCGATTTCGCGCAACAGAATATTCAGCGTAAAGCTCACCAGAACCGTGAACGGGATCGCGACCAGGATGGTCGGGATGATCGACACTCGTGCGACGAACCACGACTGGTCGACGAATTCCCGTCGCTGAAATGGCGGACGTATCAAGGCCCGCGCCACAGCGGCCACGAGTTCGAAGAACCCGCCGACCGCACGCAACGGCACGGCAAGAACCTCGTTCATTCCGCGATTCCTCCTTGCCGACCCGTGCGCGCAACGTTGCGCCAGCGAGCCTCCACACCTCTTCCGCTCCGAAGATTAGAACACGTTCACATCGAATCGGAAGAGAATTTGACATTTTTGACCTGCTCTTTTCATCCGAGCTTCAGCTCCGAAGCTAGAACAGGTTCATACGGTGTACAGAACGCCTTTGTGAGGCACCCCACAACCATCGACCCCCATGTCTACCAAGTGCGAGACCGCCGATCAACCGGAGTTGGTCGGACGACCTGCACCTGATAATCAGCCGAGATCGTGCAGCGAACTCGCAGAAAACGTACGCCCGGCGGGGCGCTCGGCGAAGTAGGTGCCGAGTGTGTCGGCCAGCGCGTCCGCACTCCATTCCGCGCCGGCGGCGTCGAAGCGAGCCTCGACTTCGGGCGCGGCCATCAGCGCGACCATCGGGCCGTACACGACGAAGACCTGACCGTTGATCGCGTCGGCGCCCGGGGAGGCCAGGTAGGCGACCAGGCGGGCGACATGCTCGGGCGCCAGCGGGTCCACATCCCCTTCGGGAGCGGCGGAGAAGACCGATTCCGTCATGGCGGTCCGGGCCCGCGGGCAGATGGCGTTGGCACGCACGCCGTATCGCGACAAACCGCGCGAGGCGGACAGCGTCAGCGCGGTGATTCCGGCTTTCGCGGCCGCGTAATTCGGCTGCCCTTCCGGACCCAGCAAACCGGCTTCCGACGATGTGTTGATCAGGCGCCCGTAAATTGGAGCACCGGATTCCTTCGATTTACCACGCCAGTAGGCGGCGGCATTACGCGACAACAGGAAATGGCCGCGCAGATGGACCGCGAGGACCGCGTCCCAGTCCTCGTCGGAGAGATTGAAAAGCATGCGGTCGCGGACGATTCCCGCATTGTTGACGACGATGTCCACACCGCCGAAGGTCTCGTCCGCGGTACGAATCAGGGCGTCGGCGGTGGCGCGCTCGGCCACACTGCCACCCACGAATTCCGCTTTCGCGCCGAGCGCGCGAATATCGGCGAGGGTGGCGGCCACCGCATCGCTTTCGGCCAGATCGTTGACCACCACCGAGGCGCCGGCCCCGGCCAGTGCCAGCGCTTCGGCCCGGCCGAGGCCCGCGCCGGCTCCGGTCACGATCGCTACCTTGCCGGACAGATCCGTCCCCGGCTGATTCGACGATTCACTCACGCCGTGACTCTAGAACGTGTTCCAGTTATCGGCAAGCATCCATTTCACTGCAACCGCAGGGCAGCCTTCGGGCATTGCGCGACAGCCGTCTCGACGTCTGAGAGCCGGTCCTCGGGCACGTCGGCGGTGAGGATGTGCAGCTGGTCCTCATCGTCGAGTTCGAAGACGTCGGGGGCGATTCCGACACAGATTCCGTTGGCCTCGCACTGGTCGAAATCCACACTGACCTTCATTGATAACTCCTTCACCACCAGGTAGTGCCGAGCCTACAAGCCCGGCCGGGACGCTGCGGCCGAAGCGGCCGGATTCGGTTTCCATACTGGAACATGTTTCAGTAGATATGCAATGATCGACGTCAGGGCAGATCGGCCCAGCGCAGACCGTCGCCGGACCGATCGTCACAGGGGCGATGTCGTCACATCCGCCATCACATCACCGAGTACGAGGTAACCGCCATGCGGATTGCTTATACCGAGCAACAGGAGCAGCTGCGCGCCGAGCTCCGCGAATATTTCGCCAAGCTGATCACGCCGGAGCGCCGCGAGGCCTTGTCGTCGCAGACCGGTGAGTACGGGCACGGCAACGTCTACCGCGAGGTCGTGCAGCAGATGGGCCACGACGGCTGGCTCACCCTCGGCTGGCCCAAGGAGTACGGCGGCCAGGATCGCTCGACGATGGATCAGCTGATCTTCACCGACGAGGCGGCCGTCGCGGGTGCGCCGGTGCCGTTCCTGACCATCAACTCGGTGGCGCCGACGATCATGCACTACGGCACCGAGGAGCAGAAGAAGTTCTTCCTGCCCAAGATCTCCGCGGGCGAATTGCACTTCTCCATCGGTTATTCCGAGCCCGGCGCGGGCACCGACCTGGCGTCGCTGCGCACCACCGCGGTCCGCGACGGTGACGACTGGGTGATCAACGGCCAGAAGATGTGGACCAGCCTCATCCAGTACGCCGACTACATCTGGCTGGCCGCCCGCACCGATCCGTCCGCCAAGAAGCACAAGGGCATCAGCATGTTCATCGTGCCGACCTCGGCCGAGGGCTTCTCCTGGACCCCCGTGCACACGATGGCCGGGCCCGACACCAGCGCCACCTACTACCAGGACGTGCGGGTGCCGCATTCGGCGATGGTCGGCCCCGAGAACGGCGGCTGGGCGCTGGTCACCAATCAGCTCAACCACGAGCGGGTGGCGCTGACCTCGGCGGCGCCGCTGGCGCTGGCGGTCGCGCAGACCACCGAATGGGCGCGCGACACCAAGGATTCCAGCGGCGCGCGGGTGATCGACAGCGAG